>NZ_JAVRHM010000005.1:0-202188 GCF_031846525.1 Autumnicola patrickiae
GTTGTTAGTAGAAAGCCCTCGCAGATTCAGTTCTGGGAGGGCTTTTTTAATTAATGAGCTTCCAGCCAATTTTGTCCTTCTCCAAGATCTACATCTAACGGTACTTCCAGCTTAAACGCATTTTCCATTTCATGCTTGATCATTTTTTTGATTTCTTCCAGTTCTGACTTGTAAACATCAAAAACAAGTTCATCATGTACCTGTAGGAGCATTTTAGTTTTGTACTTCTTTTCCTTCAGCTTTTTGTGGATGTTGATCATAGCTAGTTTAATGATGTCGGCAGCGCTTCCCTGGATTGGTGCATTAACGGCATTTCTTTCCGCAGCTCCTCTTACCATTGCATTCTGCGAATTTATATCTTTCAGATACCTTCTTCTACCTAAAACCGTCTGGACATATCCGTTCTCTCTTGCGAATTCTACCTGTTCACTAATAAAATTGCTCAGTTTAGGATAAGTCTTATAATAAGTGTCAATTAACTCTTTGGATTCAGATCTACTTAGGCTGGTTTGATTGCTAAGGCCAAAAGCGGAAACTCCATATATAATACCAAAATTTACAGTTTTCGCATTGCTTCTCTGTTCGCGCGTCACTTCTTCAATAGGTACATTAAAAACATTTGCAGCTGTAGAAGCATGGATATCTTCTCCTTCCTTGAATGCTTTAACCATTGTTTCTTCCTGGCTAAGTGCAGCAATAATCCGTAATTCAATCTGGGAATAATCGGCAGCCAGTAAAATATAATTTTCATCCCTTGGGACAAATGCTTTTCTCACCTCCCGGCCTCTTTCTGTCCTTATAGGGATATTCTGAAGGTTAGGGTTATTAGAGCTTAACCTACCAGTAGCGGCAATTGTCTGCACATAATCTGTATGTACGCGGCCTGTGGATTTTTCGATTTGCCCGGGGAGAGCATCTATATAAGTATTTTTTAATTTTACAAGTCCGCGGTAATCCAGGACACGCTGAATAATATCGTGATCTTTGGCTAATACAGAAAGTACATCTTCGCTGGTGGAGTATTGTCCTGTTTTAGTCTTTTTAGGTTTCTTTACCAGCTCCATTTTTTCAAAAAGAATAATTCCTAATTGTTTGGGAGAACCAATATTAAATTCTTCCCCCGCATCAGAATAGATTTTTTCTTCCAGCTCTTTAATGTCTTTATCGAGTGCTTCGGAAAGGGAATTAAGAAATTTTTCGTCAAGGTTAATTCCTTCCAGTTCCATTTCGGCAAGAACTTTAACCAGCGGAATTTCAATTTCATTAAATAATTTCCGCGTGTTTGCCTCATTAAGTTCCTTTTCAAAAAACTGCTTAAGCTGAAGGATAACATCTGCATCTTCTACAGCGTATTCACACTGGCGATCCAGCGGAATGTCCCGCATAGTCTTCTGATTTTTTCCTTTTTTACCAACAACTTCAGATATGGGCTGCGGAGAATAATTGAGGTAAGTTTCTGCCAGGATATCCATATTGTGGCGCATATCCGGGTTTATCAGGTAATGGGCAATCATCGTATCAAAAAGTTTTCCCTTGATTTCGATGCCATACCGGGCCATTACTTTAATGTCATACTTTAAATTCTGACCAATTTTTTCGGTGTTTTCGTTTTCAAAGAAGGGCCGTAGTTCTTCAATAAGCTGTTGCGCTTCATTAGTATCTTCAGGAAACGGGAGGTAAAAACCTTTTCCGGTTTCCCAGGAAAAGGCGATCCCTACAAGTTCTGCATCCATTGGATTGGTGCTTGTAGTCTGGGTATCGAAACTTACGCTCTGTTGCTTCATTAAATTCTGAAGAAAAAGTGTGCGTGCCATTCCTGTGCTTAAGCTTTGATAAACGTGCGCTGTATCTTCTAAAGATTTTCTGCCAGAAGTAGGCTCAATCTTTTCTGCATCTCCAGATCCAAAAAGAGAGAACTGTCCGGCTCCCGCCACCTGTGCATTCTGCTTTGCTGAAGGGGAATTGGTAACCTGTGTTTGTGGATGATCTTCTTCCCCACTAAACAACTTCAGAAACTGATCCTTCAGTCTTCTAAACTCCAGCTCATCAAAAATTTCCTGCACTTTTTCAGCGTCAGGCATCGAAAGTTGATAATCTTCAGCATGAAATTTTACATCACAGTCCGTTATAATTGCAGCGAGTTTTTTGGAAAGGATTCCCTGTTCTGCATGGGCTTCTACCTTTTCGCGCATTTTGCCTTTTAGCTTTGCGGTGTTGGCGAGCAGTTCTTCCATACTGCCGAATTCCTTCAGAAATTTCTTAGCAGTTTTTTCGCCCACCCCCGGAAGGCCTGGAATATTATCAACAGCATCGCCCATCATCCCAAGGAAATCGATCACCTGCTCGGGACGCTCTACCCCAAATTTCTTCTGAACTTCAGGAATTCCCCATATTTCAATACCATTTCCCATTCTTGCAGGGCGGTACATAAAAATATTTTCGGTAACCAGCTGTGCAAAGTCCTTATCGGGAGTTACCATAAAAACCTTGTAATCTTCTTTTTCAGCTTGTTGCGCCAGCGTTCCAATAATATCGTCGGCCTCGCAACCGGGAAGTACCACTACCGGAATATGCATTGCTTTCAGGATATCCTGGATTATAGGAATTGCCTGCATTATTGGCTCCGGCGTGGCATCGCGATTGGCTTTGTATTCGCTAAACATTTCCTTTCTTACTTCGCTGCCTTCTTTGTCAAAACATACCGCGAGATGATCTGGTTTTTCACGCCGAATAACATCAAACAGCGAATTGGTAAATCCCATAATTGCTGAAGTGTCAAAACCTTTAGAATTAATCCTTGGATTTTTTATAAAAGCATAATAACCACGGAAAATAAGTGCGTATGCGTCAAGTAAGAATAAGCGTTTTTGAGCGGACATATATAGTTTGGATGTTATTTACAGAATATTTCAAAACTACAAAGATAATGTCATATAAAAGAAAAGCCATTCAGAAATGAACGGCTTTAAGAGAATTAAATTGCCACCTGCCGGCGCTTATTTCGGTAGCCAAAGTATAGAACATAGAGATAGCAAAATATCACGAGTAGAAAAGCAACTTTAAAGCTAAAATTGTCTATTAGATAGCCAAATGCCGGAGGTATGATTGCCCCTCCCATTATCATTGTACAAAGGATTCCCGATCCCTGTGGCTTATCGTCTCCCAGCCCGTCGAGAGCAAGACTAAAAATAGTTGGGAAGACAATGGAATTAAAAAATCCAATTGCAATAATTGTCCACATCGCCAAAAGACCTGTACTAAAGTTGGTTATTACTAAAAGTGCGATTGCGCAGGATGCAAATATACTCAGCACTACAGCGGGATTCATAATACTTGTAAGGTAAGAACCAATAAACCTGCCCACCATTGCACCTGTCCAGTAAAAGGTAACAAAAACGCCTACAATGGCCATACTGCTTGCTTCAGCTAATCCAGAATTCAGCGTCCATTCTGCAATATTCCGCATGAATGGTGTATCGCGGATAGTTTCAGATAATTCCAGGCTTAGAAAATAATTTACCATATAACTCCCCAGTGCAACTTCTGCACCTACGTAGAAGAAAATGGCAACTGCACCAAGAATGACATTCTTGTTCTTAAGTACTTTTCGGTAGTCGTTGGATGCGGCTGTATCTCCAATTTTTGGAAGTTTTACAAAAAGAAAAACCACGGCTATAAGAATTATAAAAACTGCAATCCCCAGAAAAGGAGTTTGTACTGTAGCAGCTTCAGAAATATAATATTTTTGTTGTTCGGCTTCAGTCATAAAAGCAATTTCATCGGTAGACATTACTTTGTCACTTAAGATAAAAAGTGCTCCAATAATTGGCGCAATAGCTGTCCCGAGAGAATTAAAAGCTTGTGAAAGATTTAGTCGGCTAGAAGCAGATTTTTCCGGACCAAGTATGGTTACATAAGGATTAGCAGCCACCTGTAAAATTGTAATTCCGCCTGCGAGGATAAAATATCCAAGCATAAAAACTCCAAAAATCCTATAGGATGCAGCCGGATAAAAAAGCAGACAACCCACTGCCATAGTCAGCAGGCCAAGTATGATTCCTCTTTTGTAACCGATTTTTGACAAAATATATCCCGCGGGAATAGACAATAGTAAATAGGCTCCAAAAAATGCAAATTGCACCATTCCAGCCTGAAAATAGCTAAGCGTGAAAACTTCCCGTAAACGCGGAATTAATGAATCTACCAGTACAGTGATAAAACCCCATAGAAAGAAGAGGATGGTTAAAAATATGAACGCGGTACGATTGGTTTTTTTTTGATTCATCGTTAAGTATGGATTAGATCGATTTTTCGCTTAGAATTAATGCTATGTTTAGGAAGCATCTTTCAAAAAATCTTTAATTATCGGGTTCTGAAAAATGCAAATGGTTTTAAGTTTTAAGTCGGGCGAAAGTACATCTATGACTTTAGATAATCAAATTAAAAGAGTTTTGAAAGATGCTAAAGATTTTTGGTTTGTTGGCAGAAGCATTTGAAAGGCCTATGATGGTATTAGATAAATTAACTATAATCGGCAGTTATACAGAGGGATTAGAGCTATATTCGCGCAAAAATCACACTGGCCAATGCGTTGGATTATTTTTATTGTTATCTATGTCCTGCTGGATATTTACTCCTATCAGGTTTTTAAAACCGTAAGTAAGTATTCCTGGATCTATTATATTTACCTGTTCCTTTCCCTTGGGGTGCTGGCAAACCTTCTTTATCAGTTTAACAATGGAGAAGGAGACGGTTGGGCCGGTGCACGTTCTTATGCAGTAGGCTTCTTCCTTGTCTTTTTTGTGCCTAAACTCATTTTCTTTATTTTTATGTTTGGGGAGGATATCGTGAGGCTTTTTGTAGGTGGAGGTCGAAAATTGGCAAATTCGGGCACTGACTTTAATTTGCCTTCACGAAGGAAGTTTATTAGTCAGATTGCGCTTGGGCTGGCTGCCATTCCTTTTGCTTCTATGCTCTACGGAATGTATAAAGGCAGGTACGATTTCCGTGTTTTGAAGTATACGTTGTACTTTGATGATCTTCCCGAAGCTTTTGACGGGTACAGGATTAGCCAGATTAGTGATGTACATAGCGGGAGCTTTGATAATCCCGAAAAAATTAAATATGGCGTCGATTTGTTAAGAGAACAGGATAGCGACGTAGTGTTTTTTACTGGTGATCTTGTAAATGATGTAGCATCTGAAATGGAAGACTGGAAAGATTTATTTTCGACTGTAAAAGCGCGTGACGGAGTTTTTTCCATCCTCGGAAACCACGATTACGGAGATTATAAAAACTGGGGAAGTGCAGCTGCAAAAAGGGAAAATCTTCAGGCTCTAAAGAATACTCATGCAGAGATGGGCTGGAACCTGATGCTGAATGAACACCGTTTCCTGGAGAAGAATGGCGAACGGATTGCACTTGTTGGAGTTGAAAACTGGGGAGCCGGTGGATTCAAGAAAAACGGAGATCTCGACAAGGCTTCTGAAGGTTTAACAGCTAAAGATTTTAAAATTCTGCTTAGTCATGATCCTTCGCATTGGGATGAGAAAGTGCGGACAGACGAGAAACATTTCCAGTTAACCCTTAGCGGCCACACTCACGGGATGCAGTTTGGGATAGAAATTCCCGGCTGGTTCCAGTGGAGCCCTGTGCAGTATCGCTACGAGCATTGGGGAGGGATATATGAAGAAATGGGAAGGGTTTTAAATGTAAATCGCGGCTTTGGATTCCTTGCTTATCCCGGGCGTGTTGGAATATGGCCAGAAATTAGTGTTATTGAACTGAAAAAAGGTCCTAAACCTGCATAATAATTAGAATTTACTATATTTGAGTATGCCGGCATGTATGGTATACAAATCTAATTGTGATAAAAGCTTGATTTTATGTCAAAATTTGGTGAACTGGTAGATCTAAACATCCCTGTGTTGTTAGATTTTTATACTGAATGGAATGATGCTTCTAAAGCAATGCATCCGGTTTTAAGAGATGTTGCAGCCGCACTTGGCGATAAGGCCAAAGTGATAAAAATTGATGTAGACAAAAATGCCCAACTGGCTGAAGCTCTTCGTGTAAAAGCCCTTCCAACATTAATGATCTATAAAAACGGCGAAATGAAGTGGAGGCAGAGTGGGGAACAGGATGCCAACACAATCATTGGCCTTTTAAAAGAATACGTCTAAAGCTTTTTAAAGCTGAAGTTCTTGTTTTTGTAATATTCCAGCACCTGCGGCAGTACTTTTTGAAGGTTTTTAAAGGCTTTTCTGCTATCGTGAAAAACGATAATGCTACCTTTTTCTGAATTATCTAAAACATTTTTTAAACAGTCTTCCTCAGATACATTAGCATCGAAATCCCAACTTATCACATCCCACATCACTAACTGATAGCCCATATTTGCCAATTTTCGTGCCTGACTGTTTTTGATCCTTCCGTAGGGAGGGCGAAAAAGTTTGAGAGTTTGTAGTTCAGAGTGAGGAGTTTGGAAACGTTCTTTTCCTTCAAAGTTCATTACTTCTTCAGCTTCAAGAACGTTCTCAATATATGCTGAAGTTGAAGTTTTCCAGCCGTCCAGGTGATTAAAAGTATGATTTCCCACAGTATGCCCTTCGGTAAGTATTCTTTCAAAGATTTCGGGATGCTTTTTCACATTATCACCAATACAAAAGAAGGTGGCGTGCGCATTATATTCCTTTAAAAGATCCAAAACCCAGGGAGTAACTTCAGGAATTGGTCCGTCATCAAAAGTGAGGTAAATACTCTTTGAGGTTTGCAGTTTTGTCCATCTGCGGGGGTAAAGCCGCTTTAGAACTGAAGGATATTTTACCAGAAATTTATTCATGTTAATTTCTGTGGAAGATGAATTTGTGAATTTTAGGAGCACCTTCAAAAATGGCAAATATCGACCTGCTATAATAATAAAGCTCGTTTCATTCTGAAGTGAAATAATTCAGCCATGAAACAATTTTGGATCATGGCTGAAGTTTTCTTTACTACTGAAGTTCTTCCGCTTCTGCTGGAAATTCTTCAGAAAAAGTATCTATTCCCTGCTGCGGATTAATTTCACGGTCAAACTGCTCTTCAATTAATTGCTGCGAAGGACCGGCATCAGTATCTATTTCTTCATCTTCAGCATAAAAATGTCGGAACAGTCGCAGATATTCATTATACTCATCTGCCTTTTCCTTTACGATTTCCTCGTCCTGTTGTCTTACCAGGATATCTACAAGGGAACGGTATCTCTCAATATCTGTTATAATTTCATTTGCATAACGATATTGCCTGTCCCTGTCCCAGGTTTGGTAATATCTGAGGTTCTCCTGATATTTTGCAGCTATTTGCTCCCAAAGAGCCCTGGCTTTTTCTACTTCATTTACTTCGTAATAACCTTCAATAAAAGGTTCTACAAGGGAATAGTACCCGTAATAATCAATTGGCATTTTTTCTATTCCTAAATCCAGAATTTCTTTAGCAGCCGATGTATCCTGTTCCTGTAAAAGATTTTCTACCAGTCGGGCGAGATTGCTTCTGTAGGTAATCGCATTTTTGCGGGTTTCGGGATCATGGTAGATATCGGGATCTCCCATATTACCCCAATCCCAGTTTTTCACAATATTGTACATCTTCTCGGTATTCACCCTACCCATATCAAACGGATTTCGTGGATTAACGGGGGTACGGATAGGTACGAGCTTATAGGCCACTCCTTCCAGTTGCAGGTAATCCTTCATCCAAAGGTAATCTTCGTCTCCAAAACTGCCTCCGGTAAAATAAATTGGACGTTCCCAATCGTTGTTGGCAATTATATCTAACATCATTAATCTGTTCTTGTACAAGACACTTTGATCGATATGGATGTCTATATGATCTACAATTTGATCGCTTTCATCTTCCTGTACAATTCCATTTTGAAGAACTTTCTGCTTATCCACAGGGATTCTTACATTTTGGGTAGGGAAGGTGTTAATCGTTTGTCCACCTCTAAGCTCTGCCTGGGTGCGTTCGTCGTCACTTTCAATGTAGTTCATCCAGAGCTTGATAGACAGCGTATCAGAGGTTCGTTCACTAAAGAAGATTGCATCATTTTTTCCTGTGTAGAAATCATGGTCCAGTTGGGATGGGATTGGATCACTTTCAAAAGCCTTGCGCTTCATCTGGTCGATGTACCAGTCGGTCGCAAAGAGGCTGGTATTAATAACCCTTACATCTGTTCTGTATTTCTCCACCTGCTGTATATACCATAACGCAAAGGTGTCATTATCACCAATAGTAAAAATAATTCCGTTTTCCTCCACAGAATCCAGGTACATTTTGGCCATTGCAAGTGCGGTATAGCGGCCGGATCTATCATGGTCGTCCCAGTTCTGACTTGCCATGATGGTAGGCACAGCCAGTAAAGTACCTACAATTACAATGGGCACTGCGAGTTTGGGTTTTAAATAATCTTTGAGCATATCAATAAGAGCATAGACCCCAAAACCAATCCATATTGCAAATACATAAAAAGAACCAACAAGGGCATAATCCCTTTCCCGTGGCTCAAAGGGCCTCTCATTAAGATAAATTTTTAGCGCTATCCCTGTGAAAAGGAAGAACACAAGCAGCACCCAAAAATTATTTTTGTCCTTTTTAAACTGAAATACCAAGCCTATTAATCCCAAAATCAACGGAAGGAAATAATACGTATTTCTTGCTTTGTTATTTTTTACATCACTGGGTAGCTCGTCCTGAGACCCCAGGTGCATTTCATCAATAAAGTCTATGCCGCTTAGCCAGTTTCCGTTTAAATCAGTATATTTCCCCTGCACGTCATCCTGGCGGCCCACAAAATTCCACATAAAATAGCGCCAGTACATATACCCAATCTGGTACTCCAGTAAGTACGCGATGTTAGATGCAAAAGTGGGTTTTTCTACATCTATATAATCACTAAACCTCTGCAGGAAGTTATGATATTCCTCAGTATCCAGCTGGTTTGCATTATAGCTTCTCCGGAATTCATTAATAGCCTGCATGAGCTGTTCTTCCCCCTGGTACTCACGTTTTACTGTAAATTCCAGTGGACCGGTAAACTCCATATAATTTACTGCGTGCTGGGTGCTCCACATTCGTGGTAGAAAGGCTTTATGATCATCATCCAGGTTTTGCCTGGCGTTCTTGTAATCATTTACAATAACATATTCTCCCTTCTCCTCATCTTTCTCATAATAGGGCTTGTCGTCTTTGTAAGGATTGTCTTCATCCAGACCGGCATACATTTCTGACCATTGCGGGCCATAAAAAAGATGAGTTTCTCCATATTGTTCCCTGTTGTAATAAGCCAGAAGTTCCCGTGCATTATCGGGACTGTTTTCGTTAATTACCGTTGGAGCGTTGGAACGGATTGGCAGCATCATCCAGCTGGAGAAACCAATCAGGATAAAAAGAATACAAAGAAATAAAGTATTTAGCTGGTAGTACTTCTTTTTGCGGGTATAGTTGATTCCGAAGTAAAACCCAGCGACAATAGCGATAAAAGCTATAATTGTTCCCGTATTAAAAGGAAGTCCGAGAGAATTGGTAAAAAATATTTCTGAAGCTGAGAAAAATGTAAGGGTGTAAGGCAGTAAAAGTTTAAAAACAAAAAGCAACACAGCAACAACCACAATGTTGGCTATTATAAAGTTTTTTACCGTCACTTTTTTGTAGTTTTTAAAGAAATAAAGGAATCCAATGGCTGGGATTGTTAACAATCCCAGGAAATGAACACCAAAAGACAGACCTATTACCAGAGAAATTAGAATCACCCAACGGTTGCCACGAGGTTTAAACATATCCCTTTCCCAAAGCAATCCGAGGTAAAATAAAATTGCCATAAAACAGGAAGCCATTGCATATACCTCAGCTTCAACGGCACTAAACCAAAAACTATCAGTAAAAGTAAAAGCAAGTGACCCAACAAAAGCGCTGCCTAAAACCGACATTTTTTTAGACGCGGAAATTTTAGAAACAGGCCCTGCAATCTTTAGCAAAAGGAGGGAAATAGACCAGAACATGAACAGAATAGTGAAGGCACTTGCAACACCAGACATAAAATTTACCATCAATGCCACCTGGCTGTCATCTGGGGCAAATGTGGAAAAGAATGCCCCCATCATTTGATAAAATGGTGCTCCCGGGGGGTGACCAACTTCAAGATTGGCAGAAGTAGCGATATATTCTCCTGCATCCCAGAAACTTGCAGTGGGTTCCAGGGTTAACGTGTAAGTGGTAAGTGCAATTACAAAAACCAGCCATCCCAGGATTTTGTTCCACTTACGAAAGTTAAAATCTGTCATTCTTGTGTTATGTTGATCCCCTTAAAAAGGGTATGATTACCCGAGGCTTGCCTCGATTTTTATATTTTTTTGATTTTTTCTCTTTAATTACTATGAGAGGTAATTTATATTAATGTGGCGAATTTAATAATAAATATGCGAATGCCTGATGAACGTCCTTTAAAAGGAAATATTTTATGGAAAACAGGAAAATTAGTTTATCTTTTAAGGTGTAAACATCAACAGTACAGCTGATTTAAAAAAAGAAGAAAATATTTTAGATAATTTTGATGAAAATGTTTGTGTAAAAAGAACTTTGTTTTAAATTTGCATCCGCATTTAAGCATTGGCCTATGGTGTAACTGGCAACACGTCTGGTTTTGGTCCAGAAGAGTCTAGGTTCGAGCCCTAGTAGGCCAACAAAAAATGTAAAACCGAATTCTGAAAAGAGTTCGGTTTTTTTGTTTTCCGGAAAACTTAATAATCAGCAAACTACTGATTTCTAAATTCCTTATAGTAAGTTTCAATTTCGTCAGTTGAAAGACCTGAGTGTACCAGGATTTGGTTTCGGAAATTTAAACTTTTACCTTTTTTAATTTCAATAGCTTCTTTTCCCGGGAAAGCCATGTTCTGCATGCTCTTAGAACTTCTAAGGATCCAGCCCTGGTAGGAAGGCAAATTCTCCGGTTCACCCATAATTACTATTCCCAATTGTCCTATTTCTGATGGATCAAAACTGCCTTTCAGTTCCATCCATGGTCCGGCTTGTACCGGCAGGTTTTGAGGTTGAATTTTCCCGGAGGTGGAGTGGAAGCTCACATTTTCAGGTAAGGCAAACCGGGGAGAAAATCCGCCGTAGCCTTTTTCATCTTCAGATCCTCCAATGGCAACTCCGTCGACCAGCGCGGTGAATTTTAAATCGAAGGTTAAGGTGTAGATTCCGTCTTCCAGACTTTCATAAGTAATGGATACATTTTCTTTAATTACTGCATTTTCAGTTGAAGTTGGGATCCAAAAAACTTCAGCTTTTATTTCCGCAGTATTCTCATTTATACTGGTAGAAATATTCTGAACTTCCCAGTGTATATTTTCGGTTAACCAGGGATCGGCTATTCGTTTTCCTTCAACATATAATTGATGCCAGCTCCAGAAAATTCCGCGGTGGTGTAAATGATCTTCTGGAAAATCTTCGGTTAAAACCTCACCGTTGGGGCCGTAAAGCGGATGAATATAATTTGCACGGGGATATTCTCCATCTTTCGATTTTGTCGCTGTCTGATAGAAAAAACGCGGATATTCATTTTCCATAAGCAGAATTCCTTCCTCAGATTCCCTGAATTCCAGTTCCTGGGAATTGAGTAGTTCCGGTACGAGAATGGCTGTTGCCAGAAGCAGAAGTAGTTTAATTCGGATCATTCTGAAGCTTTAATTTTCTAAAATTACGGGAATTTAAATTAACCTTGATTCTGAAGTTTAAATATAGATCAAACTTCAGGAGGAAGTCGAAAATTGCCAATTTTCGGCATACACTTTTTAAGGCCTTCGAACTAAACCACTACTGAAAGGCTTCCTGTAACTGGATAGGTTGGAGATTTAGTTCTTCGGTTTCAGGCGTATTCTCGGTTATTTTATAGAAAGTGTTTAGATTCAGATTTTCGAAACTTTGATTGTTGCCGCTACCCGCCCAAAGTATTTTTACCTCAATTATTTCTGATGCTTTTCCCAATCCTATTTGCGCCCTTAGCGTAGAACAGCCAAAACTTCCTCCTGAACTAATGGTATGAAATATAGAACGTACAGTTCCTTCTTCCATAACTGTTACTTCAATTTTGCTGCCAATGGCAGCCTTGTTTGCCTGAGTTCCTTCCAGTTTTAAGGCTAGCCAGTTATTCTCATCCTGATAAGGATTCACGTAAAGCGAATTAAAGAATTTATCACCTTCATAGGCTCCTCCCATTACCACATGGATTTCCTGATCACCGTCATTATCAATGTCCGAAAATGAAACGGCATGTCCTTTTTGAATATGTCCAAATCCTCCCGCAGTGGTAACATCCTGAAATTCTTTTCCGGAGTTATTTCTGAAAACTCTGTTTGGGATTATTGACTCATAGCTTACTTCCCCTGTACTCAGGTAAATATCCGGGTAACCATCGTTGTCAAGATCTCCATAATTAGAACCCATAGCATAACCTATTTTATTCAGGCCAACCTCAGCCGAAACATCTTTAAAAGAGCCGCCATTATTCTGGTAGAGCCGCATGGTTTCTGCTCTGTTTGGCTCTCCTAAATACTCCTTAACAATATCGGGAACAATGGTATAAGCATTCGTCTTTTGGTAACCGGCAACAAAGATATCCATCCATCCGTCGTTATTATAGTCGAACGACCAGGTTGGGAAACTCGAAATTTTCTCTCCCAGTCCCATTTGCGAGCCGGCTTCTTCAAAGTTTAAATTTCCGGATTCATCAAGTCCTCTATTCAGAAACAATAAATTTTTGCTCGAAGACTGGAGCGTAGAGATATAAATATCCATCCATCCGTCATTATTATAATCTCCACTGGTTACTCCTTTAATATAGTAAGGTTCCTTATCTGTACTTACCGTGAGTCCTGCACTTGTAGTAAGATTAGAGAAGGTTTCATCGCCATTGTTAATATAAAACTCGCAGGAATGTATATTTCCTTTTTCAGATTCATTTCCAATAAACAAATCTATCCATCCATCATTATTAAAATCTGCCCAGGTTGCTGTTTGAGTGGGATGAAGGGAAAGTAAACCGGCATCTATGGTTACATCTGTAAACGTGTTATCACCATTATTTCTTAAAAGCGAATTAGGATGTTTGCCTAAAGTTCCCATCCAGGCGCCCCGCAGTACAAAAATATCCAGAAAACCATCATTATTATAATCTGCTTGTACCATATTAAGACCTCCTGTAGCGAGTTCCAGGCCAGAAGTTTCTGTTTTTTCTGAAAAACTACCATCTCCGTTATTAATAAAATATCTTAGATGATCTGAAGGAAACCAACTGGAAACAACCACGTCTAAAAGATGATCATTATTGAAATCGTCTACTATACCGCCTCCCGATAATTCATTGACGTTTAATCCCAGTTTTGGGGCAATGTCTTCAAACTTTTTTAGCGGATATTCAGATTCAAATGCACTTTCGGGGATTAGCCATTTTTCAGGTACACCTTCAGGATATTCTCCTAAAGTCATATAGGCGATATTCAGAAGCCACATGCTATTATAGTCGTGCGAATTCTGCGTTAAAAATTCTTCATAAAGCTTAATGGCACTTCTGGAGCCTTTCGGATCCTGGTGAAAACCTTTTGGGTTTATAGGAATAATGCAGGATGCCGAGGCATCATGGTGATGGATACAATTTTGTTGTTCCCCCATTCTCATATAAGCCAAAGCCAGCAAAGGACCAATACTATCTTCTTCATCTGTATCCAGTTTGTACCGCAATAATCCGTTGTTACTTGCTTTCCATAAATTTTCTAAAATAACAATAGCATCTTCGGTTTTACCTGCATATAAAAGTGCACGTGCTTTCTTAAGATGGTATCTTTCTTTTTGATTTTCAGGAGCTATTTTCGAAATGCTATCAAAATAAGTGGCTCTCACAGAGGAAGCGTAAATATTTTCCGGAACAAAAAATTGCTCGTCAGCTGTTTTTTCCAGTAGCTCAGGCATTGTTTCCTTATTGTCGCAGGAAACAAAAAAGAGAAATGACACTATTGTAAGTGTTACAATGTACTTCATGCTATTATGTATTGCACCTCGCTAAGTCCTCATTACTAATATTATAAAACAAAACTTTATGGATACATGATTGAGGCAAAGATAAAAGAGAAATCGAAATTGGATGTATTTTTCCAAACAAGTAGGATCTTCAAAATGCAATTTAAAAACTTACCTGTGTTTCCAACACTTATAATCAGCATTTATGAAAATCCGAAATTTTCCGAATTTAAACATAGGTCTTATTCAGAGAATACAAGAAAACAGAATCTTTGCTTTAGTGTTTCCTTCAATTGAATAAGCTTTTGTAAATTCGTGCAAAACCTATATTGTGTCTAAAAGCGAGTTTTTCCAGAATAAAAATATTTTTAATGTCCTTTTTGAAGCTGCTTCTGAAGGTATTATCGTGGTAAATTCTTCGCAAGTTGTAATTGCTGCAAATACTGCTGCAGAACATATGTTTGGATACGAATCGGGAGAATTATCTGGAAAACCCTTAGACCTGCTTATTCCTAAGAATTACCGGCCCAGCCATGGTCAGCACTTTTCGAGATTTTTAAAGAATAGCGAAAACCGGCAAATGGGACATGGGAGGGATCTTCACGGATTAAGAAAGGACGGCAGTCAATTCCCTGTTGAAGCTGGTTTAAACCCATTTCAGATAGATGGTGAGGATTATGTGATGTCTCTTATTATTGATATTAGTGTTCGAATAGAGACACAGCGGCAAATAAGAGAACTTAATACGAAACTGGAGGATAAAATTGCGATTAGAACACACGAGCTTCAGGAAAGTGTCCAAAAATTGCAACATCTAAACCTGGACCTTGAAGATGAAATTAACAGGAGGAAAGCTGCAGAGCGAAGAATAAAAGATGCCCTGCAAAAGGAAAAGGAACTTAACGAGCTAAAGACAAAGTTCCTTTCCCTGGTTTCCCATGAATTTAAAACTCCGCTCAGCGGAATTTTAACTTCGGCTACACTTGCTGAAAAATATACCAAGGGAGAGCAGCAGGATAAACGGGAAAAGCATTTAGGGACCATAAGAAATAAAGTTCATTATCTTAACAACATCCTGAATGATTTCCTTTCCATAGAACGATTAGAAGCTGGAAAAGGACAATATAAATACACCAATTTCAGCCTTAAAAGGTTGATAAATGAAGTGGTTTACAATGCAAACATTACTTTAAAGAACGGACAGGAGATTACCTATTCTAAAGATCTTGAAGATATGATGCTTTACCACGACGAAAAAATCCTGGAACTCATTCTCTCCAATTTGCTCGGAAATTCAATAAAATATTCCCCAGAGAATACACTAATTGATTTTCGTGTCACTCCAACAGAAAATTCTGTAATTTTTGAAGTACAGGACCAGGGGATAGGAATTCCGGAGAAAGACCAAAAGCATATTTTTGAACGTTATTTTAGAGCAGAAAATGCTCTTTTGGACCAGGGGACAGGGATTGGACTTAATATTGCCTATACCCATCTGGAAAATCTTGGGGGAAGTATAAAGTTTGAAAGTAAGGAAAACGTAGGCACCAAGTTTACGGTAGAAATCCCAATATTAAAGCCATAAAAATTTTCAGAAGAAAATATAAAGAAGTGAGTACAATGAAAAAAGTATTACTAATAGAAGACGATGTAACTGTAAGGGAAAATACGGCAGAACTGCTGGAACTTTCAGATTACGAAATCGAAACCGCTTCCAATGGACGTCTGGGCGTAGAGAAAGCAAAGAAAATTCTTCCAGATGTAATTGTGTGTGATATTATGATGCCAGAAATGGATGGCTATGGAGTACTTGAGGAGCTCAGTAAACATGAAGATACCATAGATATTCCGTTTATTTTTCTTTCTGCAAAAACAGAACATAAAGATATTCGTAAAGGGATGGATCTTGGAGCCGATGATTATCTTACCAAACCTTTTGAAGAGGAAGATTTACTGAGTGCAATTGAGAGCCGGCTAGCAAGGGTTTCAATCATAAATTCCTTTAAAAAGAAGAAGAACGTACAACAACCTGGAGATTCATCTTTAAATGGAGTTGAAGATTTGCGCAGTCTTATTAGTAAAAATGAGTTGCTCGAATTCCGGAAAGGTGAGAATATTTATGAACCGGGCAAGCAGGCCAGCTTCTTTTACCTCGTTAAACGCGGTGTGGTAAAAGCCCACAGGATGGATAGCCAGGGCAAAGAACTTATTACCGAGCTTTTTAAGGATGATGATTTCTTCGGAAATATTTCTATGAATAATGCAAACCCATATCAGGATTTTGCCACTGCAATGGAAGACACTCAACTTTACGCAGTTTCTAAAGAAGAGTTGCATAAGATCCTGGCGAACAATGGCCGGGTTACCCTGGAATTGGTGGAAATCTTGAGCAATAATCTTTCAGGATTAAAGGAGCAGTTAATGGGAATGGCCTATGGTTCTGTGCGTAAAAAAACGGCTAATACTATTTTACTTTTTGCTGAAAAGATTAAAAAACATCCTCTAAAAAGTATAAGGATTTCGCGTGCAGATCTTGCAGGTGTTGCAGGGATGGCGCCAGAAAGTCTTATAAGAACGCTTTCAGATTTTAAAAAAGAAGGATTAATAGAGATTGAGGGTAGAAATATTAAACTTGTTGATTCTCAAGCGCTAAAGAACATAATGTAAAATCCGGAGAGAAAATTCCGGTAACTGATTTTGGTCATTTTTAATCGGGTATGGTTACTATAGTTTTGTATAAATTATTGAACCATAACGATGAATGTACTAATCCTGACAGACTTTTCAGAGGTGTCAGATAATACAGGGAAATATGCCCTTGATTATCTGGCCGGCAGGCCCGGGAATGTGTATGTGCTAAATATTCAGGATTTCAATTTTAGCAAAACAGATCCCGTCGCGCTGGAAAAGAAGATGCTTTACATCTCCAAACAACTTCACCATAGCCTGGGAATGCTTAAAAGCCATTCTCAAAGTGCAGGTCAGGAATTTCACAGTATATTATCTTCTGAGAACCTTATAAGCGCAATTCGAAAATGTATAGCCGAGAAGAAAATTGATCTTATTTTTATTGGTGCAGCCAGTCAGGATGTAAGGCACCATCCTATACTTGGGAACCATGCTTATGAGGTGGTACGAAAGATTAAATGTAATATTGTAGCGGTACCGGGAAAAAGTGTTTACCGCAAACCGGAAACCAGTATTCTTCCTATAGATTATTCTGTCCTTTCTAAGGAAAAGACTTTTCGATTAATTGAGGAATGTGATTTTATAAAGGATTCACGCATTACGGTACTTGAGATGAATGAAGCACTGCCCCTGGAAGCTTATAAAGATTCTATCCAGGAGACCTTACCAACAAATTTAAAGAAAACAACTGTAGATTATGTAGACATAGAAGCTTCTACAATTTTTGACAGGGATTTACTTATGGAAATTCAGGACAAATTTGACATAATTGCGATCATTGGTAAAAATCTTAATGTATGTGACAAGCTCCTGCACGATCGTTACGGTCTCTGCTCCAAAGTAGATAACTCTTTGCCCATCCTTGTATTACACGAGTAAATAAATAGACTGGCTATTAGGTTTACAGGCCGATAATTGGCATTTTAGAGGTGCTTTTTCTTCGGAAAAGTATCAGAACCATCACCATCAGCGGTAGCAAATAATTGTTTTGTATTATTCGCAGTTGGGACTACAGGCCGATAATTGACATTTTAGAGGTTTCGATAATTAGCAAGAGTCTCTTCTGAAGAGTTTTTAAGTAAAAAACAGCTATTTTTAATCTGAAACTTCAGTTGTAAGTAAAGAAGTATTTAAAATTGCCATTTGGAGTCACCATTTGGTTTTTGGAACGCCATTCTTTGGTAGATATAATCAGCAGAAGTAAAGGTTAATATCGAAAATTGCCATTTTAGATCAACCTTTCTGAACATGTCTGCTCTGGAACATTTTTATATAAAGATGAGTGGACATTTTACGGGCATTATGCTTGGCCCTTTCTGCTAATTCCCCTTCAAAAAGTTCATCTATAGTCTCAAACCACATATTTAGCCAGGTGCCGAAGTGACTCTGATCAATTTTTCCCCCATTCTCCTGATCTATCTTTACATGCGCCCGCTGTGGATTACCAGCGTAGGTCCCGGCAAAGAAAAGGTTACTTTCCCAGAAATCAGTTAGCTTGGAAAGGTGTGCATTCCAATCGCTAATACTGTTATTGAAAAAGTAACCAATTTCAGGATTTTTTCTCACTTTTTTATAGAAAGAATTCACCAGCAGGTATACATCCTCTCTATTCCGGAGATCTTCTTTCATATTATAATGGTACGTTTATCGCAATAAAAAAAGTGCTTACCACAATACTTAAGATAAATGAATTGAGTACGTGTTTAGGCTTTAATTGTGCAAGTACAGCGGCATTATACCCCATACAAACAATTACCACAAAAAACAGCTCTATCATATTAGCAAAGGCATGTCCCTTCATTAAAATCATCATAGCGGCAATAGATCCTACGCAGCTGGAAACGATAATTCCGGCAGACATATAAGCGTAATAGGTTTCTTCAAAATCGGCAAGCAAGCTTTGATATAGTTTCATGATTTTTTATTTTTTAATTATGGTGTAAAATTATCACGAAAGGCCTTCCTAATATATGATCATGGTCATATAGGCCGATATTTGCCATTTTTTGAACCCGGCTCTAAAAATCACGAATGGGATTCAACAATTTTTACAATTTCATCTTTTGGTAATACTCCAGATTGTCTCCAAAGCTGTTCACCGTTTTTAAAGAGGATCATGGTAGGTACACCGCGTACCTGATATTTACCTGCAAGACTTTCATTTTTATCAACATCAATTTTTACAATTTTCACTTTGTCACCAAGGGTTTCCTTGGCGTCTTTTAAAATAGGGGCAAGTGTTTTGCATGGCCCGCACCAGTCAGCATAGAAATCTATCAGAACAGGTTTGTCTGAATTGATGATCTCGTTAAAATTACTTTTCATAACAAAGGTATTTTTTGTGTCTCTTTTAAATTTACGAATAATCTGTTAGCTTTTAAAGCTCCCGAAGTAATTTTACACGAACAGGAAATGAAAGTTGCAGAAGGAAATTTTGCTAATAGAACGATTCAAAAGCGGCTTTTTCCAAAGATTCCCGATGATCTGGATGGGCAATAGAGATAAGGGCTTTTGCACGTTGTTTCAGGTTCTTTCCGAAGAGGTTTACCACTCCATGTTCAGTAACAATATAATGTACGTGTGCCCGGGTGGTGGTTACTCCGGCGCCTTCCTTTAGGAACGGTACAATTTTGGAAATTCCTTTGTTGGTAGTAGAGGGTAAAGCAATTATGGCTTTTCCACCTTCAGATAAAGATGCCCCTCGAATAAAATCCATTTGCCCGCCTACGCCGGAATATTGATATTTCCCAATAGTATCTGCACATACCTGGCCGGTAAGATCTATTTCAATAGCTGAATTCACAGCAGTTACCTTAGGGTTCTGACGGATAATAGAAGTGTCGTTGGTATAAGCTGCTTCTTTAAAATGAACCAGAGGATTGTCATTTATAAACTCATAAAGTTGTGGAGAGCCCATTGCAAAACAGGTTACAATTTTTCCGGTTTTGATTTTTTTGTCTTCTCCGGTAATGATCCCCTTTTCAACAAGAGGTAAAATTCCGTCGGAAAATAATTCCGTGTGGATTCCAAGTCTTTTATGGTTCATGAGATTATCCAGCACCACATTGGGTATTGCGCCAATACCCATTTGTAAAGTAGCTCCATCTTCCACCAGCCCAGCTACGTTTTTTCCAATTTGCTGTTCAATTTCTGAAGGAGTCGTTAGCTTATGAGCATGTATTGGCACATCTACTTCTATGGCTGCATCTATTTTGCTGAGGTGAATAATCCCGTCGCCATGGGTTCTGGGTACATTTGGATTGATTTGAGCGACGATTTTCTTGGCGGTTTGTACTGCTGGAAGGGTAATATCTACCGAAACTCCCAGCGAGCAAAAGCCGTGATTATCTGGAGGGGAAACCTGGATAAAAGCAATGTCCAATGGTAAAATATTTCTTCTGAAGAGCAAATGCACCTCACTTAAGAATATTGGAATATAAGCTCCATAGCTGGAATTCACAGCTTCCCTAACATTGCTGCCTACAAAACAGCTGTTTGTTATAAAAGCTTCTTTAAATGGATCCTGCGTATAACGTGCCTCTCCTTCGGTATGAATTTGAAATAATTCTACTTCCTGTAATTCTTTATAGCGGTCACACAATGCATCAATTAAAATATTAGGAGTCATTGCAGCTCCCTGAAAGAAAACGCGGTCACCAGATTTTACACAGGATACTGCTTCGGCCGGCGACGATATATTTAAATCATTCTTTCTCATCTCCATTATTTTTGAATAGATAAATCAAAATCTATTTCAATTTCGTCCTTTACAACGATCATCCCAAAAAGTTTTTTAGGAGGCTCCAGCTTAAAGTCCTTAATGTCCAGCATTAAAATTCCCTTAATGTTTGAAACGGCACCTGCAGTAAACTCCACGGGAAAAGTATGTTCTTTTCTTGTTCCGGCAATGGTAATATTAACCACTGCATTGGCAGAACCGGCTTTTTGAAGCCGCACTTCCAGTAGTTCAATCAGGATTTGCGGATGTTTATCAGATTGTATCAGCTTGTGAAAATCTCTGTTAATCGGTGCGCTTCCGCAGTCAAAACCTTTGGTGTTAAGGCTAAGGATCGCATTTTTAAAGCGGATGTGGCCGGGGTCATCAGTAATGAATTTTATATGATTCTCCTTCTGAAGGTATCCCATATCAAAAACACAGTCGAAAGATTTAATGTTAGTATCTCCGGTTATAGTAAGTTTACTATTAAGCAATATTTTTATGGTTCTGTTTTGAAAGTTATTCTGTGCATTTGTAAATGCACTAAAGAACAGTACCGTAACAATGAGCAGAACATTTTTCATGTTTAAATTTTAATAGTTACTAAATAAAAAACGGGGGAATGTTTGATTCCCCCGCTCTTTTGGCTAATTCAAACAATTTTTTTAGAAGCTTATAGCTGCTTCGAACATAAGTCCATTAAAACTTCCTTCGTGTAGAATATCACTTGTAGGGAAACCGTTGTAATTCTGATTTACATACTCAACTTTTGCAAGAATATTCCTGGTCATGAACCAACCGGCAGCAAGGTTATATCTTGATATGTCAATATCCTCCCCGCTTGCAAGTTCTCCATCCACAAGGTTGTAGCGACCGCCTATATAAAAGTTTTCATTATTTCCAAATCTGTAAATAAGTTCACCGGCATACTGGTTGAATGTTCTGTCATCAGCTTCAGCGGCAGCTTTACCTGAGGCTCGCTCATAAGTTCCGAAGAATTCCAATCCGCCGTACTTAAGGAATGGGTTGATCATAATAGCAGTGAGCTCATTGCGGAGTCCGGGGTTAAACCTACCAGATCTAAAGTTGCTTGCAGGGCTTGCACCTTCTGCTTCCATTACAAGGTAGTATCGTGAACCTGCACGATCTGCACTGTAAAGGTATGCATTAGCACTTTCGTTAGTGTGATATACAGAACCTGTTAATCTGAATCTTAGATCATCTTGAGTAAAAGTGTCAGTCAAATAATTGTCATATCCAATTTTCCCAATGTAAGAAGGAGAAGTTCCAAGTATTGCAGGGTCATCAAGGTGTGGAGCACTTACAGACTGGTTTAGTTTACCATTAGTCATACTACCCATAGCAAGGAATCCATTGTCTATATAGTAAAGCTCGGCACCAACTTCTGTAGTAAACGCATCCATAATAAGGTTTCCAACAAATGGGTTGTGAAGCGCCTGGGCGTTATCACTTCTTCTAAAGTGCATATCACCATAGTTGTTTTCCATGTGACCAATTTTGATCCTTACCTTGTCCATTACATCCTGCATAAAGCCTTCGCTTATAAAATCAAGCTTGTCAATTTGGATGTACCCGCCTTTTACGTAAGGTTCCGGGTGGTGACGCGAAGAAAGATAGGTTCTCAGGTGCATTCTAACACCATCATAAAGGTGAACATCAAGATCGAGGTTTGCAGTTGGAAGGTTAAAGTTGTCTCCAATAGTAAGTAGGGGGATATCTCCTGCGTTTTCATGATCCAATCCCTGGAATTGGATAGCAAATGCACCACCAAGTCTCACATTTATGCCGTCAAATACCTCGTTTTTATCCTTTTTGGGTTCAAATACATCAAGCCCTCTTTGATCGTAGTATCTAAAGTTTGGCATGTACCTGCTACTTTCTGTAGATTCTTCAATCTCAAGTACGTTTACTTCTACTTCCTGTGCCTGTGTTTGAACTCCCATTGCCATCATTAATGCAATTCCGGAATATTTAAAGAAATTTTTCATTTGGATAATTTTAAAGTTGGAAAAAGTTATTTTGAAAATGTAGTTTGAAAATTAATTTTTAAGTCTTCGCCGGTGGTTATAGTCCCAAACATCGCTGTTGGAGGCTCCACATTAAATTTTGTCATATCAATGTCCTGATTACCTGTTAAAGTGATTTTATTACCACTTACTTCTGCATTAAACGTGATATCTATAGGTTTTTTTGTGCCTGCTATAGTCAGGTAGCCAGAGGTGGAAACAACACAGTCGCTGTTGGATGTGCAGTCGATATTTTTCACTTTATCGAGCTGATAGGTTATGCTCTTGTTCTTGTCTGTTTTAAGTGCTTTATAGGTGTTTTTATCCATTCCGCCTTTACCGCTTTTAAGACTTTCTGCCACTACAGTGAAATTAAGTGTGCTGATGTCTACTAATTGTCCATCTTTCATTTCAGCATTAAGATTTCCTTTAAAATCTTCAGCTACCATTTCCCAGTCATGTATATTAGAAGTTCCTTCTATTTTCACGCTGGATTCATTCTTATTAACTTTATAATTTTGTGAAGAGACAGTTTGTACTGAAAGGAATATTGTAAGGAAGCTTCCAAGTACCAGTAAAGTTTGTTTTGAGGTTTTCATATTCTTTGTTTTTAATTATGGTACAAAGATGGGGTAGGAATGCATCCTGAATTATGACAATTATCAGCATTTAGAAGGTTTTTGAAGGAGAGGTAAACGAAAAGGTTATAGTAGAAATAAAGAGAGACCATATTGAAATAGAGATTTGGTACAGTAAATTTCCTTATCTTCGGCCGATTAAATTATAGACAATAAGTTTTCTTTTCTGCTTGCCCTGCATATGTGTGTATTAACCAATTTTTCTTTCTCTTGGTGGAATAAACCTTCTTTAAATGGTACACCTCGGCCTTTTTCTGCGCATATCGCATGCCGTTCCCTTGTTTCTTATGATCTTAAAGTTAATGCGTTCAGGCTTTTTATTTTAAATGCGCCATCCCAATGAGATTGAAAAAGAAAATATGTGTTATAGATGATGACGAGATTTACCAGATGATCATGAGAAGGGTGATTGGTAAGGCAGATGTGTTTGAAGGAAAACAGCATTTCTGTAATGCCATGGATGCGTTAAGAGAATTTCAGGATTTGTCCAGGACTTTGCCGGATCTAATATTGTTGGACATTAATATGCCTGGAATAGACGGATGGCAATTTATTGAGGAGTTGCGGGAAAAACGACCCGAATTTGAAAAGAAAACCAGACTTTATATAGTGACATCTTCTATTGCACAATCAGACCAGATTAAGGCAAAATCTTATAAGGAAGTCTTCGATTTTATTAGCAAACCGATTAGCGTTGATCAATTAAGAGCCATAGCAGATAGTCTGTATTAACGTAATACAGAAAAAGTAGGTAAGAAGGTAGGGGGAGAGTGGGGAATAGTAAGTAAAAATCAAAAAAAACTTCAGCGTAGGGACTGAAGTTTTTTATTTTATGCAGCTACAATTAAATTGTAGTGTGATAAAAGGTCTTTATAAAAATAAGTGTGTTTTTCATCTTTCTTTAGACATGCTTTAAGGAATCGTTCAATATCCTGGCATTCAAAAGTTATATTGGTATACTTTTTTCTTCCAACAGGAATCTGCATTGTCACTAATTGCTTATCATAATCAATATTCACATTCTTAGCTTCAAAATATTTCTTTATAATAGCTCTGTGCATTAACGTGAAATTCGATCTCTCAGTCTCCAGGTTTGATATGCTGAACGAAATAAGATTTTTGACCTCATCTATCAGCTCCGTAGTTGTATAGCTGTTCTCCATAAAAATCTTTATTAATAGTTAGTTATTCTTTTTTTCTGGGTGCTAAGTTACTATGAGAAAGGACATTTCATGTTAAAAAAAATCTAATAATGTTCCAGTTAATAAAGATTTAACTTGATTAAAGTTTCCTTTAAAATCAATTTAAGAGTCTTCAACAGAATACGTTATGGGGGAATTGATATTCCTGTACTTTCCATCCAGACAGGAGGAGTTAATATAAAGCGTGTTTTTTGTTCTTACAGAACCATAAGAATTGTGGATGTGACCAAATATATGCAGTTTGGGCTGCAAAACATTTAGGTGCTTACGCAATTCTTCACATCCAATGGACATTCCATTATCCAGGGTATCCATAATTTTATAGGGAGGTGTATGAGTGATAAGAACATCTGTATGTTTGGGGATCTTATTCCAGTGTGCTTTTATTTCCCTGCCCCTGGAACGTTCAAAAGCCCAGTTGGTGTTTCCGGGTATAACCGGTGATCCCCAGAAGTTAAAATTTGCAATTTTTAGTCCGCTGTCATTTAAATAATAGATGTTAGAAGGGATGAAATTGGACTGATCTTCGTTGTTCTCCATAAAATAATCGTGGTTCCCGGCTATAAGAATTTTATGTTTGTGGTTTTGATTAGAAAACCAATTAAGAAAGTCCATGGTTTCCTTTTTTGTGCCAGCTTCAGTAAAATCTCCTGCATGAACAAGAACATCGGCATCAGGTAAATTTAATTCGCTGTGTTTACCATGAGTATCAGAAATACAGGTGATTTTCATGCTGAATTCATCTTTAAATACAAAGTGCAAAATCCGATGAAGTTGCTCACCGGATGAAATGTCGCTATAGAGCTTCAGGGAAAAAGTTATACTTCCTCCTCATCTTGCTGTTCCCTGGAGATATAATCCTTATCTGCCGGAAGTAGTGTGTCTATAAGTTTGGTGGCAATAAAAGCTATAATCACTGCCGTTACTGCAAAGAAAATAAATTTTACAAGCAGGCTGTCGCTAAGAATCATGCTGTAGACCCCAAGAACGAGTTCTGCCGCAATAAATAATATTTTAATACTTAGCTTAAAAAACATAATTATAGGAGAATTTTCAGCAAAGATACAATCAATTAAGAATGATTCTATTACTGTTCTTTTAAGTTTGACTAAAATTTAACAGCTTAATAATATGGAAATTGTTTGGCGTTAAAAACATGTAAAAGCAGGATGCACAGCCAAATTTAATTGTACATTGTTTACAAAATTTGTCTCTTTTGAAGATATCCCGAAAAATGGCAATAATTGCCGGTTCTTTAGTGTTGTTAGGTGTTATCCTTATTATTCTGAATCAGGTAGCCGAAAGTAAATTAAAAAATGCCGTAGATGCTGCACTAGCAGAAGCAGGAGGGTCTTATGAAGACATTAATGTGAATTTGCTTGGAGGATCTGTTGAAGCAAATGAGGTAAAGCTGAAGCTTGAAGAGAAAACTGTCGAAGCCTCGGCTATACAACTCGATGGGATTGGAATTATTGAATACCTGCGCACCGGGAATATTGAAATAGGAGAAATTATAATTAATGATCCGCGATTTGTGGTCGATAATGGTAAAAAAGACACTGTGACTGAAAAATCTTCAGAAAAGGATAAGAAGTTTAAGGAAAACATTTCCATTGAGAATGTAAAACTAACAAATGCAGAAATTCGTATCCTTCAGAAGGATTCAACAGATAAATTATATTCAAAATTCAGCAATTTTGAGCTTCAAAAGGTGAAAATTGACAGTAATACGATAAAAGCTGCTATTCCTTTTAAATTTGAGCAGTACAAACTTCAAAATGATTCCCTGTTCTTTCAGCTAAATGACTTGCACACCTTAACTGCGGAAAATATAAATGCCGAAAATGGCCATTTTGAGGTGGTCGCTTTAAAGATGTTGCCCAGGTATAATAAGGAAGAACATCAGCAACAAATTCCTTATGAAAAAGACCGGTATAATTTTTCATTTTCCAGTATTGAGCTAAAAGACCTTAGCTGGTCTATCGAAAATGACACGCTGCACCTCCTAAATCCATACATGGAAGTTAATGAACCCAATATGGAAATTTACCGTGATAAATTACAGCCGGACGACCCCAGGGGCAAAGATCTTTATAGTAAAACTATCAGGGAGTTACCTGTAAAAATTAAATTTGACAGTATTGCCCTGAAAGATGGATATATTGTATACGAAGAGAATACTCGTCCTTCCCGTCCCGCGGGAGCTGTGGATTTTTCAAATTTTGATGCTACAATATACAATTTCACCAATATTGGAATGGATAAACCTGATTTTCCAAAGACCGAAATAGATGTGCAAACTCTGCTTTTTGAAAATGCTCCTTTAAAGGTGCACTGGGAGTTTGATGTAAGTAACCTGGCCGATAGGTTCCAGATTTCAGGAAATTTAGGTTCTCTTGCAAGTACGCAAATTGATGAATTTTTAAAGCCAGCTATGAATGTAACAACTTCTGGCTCAATTGAAGATATGCAATTCAATTTTTCGGGTAACGATGACATAGGGAGTGGAGATCTGCGGCTTTCCTATAAGGATTTTAAAGTAGAGGTGCTTAAGGATGATGGAACCGAAAAAAACAGTTTTTTATCTGCCATTGCCAATCTTGTAATTGACAATACCACGAGTGAAGACCGGGAATTTAAAGATGTGGAGGTTGAGCGAAACAAGAAAAAATCGTTTTGGAATTTTTTATGGCTTTTTATTCGTGATGGTGCTATTAAAACCCTTATTTAATATTATAGCATAAATGTAACCACAGGACGTTTGGCATTGTTCACAAGGTCTTCGCTAATACTTCCATTAAAGAAATGCGCAATTCCTTTACGGCCATGGGTGCTTATTCCTATTAGACCAGCATCAATTTCTTCAGCAAAATTCATAATACCTCTTTCTATAGAGACATCATTGTAGATGTGGATTTTTGGATTGATATCTTCGAGTCCTTCAGTAAAAACTTTTAGTTGTTCCTTAATTTGTTTAGAGGTTTTAAAAACATTTGGTGTGTTTACGTAAAGAAGATGAAGTTTTGCGCCGAGCAATTTAGCAAATTCTGAAGCTTTTTGCAGCGAATGTTGGTTTGCAGGTTCGGCATCTGTTGCCAGTACAAAATCTTCAACATTAAATTCACTTCCCCCTTCTTTAATTACCAATACTGGTATTTTGGAAGATCGAACAATCTTCTCTGTATTGGATCCAATTAGCATTTCCTGAAATCCGCTGGCACCATACGAACCCATCACTATTAAGTCGCATTCTATGTTTTTGCTAAATTCCAATATCCCTTTGGAAACCGAGTTAAAATGTACATTCTCATATACAGTTATATCCTGTAGAAAAGGCCTTTGCAATAGTTTTAAAAACCGCTGATGTGCCAGTTTCATAAAAAATATAGCTTCCGGAAGGTTACGGCTGGCATGGCCCTGGACAGGATCTATTAATTCCAGCGGTAACTCCAGCATATGCACAAGATGGATTTCACTATTGAACCTTTTCGCCAGCTTTGCCGCCACTTTCAGTGCGTTTTCAGCTTGATCTGAAAAATCGGTAGGTACCAGGATCTTTTTCATGTTATTAAGGGATTGGAATGTACTTATTATCATAAATTTACTAATAAATTATCATTTGCACAGCTGTTTTCTATCTCAGAATTAATTATTATATTTGCATCGTTGAAACTAAAAAGTACAGCGAGGGGACGTAAAGTCCCCTCTTTTTATAACCATTATGTTGAAGGAGAGAGTAGAAAAGTTGCTGGAAGAAGCGTTTGAAGAAAATAAATCATTATTTTTAATAAGCCTCGAGATCAACAGTAACAATCAAATAAGAGTGGTGATTGATGGTGATCAGGGAATTTCGGTTAATGATTGCATAGAAATTAGCCGGAGTGTGGAACACAACCTGGACCGGGAGGAAGAAGATTTTTCCCTGGAAGTTACTTCTTCAGGAGTTTCAGAGCCATTGAGCTTGCCCCGCCAATATAAAAAAAATATAGGAAGGAAATTGCAGGTAAAAACCAACGATGAGAAAATCGAGGGAACTTTAACCGATGCAAATGAAGATGAAATAAGCCTGAAGTGGAAAGCCCGGGAGTCAAAACCCGTTGGTAAAGGAAAGCAAACAGTGGAGAAAGAAGCTGTTTTACCATATTCGGCTATTGTTGAAGCTAAAGTTATGATAACATTTTAATCAAAAATTGATATGGAAAATATCGCCCTGATAGAATCATTTTCAGAATTTAAGGATGATAAATTAATAGATCGAGTTACATTAATGTCGATCCTGGAAGATGTATTTAGGAATGCTCTGAAGAAGAAGTACGGAGAAGATGATAATTTTGATATTATCGTGAATCCTGATAAGGGGGATCTTGAAATCTGGAGAAATCGTGTAGTGGTTGCAGATGGTGAAGTAGAAGATTCTAATAAGGAAATTTCTTTGAGCGCGGCGCGCAAGATAGAGCCGGATTTTGAAGTGGGGGAAGATGTTTCTGAAGAGGTAAAACTTAAGGATTTAGGACGAAGAGCAATTCTTGCTTTGCGCCAAAATCTTATCTCTAAAATTCATGAGCACGACAACACCAATATTTATAAGCAGTTTAAGGAGCTTGAAGGCGAAATTTACAATGCGGAAGTTCATCATATAAGACATCGGGCAATTATTCTTCTTGATGATGAAGGGAACGAGATTGTGTTGCCAAAGGACAGGCAAATACCTTCAGATTTTTTCCGAAAAGGAGAAAATGTTAGAGGTGTAATAGAGAGTGTGGAGCTTAAAGGTAATAAGCCTACGATTATAATGTCTCGTACTGCACCAGGATTTCTTGAGAAATTATTTGAGCAGGAAATTCCGGAAGTTTTTGATGGTCTCATTACGATTAAGAAAGTGGTTAGGGTTCCTGGAGAAAAAGCTAAAGTAGCAGTAGATTCTTATGATGACAGGATTGATCCTGTAGGTGCCTGTGTGGGTATGAAAGGTTCAAGAATCCACAGTATTGTGCGTGAATTGGGCAATGAGAATATTGATGTTATTAATTATACCAATAATGATCAACTATTCATAACACGAGCTTTAAGTCCTGCAAAAATTACTTCTATTAAATTAGATGAGGAAAATAAAAGGGCAGAGGTTATCTTGCGTCCCGAAGAAGTTTCAAAGGCTATTGGTAGGGGTGGTCATAATATAAGGCTGGCAGGTCAACTCACTGGTTTTGAAATAGATGTGTTTAGAGAAGGTGTTGAAGAGGATGTCGAGTTGAGCGAATTTACAGATGAGATTGAAGATTGGGTTATCAAAGAATTCTCAAAAATAGGTTTAGATACTGCTAAAAGTGTTTTGGAACAGGATTTGGAAGACCTTGTGCGTCGTACAGATCTTGAAGAAGAAACAATTAGACAGGTGTTCCAGGTATTACGTGATGAGTTTGAGGAGTAGTGACCTGGACTTAGAATTTTTATAATAAACAAAAAGAGGTTAATTTAGAGGGCAATTTATGGCTGAAGCAAAAACAATGCGATTAAACAAGGTATTACGTGAATTCAATATTTCGTTGGATCGGGCTGTGGAATTTTTAAATTCGCAGGGTCACGACATTGAGGCACGTCCCACTACCAAAATCTCTCCTGAAACTTATCAGGTGCTCTTTAATGAGTTTCAAACTGATAAAAGCAAAAAAGTAGCTTCTAAAGAAGTGGGAGAAGAGAAGAAAAAGGAGAAGGAAGAAATACGTTTAGCTCGCGAAAGGGAGTTGGAAGAAAAACGTAAAGCTGAAGAGAAAAAAGATGAAGAGGTAGTTTCTGCAAGAGCAAAGCTTTCTGGACCAAAAAAGGTTGGGAAAATTGATCTGGATAAGAAACCCGAAGAAGCTCCAAAAACAAAAGAAAAAGAAGCCGAGAAAGAGGAATCTGTAAAACCTGAACAGCCACAGGAAAAAGAAACCCCGGCGGTTGAAGGAGCTGTACCCGAAACGGTAAAGGAAACTCCGGAAGAACCTCAAAAAGATACTCCAAAAGAAGCTTCACAGCCTGCCAAAGAAGAAGAACCTCTGCCAAAAGAAGAAGAGAAGCCTCAGGAGGAAAAGAAACCTGAAGTGGCACAAGAGGAATTAAAGGAGAAGGAAGAGGAAGAATCCAGTACATTAAAAACCAATTACGCAAAACTGGATGGTCCTAATTTTACAGGTCAAAAGATTGATCTTTCTAAATTTAAGAAACCTGAAAAGAAAAAGGACGATAAGAAGGCCGCAGAAGAAAAGGAGAAACGTAAAAAACGTCGTCGTAGAATAAGTAAGGATCCAAAACCGGGAGCAACTGGAACAGGTGCGGCCGCAAGGAAAGGACGTGGTGCTAAAACACGCTCAAGACCTATAGCCAAGGAGGAGCCAAGCGAAGAAGAAGTACAAAAACAAGTGCGTGAAACGCTTGAAAAACTTCAGGGTAAATCTGGAAAAGGTAAAGGAGCTAAATACAGAAGAGGTAAGAGGGATCAACATCGCCAACGTTCTGAAGAAGATCTTGCACAACAGGAAATTGAAAGCAAAACATTAAAAGTAACAGAATTTGTTACGGTAAGTGAAGTCGCTACGATGATGGATGTTCCTGTAACCAAAGTCATTTCTGCATGTATGTCATTAGGAATGATGGTTACCATGAACCAGAGACTGGATGCAGAAACTTTGTCTATAGTTGCAGACGAGTTTGGATATGAAGTAGATTTCGTAACTGCAGATGTTGAAGAAAACACTGTAGTGGTAGAAGAAAACCCGGAAGACCTTAAGCCTAGAGCGCCCATTGTTACTGTAATGGGTCATGTAGATCACGGTAAAACCTCGTTGCTGGATTACGTTCGTAAGGAGAATGTAATCGCCGGTGAGAGTGGTGGTATTACACAGCATATTGGAGCTTACGGGGTGCAGCTTGAAGGAGGACAGAAAATCGCCTTTTTAGATACACCAGGTCACGAGGCCTTTACCGCTATGCGTGCCAGAGGTGCCAAAGTAACGGATATAGCTATTATTGTAATTGCCGCAGATGATGATGTGATGCCTCAGACAAAAGAAGCAGTCTCTCATGCACAGGCCGCAGGTGTGCCAATAATTTTCGCAATAAATAAGTCTGATTTGCCAACGGCAAATCCGGAAAAGATTAAAGAAAAGCTGGCAGCTATGAATCTGCTGGTAGAAGATTGGGGAGGTAAAATCCAGTCTCATGATATTTCTGCCAAGACAGGAATGGGTGTAAAGGAATTACTTGAAAAAGTATTGCTTGAAGCTGAAATCCTGGAGTTACAGGCTAATCCTGATAAACTTGCCGTAGGTACTGTGGTTGAGGCTTATCTGGATCGTGGTCGTGGTTATATTTCTACTATTCTTGTTCAGTCAGGAACTTTAAAGATTGGAGATTATGTCCTTGCCGGTAGAAATAGTGGTAAGATAAAAGCAATGCACGATGAGCGAGGTCACGAGATCAAAGAAGCAGGACCTTCCACTCCGGTTTCCATACTTGGTCTGGACGGGGCACCACAAGCTGGTGATACCTTCAAAGTGATGACCGATGAGAGGGAAGCAAAAGATATTGCTTCTAAAAGAACTCAGTTACAAAGAGAACAATCTGTACGAACTCAAAGACATATTACGCTTGATGAGATTGGAAGAAGGATTGCTCTTGGTGATTTCAAAGAATTAAATATTATTCTGAAAGGGGATGTGGATGGTTCTGTAGAAGCACTTACAGATAGTTTCCAGAAACTTTCTACTGAAGAAATTCAGGTAAACATTATACATAAAGGTGTTGGGGCCATTACCGAAAGTGATGTATTATTAGCGTCGGCATCTGATGCTGTCATTATAGGCTTTAATGTTCGTCCTGCCGGTAACGCAAGACAGGTTGCTGATAAGGAAGAAATTGATATCAGGACTTACTCCATTATCTACGATGCTATTAATGATCTTAAAGACGCGATGGAGGGTATGTTGTCTCCTGAATTAAAAGAGGAGATTACTGGTACTGCCGAGATAAGGGAAACATTTAAGATATCTAAGATTGGTACAATCGCAGGTTGTATGGTTACTTCAGGAAAAATATACAGAAGTGCCGGTGTTAGATTAATTCGTGACGGAGTAGTGGTTTACACTGGAGAGCTGTCTTCTTTAAAGCGTTTCAAAGATGACGTTAAAGAAGTGGCAAAAGGTTATGATTGTGGTCTCCAGGTAAAGAACTATAATGATATACAAGAAGGAGACGTAGTAGAAGCTTTTAGAGAAGTAGAGGTGAAAAAGAAATTGAAATAAATCAACTTTGTTTATCCATAAAAAGAAGAAGCCGCTTTATTTAAAGCGGCTTCTTCTTTTTATAAAAAATATGTTATTATCTTCTTTTTGGTTTCGGAATAAATGCTCCCGGAAAATTTTCTTTAATTTCTAACAAAGCTCTGTCTGCTTCAAGTCGGTTACGGAAATTACCTACATATACTTTATAGTTCGGGGTTTCATAATCGATCATAGCAGGGTAGGAATGCTTGCTCTCATAGTCTTTAAACACTTCGCTGGCTTCATTATTATCACCATAAAATAATTGGATCTTGTATCTGTCCCCAATTTTATTAGCTTCAGACATTTCTATTTTTAATTCCAGAAGTTTAGGAATTTTTTGATCCTGACTGATATTTATCCAGGCATCCTGAGCTGATATATTTGTGAACGAAATCGCTGTAAGGAAACCAGAAAAAATAAGGTTTTTTAGGTTTAGAATTCTCATAATCATTACATTTAAAACAAAGGTAAAACTAAATAACTTAAACAGGTCTTAATTTATTATTTAGAACAAATATAAATTATCGATTAACACATCTGTAACATTACTTAAATCCACTTTATATATTACTTTTGTGCACGAATTTCAAGGTACGGAAATACAATTTTATTGCTTTTATTAGTAGAAAAACCATACCAAAGTTTAGACGTTAATTCAACTTATAATATGAAAAAGGTGAAATACCGCCATTCAACTTCACGATTGCTGCTCTTAAGTGTAGCGTTTTTCTTATCGTTTACAGTTACTGGGATTGCTCAGGATGAGACTTCGGCCGATGCTTCTCAGGATCAGCAGGAGCAGGCTCAGGGAGAGGAGCAGACCGCGGGAGCGGCTGCAGCCACTGGTGGATTGGGAGATCCGGCTAACGGTAAATCTTTGTTTAACTCTTTGTGTGCTGCATGTCACAAACCTTATTCTGAATCTATAGGTCCGGCCCTTCATGGTGTTACCGAAGAGCGTGATATGGACTGGCTTTACCAATGGATCAACAATAGTACTAATCTAATTGCTTCAGGTGATCCTGAAGCCGTGGCTGTCTTTGAAGAATATAACGAGACGGTGATGCCTCCGTTTCCTCAATTGACAGAAACGCAGATTAATGATATTCTGGCTTATGTAGAGCAGCCAAAAGCTGAGGCTCCTGCCTCATCTGAACAAGCTGGTGCCGACGGTGCGTCTGGCGGTGGCGGTCAGGGAGCTTCAACTAATTTGATATTAGGGGTTCTTGCTTTTGTATTGTTAATGCTTTTGGTGGTGCTCTTTCTGGTTAATAAAACCCTTAGAAATTTTGCTGCGGCCAGTGGTGTGGTGATTCCAGAAAAGCCTAAAAGAAAGCCTTTATATAAATCTTTTGTAGAAAACCAGTTTCTTGTAGTAGTGCTGTCAATAGTAGTTTTGCTGGGTGTGGCTTATTATGGATATGGATATATGATGCAGGTTGGTGTGGATCAAGGTTACCAGCCAATCCAACCTATTCACTTCTCGCATAGAATACATGCTGGAGACAATCAGATAGAATGTAAGTTCTGTCACTCGTCTGCGCGTGTTTCAAAAACCTCTGGAATACCTTCGTTAAATGTGTGTATGAATTGTCATAAGTCAATTGCTGAAGTTGCTCCTGAAACAGCGACTGAAGAGTTTTCAAAAGAATTTTACGATAAAGAGATAGCGAAGTTATACGCTGCCACCGGTTGGGATCCTGGTTCCAGAACTTATTCAGGTGAAGCCAAGCCAGTGAAGTGGGTTCGATTACATAACCTGCCTGATTTTGCATATTTTAATCACTCTCAGCACGTTTCTGTTCAGGGGACGCAATGTCAAACCTGTCATGGTCCTGTTGAGGAAATGGAGGTAATGTATCAACATGCTCCCTTAACAATGTCCTGGTGTGTTAATTGTCACCGGGAAACTAAAGTCAATATGGCGGGCAATGAGTATTACGAGAAAATTCATGAAGAGTTAGCTAAAAAATACGGTGTAGAAGAAGTTACTGCTGCTGATCTTGGTGGTATAGAATGCGGCAAATGCCATTATTAAAAAATTTTTTCCTGCCGTCGAGCAGGCTTAATTTAGAAGTTAATATTTAGAAATATATGTCATCAAACAAAAAATACTGGACAAGTGTTGAGGAGTTGGATACAAACAACTCTATTGTTGAGGCACTACAACAGAAAGAATTTGTTGAGGAAATACCGGTAGATGAATTTCTTGGAGATAAACAATCTCTGGAAAGTTCTAAAACCTCAAGAAGGGACTTCCTTAAGTATGTTGGTTTTAGTACTGCAGCAGCTTCGCTTGCAGCTTGTGAGGGGCCTGTTATTAAATCTATACCATATGTGGTGCAGCCGGAGCGAATTGTTCCCGGTAATGCGAATTACTATGCAACTACAATGGCAGATGGTTTTGATTTTGCGGGTGTTTTGGTAAAAACCCGTGAAGGAAGACCAATAAAAATTGAAGTCAATACAATGGCTAATACAGGGGCAAATGCTCGGGTTCAGGCTTCTGTGTTGTCTCTGTATGATAGAAAGCGTCTTAAGAATCCAAAGGCTAACGGACAAAATATTTCCTGGGAAGAATTTGATAATTCAGTAAGAGGAAGATTGGAAAATGTTAGCGGTGAAATAGCCTTGCTAACACCTACGTTCGCAAGTCCTTCTACATCAAGAATTATTAGTGAATTTTCAGAAAAATACGGTAATGTAAGACATGTGGTTTATGATGCTGTTTCTGAAGATGCTGCTTTAAATGCATTTCAAGCCAGATATGGCAGACGTGCATTACCTAGTTATGATTTTTCTAAGGCTGAAACTATCGTTTCTGTTGGTGCAGATTTTCTGGGAGACTGGAATGGTGGTGGATATGATTCCAAATATGCCTTAGGGCGTATTCCAAAAGATGGAAAGATGTCCAGGCATATTCAGTTTGAAGCAAATATGAGCTTGTCTGGTGCTAATGCAGATAAGCGTGTTCCTTTGAAGCCATCTCAGCAAAAGGCTGTTTTGGCTGCTCTTTACGGATATATAGTGGGTGGTAGTTCAACCAGTAATCTTTCTTCAGAGCTTGATGATATAGTTGTTAAAGCTGCTTCTCAATTGAGACGTTCAGGTAGTAATGGGGTGGTATTGACCGGTCTTCAGGATAATGATGCACAGTCTCTGGCTTTAGAAATAAATGAAAGTCTCGGGAGCCAAGTAATGGATGTTGAAAATCCAAGATTGCTAAGGCAGGGAAATGCAGCTGCTGTTGCACAGCTTGTAAATGATATGGCTTCAGGTAATATTGGGGCAGTAATAATAGCTGGCGTAAATCCCGTTTATAGCTTGCCTAACTCATTAGAGTTTGTTGAAGGTCTTAAAAATGTAGAGCTTTCAGTAGCTTTTACATCTAAAGAAGATGAAACTGCAAAACTATGTGAATTCGTCGGTCCTACACCGCATTATCTCGAAAGTTGGGGGGATGTTCAGTTTGCAGCAAGAAACGTTACTTTAATGCAGCCTACTATTAGGCCTTTATTTAACACAAGGCAATTTCAGGATATTTTATTAAAGTGGAGTGATAATTCTCAGAACTATTACGAATATCTGCGTGAAACATGGACAGGTGCTTTGGGAGCAAACGCCTGGAGCCAGGCTTTGCATGATGGTGCTTTTGAACTGGATGCAACTTCTGAATTTGCTGCCGCGGATAATGCAGGAACGCTCCCTCAAATGAACAGTGGTGCTGCTGCGGCCAGAAATCTTTCTGCTTCGTTAGAAGAAGGGGATGGTCTTGAGCTTGAACTTTATACTTCTGTTGCTATGGGAGATGGTCAACAGGCAAATAATCCATGGCTACAGGAACTACCAGATCCTCTTACGAGAGTGTCATGGGATAATTATTTAAAAGTTTCCAGAGCAGACGCAGAAGCAATGGGGCTTGAAAACTATCATGTAGCCAACGGGGGTCTTAACGGAAGTAAAGTTAATATTATCCTTGGAGATACAGTTGTAAAGGATGTTCCTGTTTATATTCAACCTGGTCAGGCCAGGGGATCTGTCGCACTTGCTTTTGGTTATGGAAAGACAGAAGCTGTGCAGGATGAAATGAAAGTTGGTATAAATGCCTATCCTTTGTATAAGAATTTTAATTCTTTTCAAAAAGTTAGTATAGAAAAAGCTGAAGGAGTTCATGAATTTGCATGTGTTCAGCTTCATAATACTCTTATGGGAAGAGGGGATATTATTAAAGAAACCACATTAGAAATATTTAATACCAGGGATTATCATTTCTGGAATCCTGTTGCAGAAGTTTCTCTTAACCACCAGGAAACACCAGTTACTTCGCCTAAAGTTGATATTTGGGAAAATTTTGATCGCAGCATAGGACATCACTTTAACATGTCTATAGATCTTAATGCTTGTACAGGTTGTGGTGCATGTGTTATCGCTTGTCATGTAGAAAATAATGTTCCTGTAGTTGGTAAGGAAGAGGTAAGAAAATCCAGGGATATGCACTGGCTGCGTATCGACAGATATTATGCTTCTGAAGACGAAGGATTTGGAGCTGATATTGACACAAAGGAAACTATGAGCGGGTTAGGAAGTTCCCTTAGCACTTTTGCTGAATTGGAGAACCCTGCAGATAATCCACAGGTAGTCTTCCAGCCAGTTATGTGCCAGCACTGTAATCAGGCTCCTTGTGAAACTGTTTGTCCTGTAGCGGCAACTGTTCATGGACGTCAGGGGCAGAATCAAATGGTGTATAATCGTTGTGTAGGTACGAGATATTGTGCTAACAACTGTCCATATAAAGTCCGTAGGTTTAACTGGTTCCTTTATAACAAAAACGAAGAGTTTGATTATCATATGAGCAATGATCTTGGTCGTATGGTGTTAAATCCTGATGTAACTGTAAGGTCCAGAGGTGTGATGGAGAAATGTTCACTTTGTATCCAAAGAACTCAAAAAACAATCCTTGACGCAAAAAGGGAGGGAAGACCTGTTGAAGATGGAGAGTTCCAAACCGCCTGTTCACTTGCTTGTGACAAAGGTGCTATCGTGTTTGGTGATGTTAATGATGAGGAGAGCTTGATATATGAAAAAAGACAGGACGAAAGGATGTACCATATGTTGGAGTATCTTGGTACTAAGCCGAATGTGATGTATCAAACTAAAGTGAGAAATACGACAGACGCTTAATAAATCAATAATAAAGAATCAATTATAAAAAGGATATGTCTCATTACGAAGCACCTATAAGAAAGCCTTTAATAACCGGTAATAAAACTTACCACGACGTTACTCTGGACGTAGTTGCACCGGTTGAGGGAAGGGCTAATAAATCCTGGTGGATTGTTTTCTCCATTGCGCTTGTAGCCTTTATGTGGGGATTAGGATGTATAATCTACACCGTTTCAACCGGGATCGGTACTTGGGGATTAAATAAAACTGTGGGTTGGGCCTGGGATATCACCAACTTTGTATGGTGGGTAGGTATTGGTCACGCTGGTACACTTATTTCCGCTGTACTTTTGTTATTCCGTCAAAAATGGAGAATGGCTATTAACCGCTCTGCGGAAGCCATGACTATTTTCTCTGTAATGCAGGCAGGTCTTTTTCCAATTATTCACATGGGTCGTCCATGGTTAGCTTACTGGGTATTACCTATTCCTAACCAGTTCGGGACTTTGTGGGTAAATTTTAACTCACCGTTATTATGGGATGTATTTGCTATTTCTACTTACTTATCCGTATCGCTGGTTTTCTGGTGGACAGGTTTGCTTCCCGATTTTGCAATGATCCGGGACAGGGCTATTACTCCTTTCAATAAAAGGATCTATGGAATTCTGTCTTTCGGATGGAGTGGAAGAGCTAAAGATTGGCAGCGTTTTGAAGAAGTTTCACTTGTTCTTGCTGGTTTGGCCACACCATTAGTACTTTCAGTACACACCATTGTATCCTTTGACTTTGCAACATCCGTAATTCCGGGATGGCATACCACTATTTTCCCGCCGTACTTTGTTGCGGGTGCGATTTTCTCTGGGTTTGCAATGGTTAATACCCTGCTTATTATAATGAGAAAGGTTTCTCATCTGGAGGATTACATTACCATACAGCATATAGAACTGATGAATATCGTTATTATGATCACAGGTTCTATTGTGGGTACAGCATATATAACAGAATTAGTGATCGCCTGGTATTCAGGTGTGGAATATGAGCAGTATGCTTTCCTCAACAGGGCTACGGGACCTTACTGGTGGGCTTATTGGTCCATGATGACCTGTAACGTGTTCTCTCCACAATTTATGTGGTTCCCTAAGTTGAGAAGAAGTATAATGTTCTCCTTCTTTATCTCGATAGTTGTAAATATTGGAATGTGGTTCGAGCGTTTTGTGATTATTGTAACATCTTTGCACAGGGATTACCTTCCGTCTTCATGGACAATGTTCTCCCCTACATTTGTGGATATAGGGATATTTATAGGGACCATAGGATTTTTCTTTGTACTATTCCTTTTATATGCTAGATCATTCCCTGTAATTGCTCAGGCCGAGGTGAAGTCAATATTAAAATCTTCAGGAGAAAAATATAAGAGATTGCGTGCTGAACATGGCGATCATGTAAAGCATTATGATCCTAAACCAGTTCAACAACCATTAGCTAATTCTGCAAGGGGTGAGGAGAAGGCAAGAGAATTTAATAAATCTTTGCCAGGAGAAACTCAAGATAAAGGTGAAGAAAATGGACATGAAGGAACAGTGAATGCCAATTCTTTGACGACTAGTGAGGTTACAAGGGATAGAATTGACGAAATGTTAAGCAGAATCGGAATTTATGATCCTGCTACACAATCGCAGGATGACTTGCAAAAGCTTAAAAATGTAGGTCCTTTATTGGAACAGCGTTTACATCAGGTGGGAATATACCTTTTTGACCAGGTTAGCAGACTAACAGAGAGAGATTTTGAATTGCTTGATGAAGTTATTGATACTTTCCCAATTGCTGAAAAGCGTGAAAATTGGGTGGCACAGGCAAATGATTTAAAAAACAGGAAATAAGATGGCATCAAAAGTTATACACGCTATTTATAATGATGACGACTTGCTTTTGCAGGCAGTAAAGCAGGTTCGTGAAGCACGCTATCATATTGGGGAGGTATATACACCATTCCCAGTGCACGGTCTGGATAAAGTAATGGGACTGGCGCCAACCAGGCTTGCCGTTACATCATTCATTTACGGTGTTATTGGATTAACCGTATCCGTTTTAATGATTAATTATATAATGATAGAGGACTGGCCACAGGATATTGGAGGAAAGCCTAGTTTCAGTTTTCTTCAGAACTTGCCGGCTTTTGTGCCTATTATGTTTGAACTTACTGTATTTTTTGCGGCCCACTTGATGGTGATTACTTTTTATATGAGAAGTAAATTGTGGCCATTTAAGAAAGCAGAAAATCCTGATTTAAGAACAACAGATGATATGTTCCTGATGGAAGTTGATGCAGCAAGTCATAATATAGATGAGCTTACAAAGTTTCTATATGATACCGGAGCATCTGAAATTAAATTAATTGAAAATAAATAGACATAATGAAAAGTTTATTTAAAAGATTCTTATTGTTGTTCATTCTGGCTACAAGTGTGGTTTCGTGTGTGGAAAATAATAAGCCTAATTACGAGTATATGCCAAATATGTACCGTACGGTCCCTTATGAGACCTATGGGGAATATCCTGTATTTGAGAATGGACAGGAAGCAAAACTGCCTGTAGAAGGAACAGTATCCAGAGGATGGATGCCTTACCCATACGAGAATAGTGCAGAAGGTTATGCTGCTGCCAAAGAAAACCTACAGAATCCTTTGCCATATACAGAAGATAATCTTGCTGAAGGTAAACAGTTATATACAATTTACTGTGCGGTTTGTCATGGTGATGATGGAGATGGACAAGGAATTTTAGCTGAAAGGGAAAAGATCCTAGGAGTTCCGGCTTACGACGATGCTGGAAGAAATATTACAGAAGGTAGTGTTTACCATGTAATGTATTACGGTCTTAATAATATGGGGTCTTATGCTTCTCAAACTTCTATAGAGGAGCGTTGGTTGATCGATCATTACGTAATGAATCTTAAGGATCAGTTGGCCGGAAATCCGGAAAGAGAATTCGAAGTAGAAACTAATCGTTTCAACGAGGCTGAAAATCTTATTCCGGCAGTTAATGCAGATAAAGAAATGGTTTCCAAAGAGACTTCTACTACGGGTGAAGAGGAAGAAAATCAAAACGAAGAATAAAAGTATTTAGATCTATCAATATGTACACGCTATCCAGTAAATTAAAATTAACGGCAATTATATGTATGATTGTTGGTGCCATAGGTCTTATATACGGATTTATAGCCGCACCGGGTTCTGTGGAAGAGGTCAGGGAAATGATGGCATCTCACGGAGAGCACGAAGATGAAACGCACCAGGAGGTAACACACAACGAAGAAGGAATAGAGGGTGCTACAGAGCACAATTTGTCCAAAGAAAAAAATGATGCAGGCTATGAGATAGAAGGGGAGGGTGAACATGCCGAGGCAGGGTCACATGAAGATGAGCATTTAGAACATGTACTGCATCAATTACAGAATAAGCCATGGGCTGCCATATATGTAGCGGCGTTCTTTTTCTTTATGATATCCCTTGGGACACTTGCCTTTTATGCTATTCAATACGCAGCTCAGGCCGGTTGGTCACCAGTTTTATTCAGGGTAATGGAAGCTATATCGGCTTACCTGCTGCCTGGTGGTATAATTATGTTCGTTCTTCTTGTACTTTCAGGACTTCATTTAAATCATCTGTTTATCTGGATGGATCCGGAGGTGTTAGCCAAAGATGAAATTATTCAGAATAAATCATCATATCTTAATGTTCCGTTCTTCTTAATTAGAGCCGCGATTTATCTTGGTGGATGGATCTTCTTTGGATATTTACTTAGACGTAATTCATTGAGGAATGATGATGCTAATGATAATCGATGGTTTAAAACAAACTTCAAATTAGCTGCTGGATTCCTGGTATTTTTTATTGTTACAGAATCTATGATGTCGTGGGACTGGATAATGAGTTTGGATCCTCACTGGTTTAGTACCCTTTTTGGATGGTATGTTTTTGCCAGTATGTTTGTTTCCGGGATTACAACAATTGCCTTGGTAACCATTTATTTAAAGTCACGGGGCTATCTGCCGTTTGTTAACAACAGTCATATTCATGATTTAGCTAAATTCATGTTCGGGATTAGTATTTTCTGGACCTATCTTTGGTTTTCACAATTTATGCTGATTTGGTATTCTAATATACCTGAAGAGGTGGTATACTTTATATCACGTATGGAGGATTATGCCCTGCCTTTCTTTGGTATGGTTGCAATTAATTTTCTATTCCCTGTTCTGGTGCTAATGAATAGCGATTATAAAAGAGTCAACTGGTTTGTGGTAATGACTGGAATTGTTGTTCTAATAGGACATTACCTTGATATATTTGTTATGGTAATGCCTGCAACCGTTGGGGAATCGTGGTTTATTGGAATTCCTGAAATAAGTGCAGTGCTTTTCTTTGGAGGATTGTTTACTTTTGTGGTCTTTAATGCACTTACCAAAGCACCGCTTTTGGTGAAGAGAAACCCTTTCCTTAAGGAAAGCGAGAATTACCATTATTAATAAAGATTATTGTTTAAAGAAGAATTTATAAGATGACCGTATTTTTAGTAATAGTAGTACTGGCACTTCTTGCCGTAACGGGTTGGCAAATGTCGAAGATATTTCAGTTGTCAAGAAGTCCTGATACAGATACATCTGAAATCGCAAATGATAAGGATAATAACAGTCAGGGATTGTACATGATGATCTTTGTGGTACTGTTCTTTATTCTAATGGCTTACTGTTTTTGGTATTACAGTAAATTTTATCTTCCGGGGGCATCATCAGAGCACGGTTCTGAATATGATAGTCTGATGTTTATTTCCATTGCCGTTATTATGGTGGTACAGGTGCTAACTCAGGCCTTGTTGTTTTACTTTTCATATTATTATCGCGGGAATAAGCGTAAGAAAGCGCTTTTCTATGCAGATAATGACAAGCTGGAATTTATCTGGACTATAATCCCTGTTATTGTACTTGCAGGTTTAATTATATATGGTTTGTTCACCTGGTCCAGTATTATGAATATAAATGAAGAGGATGATCCGCTTGTAATAGAATTATATGCAAAACAATTTAGCTGGACTGCAAGATATGCGGGTGACGACAACACTTTAGGAAAAGCTAATGTACGCTTCATTGAAGGTGTCAATACAGTAGGTGTAGACGTTAATGATAGTTATGCTGAAGATGATATTGTTACAACAGAACTTCATTTACCAGTAGACAGACCTGTTCTTTTCAAGTTCCGTTCCCAGGATGTACTGCATTCTGCATACTTTCCACATTTTAGGGCGCAAATGAACGTAGTGCCGGGGATGATCACTCAGTTTGGCTTTACACCAACAATTACTACTGAGGATATGCGTCAGTCTGAATATATGGTAGATAAGGTGCGAACTATTAACGAAATCAGGAAAGACAATAGCGAGCAGTTGATGGCGAATGGAGAAGCTCCACTGGATTCTTATGAATTTGATTATTACCTCCTGTGTAACAAAATATGTGGAGTTGCGCATTATAATATGCAAATGAAGATCGTGGTAGAGAGTCCTGAAGATTACAACGCATGGCTTGCCGAGCAGCAAACTTTTGGTGCAACCATGGCAGACCAGGAGCCGCCAACAGGACAAGAAGCAGATATTAAGGAAGAGAAGCGGGAAGCACCAACAGAGGTGAGAGAAATGACCGAATCTATGGAACAAGGAGAAGAAATTTAAAAAGATTAAAGTAAAGAATTAAAGATATGTCAGCAATAGCAAACGCACCGGCTCAGGATCATCACGACGATCATGGACATCATCATAAGGAAACATTTATAACAAAATATATTTTTAGCCAGGATCATAAGATGATTGCCAAGCAATATCTTATTACTGGTCTATTAATGGGGGTTATTGGGATTTTAATGTCTATTCTTTTCAGAATGCAACTGGCATGGCCTGAAGAATCTTTTTGGATATTTGAAGCACTTCTTGGGAAATGGGCTCCAGATGGGGTAATGACCCCTTCTGTATACCTTGCCCTTGTAACTATCCATGGTACAATAATGGTATTTTTCGTGCTTACGGCAGGACTGAGTGGTACTTTTAGTAACCTTTTAATTCCTTTGCAAATTGGGGCAAGGGATATGGCTTCAGGATTTCTTAACATGCTTTCTTACTGGTTGTTCTTCCTTTCATGTATAATCATGTTAAGTTCGCTTTTTGTTGAAGCAGGCCCTGCATCTGCCGGTTGGACAATTTATCCGCCATTAAGTGCATTGCCACAGGCAATAGGTGGATCTGGTATGGGAATGACACTTTGGTTAGTATCTATGGCGATCTTTATTGCTTCTTCTTTATTGGGATCACTTAACTATATTGTAACTGTACTTAATCTTAGAACAAAAGGAATGTCTATGACGAGACTTCCTTTAACAATATGGGCATTCTTTGTGACTGCAATAATCGGGGTGGTTTCTTTCCCTGTATTACTTTCTGCAGCGCTATTACTTATAATGGACCGTAGCTTCGGAACATCTTTCTTTCTTAGTGATATCTATCTGGAAGGAGAAGTGCTTGCACACCAGGGAGGTTCTCCGGTTCTTTTTGAGCATTTATTCTGGTTCCTTGGTCACCCGGAAGTTTATATCGTTATCCTTCCTGCCATGGGAATCGCTTCAGAAGTTTTAGCAACAAACTCCCGTAAACCTATCTTTGGATACCGGGCGATGATTGCTTCTATTCTTGCAATTGCATTCTTATCAACAATAGTTTGGGGTCACCATATGTTCGTTTCTGGTATGAATCCGTTCCTTGGTTCTGTATTTACCTTTACAACATTATTAATTGCGATTCCTTCCGCAGTAAAAGCTTTTAACTGGATTACAACCATCTGGAAAGGAAATTTACAGATGAACCCAGCAATGTTATTTTCTATAGGATTCGTAAGTACCTTTATTACCGGTGGTCTTACAGGGATTATCCTTGGGGATTCAACGCTCGATATTAACGTTCATGACACATACTTTGTAGTAGCTCACTTCCACCTGGTGATGGGTATCTCGGCATTGTATGGTTTGTTTGCCGGAGTGTATCACTGGTATCCAAAAATGTTCGGAAGAATGATGAACAAGAATCTCGGTTATATACACTTTTGGGTAACAATAGCCGGAGCTTATGGTGTTTTCTTCCCTATGCACTTTATAGGTATGGCAGGTCTTCCACGTAGGTATTACACCAACACAGCGTTTCCATATTTTGATGACCTTCAGGATGTGAATGTTATTATTACAGTTTCAGCTATAATTACAGCACTGGTGCAGTTGGCTTTCATGTATAACTTCTTTGGTTCTATGTTCTACGGCAAAAAAGCTGTTCAAAATCCATGGAAAGCAAATACTTTAGAATGGACAACTCCGGTAGCGCATGTTCACGGGAACTGGCCTGGACCAATCCCTTCTGTTCACCGTTGGGCTTATGATTATAGTAAAACCAACAAAGATGGTGAATACGTAATCCCGGGACAGGATTATGTACCGCAAACTGTACCGCTTCAGGAACATGAAGAAGAATTGGGTGAGGGGCACCAGGTAGCCAATCCGTAAATAGAAATTTTTCAAGAGTAATTTTCTCTACTTTATAAGTTACATTCAAATGCCCCGCTATTTTTTTTGCGGGGCTTTTACGTTAAATCTACTTTTTCTGAATCTTTGGTCTGTCAATGAGATTTTGGGTTATTCAGAAGCTTTTGACATCGGGAGGTTTTTTCTTTTATCTTTGTGAACAGGTTGAAGAAGATAAGCTGAAGCCAACCCTAAACTTTGTGTATGAATGAAAATCTGGATCCTACCGGTGAGAATTTTTCTTCGGAAGAATTTGATGTAGAAAGAGCTTTGCGGCCGTTGAGTTTTGATGATTTTGCGGGACAGGATCAGGTGCTGGAAAACCTGAAGATCTTCGTTCAGGCTGCGAACCAAAGAGGCGAAGCATTGGACCATACTCTTTTTCATGGTCCTCCCGGTTTGGGAAAAACCACACTTGCCCATATTTTAGCAAACGAACTCGGTGTTACACTCAAAGTCACTTCCGGCCCGGTTCTGGACAAACCTGGTGATCTTGCCGGTTTGCTAACAAACCTTGAAGAAAGGGATATTCTTTTTATAGATGAAATCCATCGGCTAAGCCCTGTTGTGGAAGAATATTTATATTCTGCCATGGAGGATTATCGTATAGACATAATGATAGAATCGGGGCCAAATGCGAGAACTGTTCAGATTAATCTAAATCCGTTTACCCTTGTTGGTGCCACTACGCGTTCGGGTTTACTTACCGCACCTATGAGGGCGAGATTTGGTATTTCCAGCAGGCTTCAATATTATACTACAGAATTACTTTCTGATATTGTACAACGTAGTTCAGAAATTCTTAATGTTCCTATTGCTCTTGATGCTGCCATCGAAATCGCGGGAAGGAGCAGGGGGACTCCGCGTATAGCAAATGCGCTGTTAAGGCGTGTCCGGGATTTTGCCCAAATTAAAGGAAACGGAAAAATAGATCTGGAAATTGCAAAATATGCCCTCAAAGCTTTAAATGTCGATGCACATGGCCTGGACGAGATGGATAATAAAATATTAAGCACGATAATTGACAAATTTAAGGGTGGTCCTGTGGGCATCACCACCCTGGCCACCGCGGTTAGCGAAAGTGCCGAGACCATAGAGGAGGTTTATGAGCCTTTTCTTATCCAGCAGGGCTTTATTTACCGCACTCCGCGTGGTAGGGAGGTCACCGAGGCCGCTTACAAGCATCTGGGACGGATAAAAGGCAATGTCCAGGGCGGACTTTTTTAAACTGAAGCCAAAAAATGGCAATTTCCGCTTTTGCGGGGGCTTTTTGCCTTCCCGGAATTGCAGTTACTGCCTCACATTTTTATTAACTTCTAAAACATTCCTCAAAAATGGCAAATATCGATATACCTACAGTCTCATCTTTCCGGTTTCTTAAAAATGCCAATCTTATCCTTCGGAATCCGTTGCCTTTTCATCGTGAAAACTTTGAAAAGCTTGGGGATATTTTTCAGGTGGACCTTGGTTTCAGAAAAAATGTGATCTTTTGTCGTGATGCCAATTTTGCCGAATATGTGCTAAAAAAGAATCACAAGAACTACCATAAATCCACAATTCAGACAGAAGATATGGCCAAATATCTTGGCCACGGACTTTTAACCACAGACGGGGAAGAGTGGAGGAAGCAAAGGCGAATGATTCAGCCTGCTTTTCATAAAAAACAACTTGCGCAGTTATTAGATAGCGTAGATGCGGCAATAAAAACTGAAATTAATAGGGTAGAAGCCGGAAAAGCAATAGATGTTTTCCCAATTTTTAATGATCTCGCTTTCCAGACGGTGGTAAAATCTCTTTTCAGCAGTGCGGCAGGGCAGGAGGAAATCAACCGGCTACAGTACATTACAGAGGCTGCTCAAAAAATGCTGGTAAAGGAATTACGGCAACCTTTTAAGGGCTGGTGGTTTAAACTGAGCGGCCAAATTAAGCACCACCTGGAACTAACGGAGGAAGCCAGGGAAATTCTGAAGAAGATAGTTGCAGAGCGCAGGCAAAGCGGCCAAAGACAGGACGATCTGCTGGATATGTTGCTGGATGCACGTTATGAAGATGGCGAAGGAATGAGCGAAAAGCAGCTAATAGATGAAATTCTGATTCTGTTTACTGCAGGTCACGAAACCACTTCCAATGCACTTACTTTTACTGCCAAATTGCTTGCAAACAATTCTGACGTTCAGGATAAAATTGCTGCTGAAGTAAAAGAAGCTAGGACAAATTCAGAAAATCACTTTGAGTTTCTGAAAAATTGCACTTATACTTCCCAGGTTGTGGAAGAAGCTATGCGGCTGTATCCGCCGGTTTATTTTATAGATCGGGTGAATCTTGAAGATGATGAATTTAATGGAATTCATATTCCGAAGAATTCCAGTTTGTTGTTTTCGCTTTACGAGATCCATAGAAACCCGGAGCATTGGAAAAATCCAGATGAATTTGATCCAGACAGATTTGAAGGAGGCGGCAATAAACATGAGCCATATTATTTTCCGTTTGGAGCAGGTCCAAGAAAATGTATTGGCAACAATTTTGCAATGTATGAGATGATAATGACGGTTGCAGAATTAATTTCACGTTTTAAAATTTCAGCTCCTTCAGAAGAAATTGAAATTCAGCCGCTAATCACAGTGAAGCCGAAAAATGCCATTTTGGAGTTCACATCCAGGTAAGAATGAATAACCAGAAGAAATATTCAGAAATGATAAAAACCGAAGCCAAACGTCTCGGTTTCTTATCTTGTGGTATTTCTAAAGCAGAATTTCTTGAAAAAGAAGCTCCCAGGCTGGAAAATTTTCTTCAGAATAACATGCATGGGGAGATGCGATGGTTGGAGAATCATTTCGATAAGCGCCTGGATCCTACAAAACTCGTCGAAGGATCAAAAAGTGTAATTTCTGTTTTGCTCAACTATTATCCACACGATTTTCAGAAAGAGGATTCTTATAAAATCAGCAAGTACGCCTATGGTCAGGATTATCATTTTGTCATTAAAGATAAACTGAAGCAGTTGCTGCATTATATGCAGGACGAAATTGGTGAAATTCAGGGTCGTGCTTTTGTAGATTCTGCGCCGGTTTTGGATAAGGCCTGGGCAGCAAAAAGTGGACTCGGTTGGATTGGGAAACATTCAAATCTTCTCTCCAAGCAAACCGGCTCCTTCTATTTTATTGCCGAATTAATTGTGGACCTGGAGCTGGATTATGATGCTCCTGTCACCGATCACTGCGGAAGCTGTACCGCCTGCATCGATGCCTGTCCCACAGATGCTATTGTGGAACCTTATAAAGTTGATGGCAGTAAATGCATTTCTTACTTCACCATTGAACTGAAGGATGAATTGCCAAATTCGTACAGTGGTAAATTTGATGATTGGATGTTTGGGTGCGATGTTTGCCAGGATGTTTGCCCCTGGAACCGATTTTCCAAACCTCACAATGAACCACTTTTTGATCCGCATCCACAACTGCTGGAAAATGAAAAAAAGGACTGGGAAGAGATCACAAAAGACACTTTCAACGAAATTTTCAGGAAATCTGCCGTAAAAAGAACAAAATTTGAAGGTTTAAAGCGGAATATGAGGTTTCTTCAGAAGTAACTGAGCCTTTTTCGGCTGACACACCTTAAAAAAGGGCAGATTAGTTTTTTATTAAAAAAGACCACCTCCAAATTTGCCAATTATCGATCTTCTATATAGGGTTTGTCCTTCTTAAATCCTTCAGTTCTTCAAAATTTCACTTTTTTTATTGTTTGTGTAATAAACCAATTTTTCTGTCACTAAACAGGTAAAGACAATTTTGAGCAAAGATTTCTACACCCAATTTATTCTTCCGTATGCCGGGATTATCATCAAAATCTGCAGGGCGTATACAGATACCGAAGAAGATTTTCAGGATTATTACCAGGAGGTTTGTCTGCAAATATGGAATAGCCGTAAGAATTTTAGAGAAGAATCTAAATGGTCTACCTGGATTTATAGGATTTCCCTGAACGTGTGTATGAGTCTTTTGAGAAAGAGCAAAAAGAAACAGTTTCGGCCTTCAGATTATATTGAAGTTCAAAATGTGCCGGATGAGCAGAATTCTTTTCAGGATGAGTCATTGAAGCTATTATACAAGGCTATCCGCCAACTTTCAGAACTGGATAGGGCTATTATTTTACTCTACCTGGAAGAAAAATCTTATAAAGAAATTGCTGCTATTATAGGAACTACTTCAAATAATATTGGGGTGAGAATTACACGGATTAAAAAACAACTAAAAAATTTACTTGATGGAAAGATCTATTGAAAATATTTGGAAAAAAGGATTTGAAGCTGAAAAAATACTTTCAGCTCCGGTGGTGTCTAATCTTTACGAACGCAAGTCAACGCTGCTTATCGAGCAAATGAAAAGAACCACCAAAAAGGACAATTTCAGTTTAATTCCTGTGGGGGTCGTGATTTTCGGGATCTTGATTTTTATGGGTCAGGTCATTTTAGGTTTTTATTTCGCTGTTTTGATTACGCTGCTATATTTCTCAAACAAAAGAAAGCTGAAAGAACTGGAAACATTGGATGTTAAAAACAGTACCTATGATTATCTTTTGAATTTCAGAAATCAGGTAAAAAGTATTATGAGGCATTCCACATGGCTTGTGGGAGTGGGTTTTCCTTTGGTAACTATCCCGGCTTACTGGATATTCTTTCGGGACACCAAAGTAATGACCATATTCACACAGCTCGGTTTAGCTGAGGAGATCTTCATTGTCTTAGGCTTAGCTGTGCTGTTCTCTATATTGGGAATTTTTGGTTTTCGCTTAAGTACAACAATCATTTATGGAAAATTACTGGCCAGGCTGGAAAGTACTATTGAAGATATGGAAGAGCTGATGAAGTCTTAATGCCTGCGGCACAATTTTAAGGTGGAGGTATTAATAAACTTTTGCTTCAGTTTTCTAAAGAAACCTTGTTATATTTGTTAGTAAGGCAAAAAAGAATTTTATGAGTAATAAAGCAAGGAAGAGACGGGAAGCATTGGTGTATCATGCTAAACCGAAACCCGGGAAAATAGAAGTAGTACCAACCAAGAAATATGCTACACAAAGAGATCTGTCCCTGGCTTATTCTCCCGGTGTTGCAGAACCTTGCCTGGAAATCGAGAAAGATAAGGATAACGCCTATAAATATACAACCAAAGGAAATCTGGTAGCGGTAATTTCTAATGGAACTGCTGTACTCGGTCTTGGTGATATTGGTCCGGAGGCTTCTAAACCAGTTATGGAAGGGAAAGGGCTTTTGTTTAAAATCTTTGCAGATATTGATGTTTTTGATATTGAGGTAGACACCAAAGATGTAGATAAATTCATTGAAACAGTCAAGAATATTGCTCCGACTTTCGGCGGAATAAACCTTGAAGATATTAAAGCTCCTGAGGCTTTTGAAATTGAACAACGGCTAAAGGCAGAACTGGATATTCCGGTAATGCATGACGACCAGCACGGGACCGCAATAATTTCGGCAGCTGCATTGTTAAATGCGCTGGAGTTGGCGAAAAAGAAAATGGAGAAAGTGAAGATTGTGGTAAGTGGCGCAGGTGCGGCTGCAGTCTCCTGTACAAAGCTATACAAGGCTTTTGGTGCAAAAGATGAAAATATTGTGATGCTGGACAGTAAAGGGGTAATCAGAAAAGATCGTCCCGGCCTGTCGGAAGAAAAACTTGAATTTGCCACCGAAAGAAAAATTGATACTCTGGCGGAAGCCATGAAAAATGCCGATGTTTTCGTGGGACTTTCCATTGCCGATATTGTATCTCCGGAAATGCTTACCAGTATGGCGAAAAGGCCAATTGTTTTTGCAATGGCAAATCCAGATCCCGAAATTGATTATCAACTGGCTATGGATACCCGAAAAGACATTATCATGGCCACGGGTAGAAGTGATCATCCTAATCAGGTAAATAACGTACTTGGATTTCCGTTTATTTTTAGGGGAGCATTGGATGTTCGGGCTACGAAGATCAATGAAGAAATGAAAATGGCTGCGGTAAAAGCCCTTGCAGAGCTTGCAAAAGAGGCTGTTCCTGAGCAGGTGAATATTGCCTATGGCGAAACCCGCTTAAATTTTGGTCCCGAATACATTATTCCGAAGCCTTTTGATCCGAGATTAATTGCAAAAGTGCCACCGGCAGTGGCAAAAGCTGCTATGGAGAGTGGTGTTGCAAAAGAGCCTATTCATGACTGGCAGAAGTATGAAGATGAACTGCTGGAACGTATGGGTAATGATAACAAAATTACCCGTCTTCTTCTTAATCGTGCAAAAACAAATCCGAAGCGAATTGTTTATGCTGAAGCAGATCATCTGGATGTTCTTAAAGCTGCTCAGATTGCGAATGACGAAGGAATTGCAATTCCTATCCTTCTGGGTAGAAAAGAAGTGATCCAGGAACTAATGGCTGAAATTGACTTTGATGCCGATGTGGAAATTATCGATCCAAAATCTGACGAAGAGGAAGAAAAGCGTAATGCTTATGCCAACGTTTACTGGAAAACCCGAAACAGAAGCGGAATCACCCTATATGATGCTCAGAAATTAATGAGGGAGCGTAACTATTTTGCCGCAATGATGGTGAATGAGGGGGATGCCGATGCATTACTTTCCGGCTATTCCAGGGCTTATCCTGCAGTGGTGAAACCAATGTTGGAGCTTATAGGTATGGCAAAGGGAGTAACCCGGGTTGCCGCAACCAATCTTATGAATACTGGACGAGGACCTATTTTTATTAGTGATACCTCAATAAATATAGACCCTACGGCAAAGGATCTGGCAAAAATTGCACAGATGACGGCGAAAACCGTTCAGCTTTTCGGAATGGATCCGGTGATAGCCATGATTTCCTACGCCAACTTTGGGTCGTCCAAAGATCCGAGGGCGAAAAAAGTGAAAGAAGCTGTCTCGTACCTTCATCGTTCTCATCCGGAATTAAAAGTTGATGGGGAACTGCAGAGTGATTTTGCACTTAATAAAGAAATGCTTCAGAGTAAATTTCCGTTTTCGAAACTGGCAGGAAAGAAAGTGAACACTTTAATCTATCCTAATTTGGATTCAGCTAACAGTACCTACAAGTTAATAAAAGAACTTAATAATGTAGATTCTATAGGTCCTATCATGATGGGGATGAGAAAACCCGTTCATATTCTACAGCTGGGTGCCAGTGTTGAAGAGATGGTAAATATGTCTGCCGTTGCAGTAGTAGATGCGCAGGAGAAATCTAAAAAGGCAAAGAAGTAGTTGTCTGCCAAAGCTTTAAACAGATTTTAGCCTTATCTTAATTTCACTACATTTGAGCCCTATATTTTCTTTTAAGTTATGATCCATCATTTAAAGGGGCAGCTCATTGAAAAGAACCCAACTTTTGTCGTTATTGAATGCGGCGGAGTTGGGTATTTTGTTCATATTTCCCTTCACACATTCTCACTCATTTCTGCTTCTGAAGCAATTAGCATCTACACCCATTTACAGGTAAAGGAAGATTCCCATACCCTTTTTGGCTTTAAAGAAAAATCGGAAAGAGAAATTTTCCGGCTTTTGATTTCCGTTTCAGGAATTGGAGCCAGTACCGCCCGTACCATGCTTTCTTCACTGGAGCCTAACCAAATAAAAGAAGCAATTGCAAGCGGGGATGCGGCAACCATCCAAAGTATAAAAGGAATTGGTGCTAAAACTGCACAACGGGTAATTCTTGACCTTAAAGATAAGATACTAAAGGTGTTTGGTGCCGATGAAGTTTTTGTCTCTTCAAACAATACTATTAAAGAGGAAGCGTTATCTGCTTTAGAAACCCTTGGCTTTGCCAGGAAACAAGCAGAAAAGGTTATTGACAAAATTCTAAAAGAGACTCCAGACCCAAGCGTGGAGTCCCTGATAAAGCAGGCGCTTAAAAACTTATAATTACTTTGAGGAACAATTACTTGCAATTGTCAACATCGGGACGGTTTACCTTAGTGTTGCTACTAGTAATTACATTTAAACTCTCGGCACAGGAAGAAGAAACTGCACAGGACACTACCGGTACAGGCTATGTTCTGGGAGAAATTTCCCTGCCTGACCCGGAAAGTATTGTTACAAAGTACGAATATGATCCTGTTTTAGACCGTTACATTTATCGCCAAAGCCTTGGTGAAATAAATTTCTCACTTCCTCTTATTTTAACTCCAGAAGAATACGAAGAACTTGTACTGCAGGAGGAAATGCGTGATTATTTTAAGTTGAAAAATGATGCGCTTTCAGGAAATAAGGAAGGGGCAGAAGAGATTCAGCGGGACCTGCTTCCCGATTTTTACGTAAATAACAACTTTTTTGAAAGTGTATTTGGTGGTTCCGAAATTGATATTGTCCCACAGGGAACGGTGGAGATGGACCTCGGGTTGCTTTATACCAGGCAGGACAATCCTGCGTTTTCGCCAAGGAACAGGAGCAATTTAACTTTTGATTTCGACCAGCGTATCAGCCTGAGCCTCATGGGGCAAATAGGGAAAAGGTTGGGAGTAACTGCCAATTACGACACGGAATCTACTTTTGATTTTCAGAACCAGTTAAAACTGGAATATACGCCTACAGAGGACGATATTGTGAGAAAAATTGAGGTGGGGAATGTTAATATGCCACTAAATTCTGCACTTATTCAGGGCGCGCAGAGCCTTTTTGGGTTTAAAACCGAACTTCAGTTTGGTAAAACAAGAGTTACAGGTGTTTTTTCAGAACAAAAGTCAGAGCGACGTACAGTAAATGTGGAAGGTGGCGCCACGGTAGAAGACTTTGAACGTTTTGCTCTGGATTACGACCAGGACCGGCACTTTTTCCTCGCGCATTACTTCCGGGACCACTACAACGAAGCTTTAGAAAATTATCCGTTTATAAACTCCAATATTCAGGTAAAAAGAATTCAGGTCTGGATTACCAACAGGACCAATAATGTCCAGAATTTGCAGGATACCAGGAATATTGTGGGGATTCAGGATTTAGGGGAAACTAATATTTCGGGAAACATCGGTCTTCCAACTGTGCCGGCAGGATTTTTTAACCAACCGCCGGGAGCTTATCCGGACAATGCGAACAACGACTTTAACCCTTTCGGAATAAATGCTGCGCCACAATCTGTTTTAACCCCTGCCATAAGAGATGTTTCTACCGTAGAGAGCGGTTTTGGAGGTGTGCAGGTTTCTGAAGGGACAGATTACGTGAAACTGGAAAATGCACGGCAGTTAAATCCTTCAGAATTTACTTTGAATACCCAGTTGGGTTATATATCCCTTAACCAGCGATTGAGCAATGATGAAGTGTTGGCTGTCGCTTTCCAGTATACGATAAATGGTGAAGTTTTTCAGGTTGGTGAATTTGCCAATGATGGAGTTAATGCCACTGGTGATGCGAATGTGAACGATGATCCTGAAGCCAATCCGCGCTCTAACAGGAACCTGGTTGTAAAAATGCTGAAAAGCACAATTACGAATGTTAACGAGCCGGTTTGGGATCTTATGATGAAGAACATCTACAGTCTTGGTGCTTATCAGCTGGAGCGACAGGATTTCAGGATGAATATTTTATATACAGATCCACAACCGCTTAACTACATAAAACCTGCTGAAAATGCTTCTGTACCTTTGCCCGAAGATGTTGAGGAAACACCTTTGCTGAGAGTTTTTAATCTGGATAAGCTTAATAATAATAATGATCCCATAAACGGCGGGGACGGTTTCTTTGATTATGTTCCGGGAATCACTATAGATCCGGTAAACGGAAACATAATTTTTACTACAGTCGAACCTTTTGGTGAATATCTTTTTGAAAAGCTGGATGCAACACCCAATAACGCAGAAGAAATTTACAGCCAGCCCACTACCTGGAACGAAAATCAGCAAAAATATGTTTTCCGTTCGCTGTACCGTACTACCAAAACACAAGCTGAACAGGAGGATGCTGACAAAAATAAGTTTCAGTTAAGAGGAAGGTACAAATCTGCAGAGGTGGAAGGAATCCCCATTGGTTTTAACCTGCCCCAGGGTTCGGTTACTGTGACTGCAGGTGGCCGTCTTCTTCAGGAAGGGGTGGATTATGTCGTGAACTACGAGTTGGGAAGAGTGCAGATACTGGATGAGGCTTTGCTTGCTTCAGATATCCCCATTCAGGTAAATACAGAAAATAACGCATTGTTTGGACAGCAGACAAAACGTTTTACAGGAATTAACGTGGAGCATCTCTTCAATGAAAATTTCCTGATTGGTGGTACTTTTCTGAATTTAAAGGAGCGGCCGCTAACACAAAAAGCCAATTACAGTTATGAGCCTATAAATAATACTATTTTGGGACTTAATTTAAATTATTCTACCGAAGTTCCTTTTCTTACAAGGCTGGTCAATAAATTGCCAAATATCGATACAGATGTAAAATCGAATTTATCCATACGCGGTGAATTTGCATATCTTCTTCCGGGAGCACCCAATGCCAATGATTTTGATGGTAAGGTGACCACTTATGTAGACGATTTTGAGGCAGCACAAACTTCTATTGATATAAATAGTCCGCTTGCATGGGAGCTTTCCAGTGTGCCACTGGGTTTTGGTGGTGAATTGGCCAACGGTGACCTGGCTTATGGCTATAGAAGGGCAGGAATGTCCTGGTACACAATAGATCCTATTTTTTACAGTAATGGAAGACCCGATGGGGTGACAGATACCGACCTTTCAGATTTCAGGACGCGACGTGTTGCACTAAATGAAATTTTCCCAAATACTGATGTGGTGCAGGGACAGCCGCAGGTACTTTATACGATGGATGTAGCCTATACCCCCGGGGAGCGTGGTCCCTACAATTACAATCCGGCCACTGCAGGAACCAATACTTTGCCCAATCCTGAAAATAATTTTGGAGGGATAATGCGTGGAATAAATACCACTAATTTTGAACAATCCAATGTAGAGTTCATCGAATTTTGGGTAATGGACCCTTATATTTATCCTGAAAACCAAGGAGACTCCGGTGGGAATATTGTTTTTAACCTGGGAAATATTTCAGAAGATGTACTAAAGGATGGAAGGAAGCAATACGAAAATGGATTGCCTCGTGAAGGAAGTGCATTAAACTCTGTAACTACTGCTTTTGGGCGTGTTCCGGCAGATCAATCCCTGGTATATGCTTTTGATTCTGAAGGGGAAGCCAGAGTTAATCAGGATGCAGGTTACGATGGACTTCTTGATGAGGAAGAGGCACTAATGTTCCCCGATTTCGCCGGGCTGCCTGACCCTTCCCGTGATAACTTTGAGTATTTTCTGAATACGACCGGTGATATCCTTAACAGATATAGTAATTATAACGGTTCGCAGGGAAATTCACCAACAAATGTGGGTGCCACCAACCGTGGGAATACAACCTTGCCAACTACAGAGGATATTAACCGGGATAACACGATGAATACCATAAATAGTTATTTTGAGTATGAAGTTCCGTTTTTTCCTGGAATGAGCATCGATAATAATCGGTTTATAACCGATGTTAGAGAATTAACCACCACGCTTAGAAATGGACAAAGTCTTCCCGTAAGATGGATCCAATTTAAGATCCCTATTTATGAACCTACCAATGCCCGCGGCGGAATTGGGGATTTTAGGTCTATACGTTTTATGAGAATGTTTTTAACCGGATTTGAAGAAGAAGTTCATTTGCGTTTTGGGGCTATGGATTTGGTTAGAGGGGATTACAGGAGGTATAATCAAAGCCTGAATTCTGAAAGCCCATTACCAGTAAACTCCGGGACCTTATTTGAAGTGGCAGCTGTAAATATTGAAGAGAACGAAAACAGGCAACCGGTGCCTTACGTTTTGCCTCCCGGGGTTTTTCGGGAAGAGCTTTTTGAGAGTAATACCAATATCAGGCAAAATGAACAATCCCTTTCCATTAGGGTTTGCGAATTAGAACCTCAGGACGCGAGGGCAGTTTATAAGAATTTCCAGGTTGATATGCGCCAGTACGAGAATTTGGAAATGTTTTTACATGCCGAATCTTTGGTGAACAGAACGCCCCTAAAGGATGATCAGCTTGTGGCATTTATAAGAATGGGAACAGACTTTAAAGAGAATTATTACCAGATTGAAATTCCATTATCACCCACAGCCTTTGGTGCTGCCACTGCTGATGAGATCTGGCCGGAAGCTAACCGGCTCAATCTCTCGCTTGATCTGCTTCAGAAGGTGAAAACTGCCGTTTTAGGGGATCCATCTTTAAATCCTTCAGAAGTAAATTTCTTTACGGAAGATCTTCAGCTCACCGACGAACAGGCAGCTTACGACACCGGAAGAATCAGAATAGGAGTAAAAGGAAACCCCAGCTTTGGGAACATCAGAATATTAATGTTGGGTGTAAAAAATGGTACCAGAAGAGATGGAGTTCAGGATCTTTGCGGGGAAGTCTGGTTTAATGAGTTACGTCTTTCAGGTCTTAAAAATGAAGGAGGCTGGGCAGGAATTGTGAATATGGATACCAATCTTGCAGATTTTGCGACCGTATCTGCAACCGGAAGAAGAAGCACTGTAGGGTTTGGCTCTATTGAGCAGGGCCCGAACCAGCGAAGCCGGGAGGATTTGCAGCAATACGATGTAGTGAGTAACATAAACGTGGGCCAGCTGCTGCCTGCCCAATGGGGTGTGAGGATTCCGTTTAATTATAGCAGGGGGGGAGAAATGATCACTCCAAAATACGATCAGGAATTTTTAGACGTTGAGCTGGATACAAGATTGGAGGCCATTACAGATTCAGAAGAAAGGGAAGGTGTTAAGGAGCAGTCGCAATCCTATACAAGAAGACAAAGTGTAAATGTAATTGGTTTGAGGAAAGAAAGGATAGGGGAAGCTAAACCAATGCCTTATGATATCGAAAATTTTGCTTTTTCCACCTCTTATAACCAGATTAATCACAGGGATTTTGAAATTGAAGAGGCGCTGGATCAAAATGTGCGCGTAGGTTCTACTTACGAATATAATTTTGCTCCTAAAGTAATAGAGCCCTTCAAAAATATTTCTGTTCTGGATAGCAGCGATTATTTTACCGCTGCAAAGGATTTTAATTTTAATGTTTTACCAACAAATATTAATGCCAGCGCCAATATTTTCAGACAGTATAATGAGCAAAAATTCAGATCTCTGGAACTTTCAGAAAATGATATTGGAATCCCGACTTTGTACCAACGTAATTTTTTGTTTGACTGGCAGTATGGAATCAATTACAATCTTACCAAATCCCTAAGCTTTAATTTTAATGCCTCCAATAACAGAATTGTGAGGAATTATATAGATGAAGACGGCTTTGCTAATAATGAAATTGGACTTTGGGATAATTTTTTCAATATTGGTGAACCAAACCTGCATTATCAAAGTTTACAGGTGAATTACGATTTGCCTTTCGATAAAATCCCTGTTTTGAATTTTATAAAAGCTACGTATTCTTATACTGGAGATTTCCAGTGGCAGCGAGGTTCTAAAATTTATGAAAATCTGGAGGGAATTCCGGATATAGGGAACAGTATTCAAAACTCAAATTCACATCAGATAAACGCAAACCTTAATTTGCAAAATCTATATGATTATGTAGGTCTGGTAGAAAAGAAGAAAACTCCTCAGCGGCGAAGCATTAGGGAAAGGAGTGCAGGAGTGCCCACTCCAGATGCTGCGAATGATCCTACACGGGAAAAACCACAAGCACAGGTACAGGAAAATGCAGGAGGTAATAAGACGTTTAATACTGTGGTAAAAATCGTTACCGCCGTGAAAACAGTCCAGGTAAATTACCGTGAAAACAGAGGTATTTTTATGCCGGGCTATACTGAAAGTATTGGGTTTATGGGTACTATAAAGCCAACAACTGGCTTCACTTTTGGCCGCCAGGAAGATATACGGGCTATGGCTGCAAGAAAAGGATGGTTAACCTTATTCCAGAATTTTAACCAGCAGTATTCTGCAGTAGAAAATGAGCAGCTCAATATTCAGTCTTCAGTAAGATTATTGCCAGAGCTGACTATAGATATAAGTGCACAGAGAACTTATGCCGAAACGTATACCGAAAATTTTAAAGTTGATCCTGATACCAGGCAATATCAGTCCCTAACGCCCTATACCTACGGAAATTTCAGTATTTCAACTTTGCTTATTAAAACTGCTTTTAATCAAAGTGGCGAGCAATCTTCAGAAACCTTTGAAAATTTTAGACAGAACAGATTAGAAGTTGCACAACGGCTGGCTGTTGAGCAGGGACTGGATCCAAATGAAACGGATGAAGAAGGTTTTCCGGTGGGCTTGGGTAAATCAAACCAGGCGGTGCTTTTACCAGCGTTTATTGCAGCTTATTCCGGAAATAATGTGGAAGATATAAAGCTTGGTGCCTTTAGAAATGTACCTCTTCCTAACTGGGATATAAAGTATACAGGTTTTATGAGGTTAAACTGGTTTAAGGATAAATTCCGGCGATTTTCAATGAGCCATGGCTATAAGAGTGACTACACGATAAATCAATTTCAAACGAACCTGGATTACGATCCCGCAAGTAGGGAAGAAACAAATCAGGCCGGGGATTTTAAGAACCCTGTCTTATTTTCAAATATTGTATTATCAGAACTCTTTACTCCCTTGGTACGTATAGATCTGGAAACAAAAAATGCTATCCAGGTTCTGGGCGAGATCAGGAAAGACAGGGCGCTTTCTTTAAGTTTTGACAACAACCTCCTGACGGAATTTAAAGGAAATGAATATACTATAGGATTAGGATATCGTCTTAAGGATTTAAAGGTGGCAACTAAAATAGCCGGAAGAAATCGTATTCTAAGCAGCGATCTTAATTTAAGAGGAGATTTATCTCTACGGCAAAATAAGACCATAATCAGGTATCTGGACCTTGAAGATAGCCAGGTAGTTGCAGGACAAGACATTTGGGCTATTGGCTTTACGGCAGATTATGCGCTTAGCAGAAACCTTACGGCGCTTTTTTATTACGAGCATAACTTTTCTGAATATGCCGTTTCTACCGCTTTTCCGCAAACGACTATCCGTTCTGGTGTAACTTTAAGATATAATTTTGGAAATTAATTATTTGGTGGTTTGAACAATTGTATTAAAAAAGTAACTTTGCTGCACATTAAATTAATCTTATGAATATTCCACAAGAATTAAAATACACCAAAGATCATGAATGGGTGAAGATAGATGGAGACATCGCCACGGTGGGGATTACAGAATTTGCCCAGGGTGAGCTTGGGGACATCGTTTATGTAGAGGTAGAAACGGTGGACGAAACTCTGGAGAGGGAAGAAGTCTTTGGAACTGTGGAAGCAGTAAAGACTGTTTCCGATCTGTTTGCTCCTTTAACCGGGAAAGTAGTCGAGTTTAATGAAAGTCTTGAAGACGAACCAGAGAAAGTGAACAATGATCCTTTTGGTGAGGGATGGATGGTAAAAATAAAATTCACTAAACCTTCTGAAGTAGAAGATTTGCTATCTGCTCAAGCATACAAGGATATAGTTGGTAACTAAAATTGCCGCAGTAGCGGCTTTCTTATATACAGCATTAATAACTTATCTCTCCCTGGCTCAACTGGGGAAGATAAATGTAGGCACATTTAGTCCAACGGACAAGATGATGCATGCAGGGGCTTACTTCGTACTAGTAGGTGTTTGGCAGGTTTTTTTTATACTTAAATCACAAGACAACCAAAATTATAAGCAAAATTTATATAAAATTTCTGCTGCCAGTATCCTCTTTGGTATGTTAATTGAAGTTTTACAGGGAACCCTCACCAGTCACAGAGAACCGGATTGGTATGATATTTTAGCCAATTCAATTGGTGCTTTACTTGCTGTTTTAATTTTTTTATCGATTAAGAATTTTTTGAAAAGATTAAAAAGTAAGATTTTTTAGAGTAGGCGCCAGTAGTGGATGTCTATTACTTTTTCTTTAAAATTGAAGCCTATAATAGAATTCAACTTTCTAATCTTCAATTGAATGTCATTTAAGTAGTATATTATTGCAGATTAGTTCAGTTTTTTAGAAAAAATATTTATTTTAGCAACTCTTATTAATTAATAACCATGGAACCTAAGAAAAATCCGAAAGCAGATTTAAACAGAAGGAGTGTACTCTTTCTTCAATTAGGGCTAATATTAGTTCTTTTTATTACCTGGCAGGCCATAGAATGGAAAACTTATGACAGGGATGCCATAGATACAGGTCAGGTAAATATGGACGAATTGGATGATGAAGAAATACCAATTACTGAAATGCAGAATACTCCTCCACCGCCACCGCCACCGCCACCGGCACCGGAAATTATAGAGGTTGTGGAAGATGAGGAAGAAGTAGAAGAAGATGAAATTGAGTCTACCGAAACTAGCCTTGATGATATTGTAGAAGTCGAGGAGGTTGTAGAAGCAGAGCCTGAAGAGGAAGTAGATGATGTTCCTTTCGCGGTTATTGAAGATGTGCCAATATTTCCTGGTTGTGAGAATTTGAGTAATAACAATGAGCGTAAGCAATGTATGAGTGAGAAAATCAGTCAGCATGTTAACCGAAACTTCAATAAAGATTTAGGTGGAGAACTTGGACTTTCTGGTGTTAACCGGGTAATTGTTCAGTTTAAAATTGATAAAAGTGGTAAAATTACAGAAGTTCGTTCCCGTGCTCCTCATCCAAGATTAGAGCAGGAAGCAGCAAGGGTAATCAACAAATTACCAAGTATGCAGCCCGGGAAACAGCGTGGAAAAGCTGTTGGGGTAATGTACTCTTTACCAATTGTTTTCCAGGTTCAGGATTAATTTTACTTATATAACAGTATTCAAATCCCGGTTTAGGCCGGGATTTTTTATTTAAAAAAGTTATACTCTTGGAAAAAATGTATATTTCGCCTGTTTAACCAAATCTTTTGCCTCTAAAACTATGAAGTATCTCATACTTCTTCCGGTTCTGTTTGCTACGAGCTTTTTAAATAGTCAGGAGAAACTTAATGATTCTGAAATACCACCCGTTTTTCCGGAATGTGAAATGGTGGAATTTCAGCAACGATCTGATTGTTTTCGGGAAACTCTAAAAGACTTTATAGTTGAAAACATTAAAATTCCACAGGTTGTTGAAGAAGATAATTTCCGGGGTACCGTGGTTGTGCTTTTTGAAGTGACTAAAGAAGGGGATTTTCAGGTGCTTTATATAGATGCTGCTTACAACCAGCTTAAAGAGGAAATAATAAAAGTCTTTGAGTCACTTCCGCAGATCCGACCTGCAACGTATAATGGTAAGCCTACTTACATGCAATTTCGGATGCCTTTGAAAATTCCATTGCGATTAAATGAAGAAATTGCAATTATAAAGGAGGAAAGCACTAGTTGGGCAGGGGAAGCTGCACAAGATAAAACCACAGACTCTCCGTTTACAGGCTTAGATGCGAATAATGTGACCGAAGAATATGATCTTATACAATCCTCAGATTTTACAAAACCGCATTTAGAGAGTAAGTTAAATATTCCTTTTTCTCATGAAATGTATAGCAGGTTCGATGCTGAATTAAATAGGATTGGCACTAATACGCATACGTCTAGTAAGCCTTTTTTATATTCTGAAGTTGCCAGATATTATGATTTTAAGGCAGAACAGGAAAAAATTTTACAGGATAGATCAACCTGGTTGGGTAGAAAGATCTGGAATGAGCATCTTGTTCAATTCCAGACAGAAGATTACTGGTTTACTATAGATTTTGGACTGGATCTTCAGCTTGGAAAGGATTTTCAGCAGGAGGATTATAAATTTACCTATAATAATACCAGAATGGCAATTCTTAATGGGGGATTGGGCGATAACTTGAATTTTTATGCAGTCGCTTATGAGAACCAGGGACGTTTTGCTGAATACTTTAATGATTTTGCTCAATCTATCAGACCAGATGGAGGAGATCCTGCAATTATACCTGGTCGGGGAATCGCAAAGCCTTTTATGGATGGAGGGTATGATTATCCTGTTGCAGAAGGCTATCTTTCCTATTCCCCTGGAAAATATTTTAATATACAGTTAGGTCACGGTCAGCATTTTATTGGTGATGGATACCGGTCTCTATTAATGAGTGATAATCCTTCTCCTTACCCATACCTTAAATTAAGTACTACTTTCTGGAAACTGAAATATACAAATACTTGGATGTCCTTAAGGGATGTGAGACCGGAAGTGACAGCAGATGGTTCCTTCAGGACAAAATTTATGGCTAATCATTATTTGAGTCTGAATTTGACAAAAAGATTAAATGTAGGTTTATTCGAATCTGTTGTTTGGCAGAATGATAACAACAGGGGTTTCGATGTAAATTATTTAAATCCGGTGATATTCTATCGCGCCATAGAATTTTCTACCGGTGCACGTGGTGGAAATGCTCTTTTGGGCTTGACGACAAAGTATAAATGGACGGATAAAATCAATACCTATGGCCAGTGGGTAATAGATGAATTTTCTACAGGAGATATATTTGGAGGATCTCAAAGTTGGAAAAATAAACTTGGCTATCAATTGGGTGTAAAATATTTTGACGCATTTAATATTCCCAATCTGCTTCTGCAGATGGAATACAACCAGGTTCGGCCTTATACTTATTCCCATAATAAAGAAGTAGTGCTCAACTATGGACATAATAACCAGTCCATGGCGCATTTGTGGGGTGCTAACTTTCGGGAAATTATCGGAATTGCACGTTATAAGAAAGAAAGAATGTACGGCCATGTGAAGTTTATCTATGGAAAGCGGGGCTTCGATTTTAATAATGGGGAAGATAACGCCGCTTATGGAGGTGATATTTACAGAAATTACAATGAGCGGCCGTTTGATTACGGCGTGAAAATCGGGCAGGGAAACACAACCAATTCATTATTTGCTGAAGTAGAGGGTGGTTACATTATAAACCCTGCCAGTAACCTCAAGCTCTACGGAAAATTTATTTACAGGAATTTTGAAACTCAGGTAAAAACACCACTTCATTCTGATAATTCCACCGCCTGGATCAACTTTGGTTTAAGGACAGATATCTTCAACTGGTACTATGATTATTAGACAATGTAGAGCCTGAAAATTAACAATTTTCGTCCCTTGTTAAAACCTAATTAAGGAGTATCTTTGCGGCAATTTAAAAAGGGCTTTTTGAGCAACACGCAAACACATACTCTCTCTGCTTCAGTTTTATCAGATTTTAAGGAAATAACTAAAATGCGACTGGCGATCAGCGTAGTGTTTTCCTCTGTAGCTGGTTACTTTCTGGGTGCAGAAACTATTGATTTCGTGACTGTGCTTTTGCTGGCCATAGGAGGATATTTGATGGTGGGCGCATCTAATGCCTATAATCAAATAATTGAACGCGATCTGGACGCTTTGATGGACCGGACGAAGAACAGGCCTATCCCTGCTGGACGAATGTCGGTTTCTACGGCTTTTACAATTGCCAGTGTTTTCACTATTCTTGGTTTAATTGTTCTATACGTGATCAATCCCAGGACAGCAATGTTTGGTGCGATAAGCATTTTCCTTTATGTAAGTGTGTATACCCCATTAAAGACAAAAACTCCTCTTTCTGTTTTTGTTGGAGCTTTTCCCGGTGCAATACCTTTTATGCTGGGTTGGGTTGCTGCTACTGGTGATTTCAGTATAGAGCCTGGAACATTGTTTATGATTCAGTTTTTCTGGCAATTTCCGCATTTTTGGGCAATTGGCTGGTGGTTATATGACGATTATAAAAAGGGAGGATTCTTCATGCTTCCAACAGGGAAAAGAGATAAAGGTACCGCCGTTCAGGTAGTACTGTATACTATCTGGACTGTTTTGGTTTCTTTAATTCCGGCATTTGGTGTGACAGGAAGTTTATATCTTACTCCGGTGGCAGCGGTTATAATCCTTCTGCTAGGGTTAGGGATGCTTTATTATGCTTTAAAATTATATAAAGAAAAAACTGCTGAAGCAGCTAAGAAGTTGATGTTTGCCAGTGTGTCTTACATTACCTTGCTTCAGATAATTTATGTTTTGGATAAATTTATAAGACAATGGATTTAACAGAAGGATCAGAAAGGAACAAACACAACAGGGCCAAAAAAATGATGCTCTGGTTTGGAATAATAAGTATGATTATGACCTTTGCTGGTCTTACCAGTGCTTATGTGGTGAGTAAAACACGGCCAGATTGGTTGGTTGATTTTGAGTTGCCAGGCTCCTTCTTTTGGAGTACTGTTGTAATTATTTTAAGCAGCGTAACTTTTGCCCTGGCGAAAAAGAATATTGCTGCCGGGAATCGTAGAAATGGAGCGGCTTTGTTAATAGGAACACTTGTACTGGCAATTCTGTTTGTAGCGCTGCAGTTCCAGGGTTTTTCTGAATTATTTGGACAAGGCTATTTCTTTACAGGAAGTGAGAGTACAGTCACTACATCCTTTATATATGTTGTAGTTTTGGCCCATCTAGTACACCTCGCGGCGGGCTTAATTGTTCTTTTAGTCGTAATTTATAACCATTTTAAACAGCGTTACCATAAGGGGCAAATGCTTGGTATAGAGTTGGGTGCAACCTTCTGGCATTTCGTGGATTTCCTATGGATTTACCTGTTTTTGTTTTTATATTTCTTTAAATAATAAAATTGCGTATTTTTGCGCATCACTTAAATTTAAATTTCATTTATGGAAGCTTCTGTTGTAAGAACAGGCACCGAAGGTAAAGCTTGGGGCGGTGGTAATGAACCATTGGATGCTAGTTATGGAAAAATGATGATGTGGTTTTTCATCGTTTCTGATGCACTCACCTTTTCCGGATTTTTGGCAGCCTACGGTTTTTCCCGTTTTAAATATGCAGATATTTGGCCTATTGCAGATGAGGTATTTAACCATTTTCCATTCCTCCATGGGGTAGATGCTCCCATGTATTATGTGGCTTTAATGACATTTATTCTTATCTTTTCTTCTGTGACTATGGTTTTGGCTGTAGATGCAGGGCATCATCTAAATAAGGCTAAGGTCACTTTTTATATGTTTTTAACCATTATTGGTGGACTTATTTTCCTTGGTTCCCAGGCCTGGGAGTGGTCGAATTTTATTAAAGGTGAATACGGTGCAGTTAGTACCACTGGAGGAAACATTCTTCAGTTTGTAGATAATGAAGGTCATAGAGTGGCTTTAAGTGATTTCGCAATACCAGAAGCTTCAGAAAGAATTGTACATGAAGAGAATGAGGGGATTTGGTTTGAGTCAGGTGCTACACTTCCAACTTACTCTATAGAAGAAGTAACTGCAGGCTTTGCTGCAAATGAAGATCTTTACGTAAGAACCGGGGTTTTAAATGAAGAGGGGGAGAAAACAATACTTTCCAGACGCGAATCTTTGCAGAAGCTTGAAACCGAAGGAATAGGTGTGGTAGAAGGTGCTAATCTTACACAGAATGAATATGGGCCGCCACTATTTGCGGACTTCTTTTTCTTTATTACTGGATTCCACGGATTCCACGTTCTTTCTGGTGTTATTATAAATATAATCATCTTCTTTAATGTTATCGTAGGAACTTACGAGCGTCGCGGTAATTATGAAATGGTAGAAAAAGTTGGTCTTTACTGGCACTTCGTAGATTTAGTTTGGGTATTTGTATTCACATTCTTTTACCTGGTTTAATTCTGAAGAAATAAAATAATATGGCACACGATACTGCACATCATCACGAATCCAACACCAAAAGAATTTGGTCTGTATTTATAATTTTATCTGTTGTAACACTTGTAGAAGTTGTTCTTGGTATAATTAAACCTGAATTTTTAACAGATACAGATCTGGTGAATATGTCACTGTTAAACTGGATATTTATTCTTCTTACTTTGTATAAGGCATATTTAATAGCATGGGCATTTATGCACCTTGAAGCTGAGAATAAATGGTTGCGCAGGGTTATTGTCTGGACTGCAATTTTTCTTATTCTATATTTGGTTTTTATTCTTCTTAATGAAGGATTTTATATATATGAAGTCTATAATGAGGGATATATGTCCTGGGATTTCTAGAAAAGTTAAAAGCATTTAGAAAGGCGGTTTTATAAACCGTCTTTTTTATTTTTGCACTCCTTTTGTCTTATAGTTTAATATGAAAAAGATTTTTATAGTAGGAGTGCTTTTCGCTTTACCAATTGTAGCCTACCTTTTCTTTTCTTCAGGTAAAAATAATTTTGCAAGGCTTCCAGTTCTAACCCCTGAGGTGCAGGATATTTCTCAGTTCGAAAGTTTAGCTGGTAATAAAGTCGCTCTGGAGGACAAAATAACTGTTCTGGCTTTCTTCGGAAGTAACCTTGAGGAGATACGAGGGAATACTTTTAATCTAGATCAGGAGATATTGGACAAATACTACGAATTTGAAGACTTTCAGTTTGTAATCCTTCTTCCGGAAGAAAGCAGGTCCAAGGCTTCTGATTTTGCAAGAGAATTTTCAGCAATAAGCAATTCAGAGCAATGGAAGTTTGTTTTTGCCGCCCCTGAAGAAATTCAGCATGTGTTTAATAGCCTGGGATCTTCTTACAGTCTTGATGGCAAAAGTTATTCTCCTTACGTGTTTATTATTGATAAAGATGCTGCCCTTCGTGGACGGAAGGATGACGAGGATTACGGAAAATTGTATGGCTATGATTCGAGATCTGTTGCAGAGCTTAATAATAAAATGAATGATGATGTAAAGGTGATATTGGCAGAATACAGGCTGGAATTAAAAAAGTATGAAACTGAAGGACTTGAGGATTAAGTGGAGGAAAAATGAAATTAACTAGATGAAAAATTACTCTTATATAGGAATTTCATTGGTCATCCTGATATTCGGGATCATTTTTGTGCCTAAAATAATTGACCGGGTTAGCGATAAGGACACCGTTTCTTCAGACAGGCTAAGCAGGAAAGCAGAAGGTTCAGAAAAAAAGGTTGGGGAGGAGCTATCTTATATTCTCATTAACGGAAAGAAAAGAAAGGCTCCGGAGTTTGAGTTGATAAATCAGGACGGGGATACTATTTCCAATGAAGATTATAATGGCAAAGTGTACGTGGCAGAATTCTTTTTTACCACCTGCCCTACAATTTGCCCGGTGATGAATAAAAATTTAGTAGAAGTTCAAAAAGAATTTAAAGAAGATGATTTTGGAATAGCTTCTTTTACTATAGATCCCAAGCATGATACTCCGCAGGTGCTTAAAGCATATGCTGAAAACTACGGGATAACCAATCCAGATTGGAATTTTTTAACAGGAGATAAAGAAGAAATTTATGGCCTGGCAAATGAAGGATTTTATATCTATGCTGGAGTAGATGAAGCTGTTCCAGGTGGTTTTGCCCATTCGGGATTGTTTGCATTGGTAGATCAGGAAGGTTATATAAGGTCGAGAATTGACAAATTTGGCAATCCGCTTATTTACTACCGGGGCTCTGTTGAAAGGAATAAATCCATTACTGAAGGTGAAGAAGAACCTCAGATCGATATTCTTATTGAAGATATAAAGAAATTACTGTGAGAAAGACATTATCAAGACAGGATAAAGTTGCTGTACCCATAATTATTACATTATCAATTGTGGTACCCTTACTTGTACTCGTACTGATGTTATTGCCTGAACGTTACAACTTCCTCGGAGTACAAGCAGGTAGTTTTCCATTATTCCATGCTGTTTTAAATGGTTCGACAGCAGTTTTATTAATGTTGGGTTACTTTTTTATTAGTATCAGGGAATATAAGCTACACCGTAATGTGATGATTATTGCCTTTTTTCTTTCTGCCATTTTTCTGGTAAGTTATGTGCTGTCAAAGATTAGTAATGATCCTGTTCCATATGGTGGAGATGGTTTTCTTAGAAACCTTTATTTCTTTATCCTTATAAGCCATATCATATTATCGGCAATTATCGTCCCACTCGTACTGTTTACGATGTATCGGGGCCTTACGGGAGAATATGAGAAGCATGCTAAAGTTGCGAGATGGACTTTTCCTATATGGTTTTATGTGGCAGTGACGGGAGTGCTGGTTTATGTTTTTATGTTGCCGTATTACTAGAAAACTGATGCCGATAATTGCCATTTTAGAGGCATAGTTGTATTTTTGCATTTTATTTTTAGACGCCTGAGATCATGAAGTATAGAAAATTTTTCTTTATCGCTGTGTTGATGTTTTCGCCTATAATTGCTGAAGCCCAATGTTCCATGTGCCGGGCAGTACTAGAAAGTGAAACCGACCAGAGTGCAGCAGAAGGGATTAACAATGGTATCGTGTATCTTATGGCGTTTCCATACATCCTTATTGGTGGTATAGGATATTTTATTTATCGTTCCAGAAAGAAAGATAAGTCTATATAATCTACACCTGAATTTTTTCAGATATATCTTCATTTTTTCCTATCGACTTTACCCTCCTGCTAATTTCATTGCAGGCTTATATGTAATCATTTTAATTTTCTGCTACTACAAAAAATTGTTTTTTTCCGTAAAACTTAATTTTTTAAGATTTTTTGGCACCTTCAGTGTAACTTTCTCAGATGATCATAGTCTTATAGCTTGAAGCCGGTAAATTCCTGCTATTAATTTTCATCTTCTCGTCATTATGATAGAAATTAAAGACTTGCATAAATCCTATAAAATGGGGAGCAATTCCCTTCATGTATTAAAGGGAATTAACTTTAATGTACAGGAAGGAGAACTTGTTTCGATTATGGGATCTTCAGGTTCGGGAAAATCAACGTTACTTAATATTCTGGGAATGCTTGATGAGGCAGATAGCGGCTCTTATACGTTAGATGGTTTGCCTATTAAAAATTTAAATGAAAAAATAGCTGCCCGTTACCGCAACAAGTTTTTAGGCTTCATTTTCCAGTCATTTAACCTTATTTCTTATAAAAGCGCCTTAGACAATGTAGCACTTCCACTTTATTATCAGGGAGTAAAACGTAATGAGCGAATAGATATAGCTATGTCTTATCTGGAAAAAGTAGGACTTGCTAAATGGTCCGGCCATTTACCAAACGAGCTTTCAGGAGGTCAAAAACAGCGTGTGGCAATCGCCAGGGCTTTGGCTTCCAATCCAAAAGTACTACTTGCCGATGAACCTACCGGAGCATTGGATACTAAAACGTCCTATGAAGTTATGGACCTTATCCAGGGCATAAACGATGAGGGAAGAACAATTCTGGTGGTAACACACGAACACGATATTGCGCAAATGACCAAGCGTATTGTGAATTTAAAGGATGGGTTAATTATAGATGATACCAGGGTAGACCAGATAAGAGCACTTAGCAATGTTTGATATAGAACGATGGCAGGAAATTTTTGAAACGATCAGTAAGAACAAGCTGAGGACGTTTCTTACCGGTATTTCTGTAGCTTCCGGAATTTTTATTCTTGTAGTGTTATTGGGCATAGGGCAGGGTATGCAAAACGGGATTTCCATTGAATTCCAGGGTGATGCTGAAAATATTCTTTATATCTGGACCGGAGTAACTACAAAGGAATATAAAGGACTTAATCCCGGCCGACAAATTACAATGAGAAACGAGGATTTTAATTATACTGTTGCGGCACATGAGGATGAGCTGGAGTATAAATCTTCTATTTACAGAATTTGGAATGGGATCGTTAATTTTGGTAATGAATCTGGCTCCTACAGAGTTGAAGGTGTTATGCCCGATTATCAGTTTCTGGAAAATGAATCCATATTACAGGGAAGATACATAAATGAACAGGACCTGAAAAGTTCTGAAAAATATGCTGTAATAGGTAAGAAGGTAAGGGATGATCTTTTTAAAGATGGGCAAAACCCGATAGGGGAATATGTGCAGATATCAGGAATTAACTTTAAAGTGATTGGTGTTTTTTCAGATCCTGCAGGAGAACGGGAGGAATCACGCGTTTTTCTTCCGCTTGGTACAGCACAACGTGTTTTTGGTGGTTATGATGAAATCAGGAATTTGTCCTTTACCTTGAAGGAGGAGGAGAATTTTGAAGCGGCCCTTGCTTCATCAGAACGTTTTTCCGCAGAACTTGAAAGCTACTTAAAAGAAAAACATACTATTGCTCCAGATGATAATAGTGCGGTGAGTATCAATAATTCCCTGGAGAATGCCAAGCGGTTTTATGATCTTATGGATATGATCCGGTTTTTCTTCTGGGGAGTAGGAATTTGTACAATTATAGCCGGGATAGTAGGGGTGAGTAATATCATGCTTATCATTGTAAAAGAAAGAACAAAAGAAATTGGGGTAAGAAAAGCTTTGGGTGCGCAGCCAATTTCTATTATTGGAATGGTCTTACATGAATCTATTTTTGTGACGACTATTGCAGGTTTTGCTGGATTAATTTTTAGCCTGGCGCTGCTGGAATTTGTGGGGCCTCTTATCGAAACCCAATACATCTCAAACCCTTCAGTAAACTTTAACGTAGCTATTTCTACCGTTTTTATCCTGATAGTTGCTGGTGCCCTCGCAGGATTTTTCCCGGCCAGACGTGCTGCTAAAATTAAACCAATTGTTGCCTTAAGAGACGAATAGTATGTTCAGCAGGGATAAATGGAGTGAAATAATTGAAGCTTTAAGTTCTAACTGGTTTAGGACGTTGCTCACCGCTTTTGGTGTTTTATGGGGAATATTCATCCTTGTAATACTATTGGCTGCGGGCAGGGGGCTCGAAAACGGGGTGAAACAAGGATTTGGAGGTATTGCTACCAACAGTATGTTTATGTGGACCAGGACAACTTCCAAAGCTTATAAAGGTATGCCTAAAGGGAGAAGGTATGATTTTAAACTGGACGATGTCACCTCACTAAAGCAGAATATTCCTCAACTAAGGTTTGTGTCACCGCGTAATCAATTGGGAGGTTTTGGAGGAGCTAATAATGTTGTGAGGGGTTTAAATGCAGGGGCTTATAATGTTTACGGGGATTATCCGGAAATTATTCAACAGGAACCCATGGACATTACTTCCGGCAGATTTATAAACTACAATGATATTAAGGATAATAGAAAAGTTGCTGTTATTGGAGAAGGAGTAAAGAGTGGGTTGTATGAAATTGGGGAAGAAGTTCTCGGGACTTATATAAAAGTTAGCGGAGTCAACTTTATGGTTGTTGGTACCTACAAGAAAAAAGGAAGTGGAGGAGGTAATGCTGAAGAAGGACAGAAAGAAATATTTGTTCCTTTCACAGCGTTTTCACAGGCATTCAATATGGGAGAAACTGTGGGCTGGATGGCATTAACTGCAGAAGATGGTTCTTCTATAACAAATCTTAAGTCAGATGTTTTTGATCTCATGAAGGAACGACATTCTCTGCACCCGGAAGAAGAACAGGCAATTGGTAATTTTGACCTATATGAAGAGTTTAGCAAAGTAAACGGACTTTTTATAGCTCTTAAGGGAGTCGCTTATTTTGTGGGGATTTTGGTTTTACTTTCGGGGGTAATTGGTATAAGCAATATAATGCTGATTGTGGTAAAGGAGAGGACAAACGAAATAGGGATCAGACGGGCCCTTGGTGCGACCCCATGGTCCATTAGAGGGCAAATTCTTATGGAGTCAATTTTCCTTACTGTTATTTCAGGTATGGCAGGGATAGCTATGGCAACCGGAATAATTGCAATTATTAATATGCAGATGGAAGGAGTGGATACATCAGATATGATGTTTGCAAATCCCAGTGTAGATCTGGGAGTAGTTTTCACAGCCCTGGCCATTTTAATAATTTCCGGTTTGCTGGCCGGTTTGATTCCGGCACAAAATGCTATTAAAATTCAGCCGGTTGATGCATTAAGAACAGAATAAAAAACGATAATAATACAATCAAAAAATGAAAAAAGTTTTCACCATCATCATTTTAGTACTAATAGCGGTAACCTTTTTTGGGGCCCTTTATTACCTGTATCAGAAAAACCAGGAAGACCCTGTGACTTATGAAACAGAACAACCTTCAGAGCAAACCATCATTAAGAAAACAGTTGCCACAGGAAGTATAGTGCCTAAAGACGAGGTACTTATCAAACCAAATATTTCGGGTATTATAGATGAAATTTATATTGAAGCGGGCCAGCAGATAAAATCGGGTGACCTGGTTGCGAGAATTAGAGTTATTCCTAATGTCTCTTCGTTGCAAAGTGCTAAAGACGGTGTTGCTACTGCGAAGATTAATTTTGATAACGCACAGCAGAATTACGATCGGCAAAAAGCTTTGTACGATAAAGGAGTAATTTCAGCTAATGATTTTCAGGAGATAGAAGTAACATATAAGCGGGCACAGCAATCCTATAAATCTGCACAGCAGAATTTTGAAATTATCCGAACCGGTACTACCAGCGGGATAGGAACTGCCGCTAATACATTAATTCGTTCAACTATAGATGGAATGGTGTTGGATGTACCTGTAAAAACAGGAAACCAGGTTATTGAAAGTAACAACTTTAACGATGGTACTACCATTGCTACTTTGGCAGACGTGAACAGGATGATTTTTGAAGGAAAAGTTGATGAAAGTGAAGTAGGTAAAATAAAGGAAGATCTTCCGCTTCAAATAAGCGTGGGAGCTATAGAAAACAAAACTTTTAATGCAGTTCTGGATTATATTGCTCCAAAGGGTGTTGAAGAGAATGGTGCAATTCAGTTTGATATTAAAGGAACGCTGGAAAAGTCAGATACTACTTTTATACGTGCAGGTTTAAGTGCCAACGCTTCTATTATTTTGGCAAAAGTGGATAGTGTATTGGCAATAAAGGAGGCGCTTGTCCAATTTGATACAGAAACCCAGCAGCCATATGTGGAGGTTGAAACTGGTGATCAGAAATTTGAGCGTAAAAATTTGGAGCTTGGAGTGAGTGATGGGATATATGTGGAAGTGAAAAGTGGTATTAACAAAGGCTCAAAAATTAAAGTTTGGAACCAGCTGAAGCCGGCACAGGCTTTTACGTCTAACTAGAACAATTAGAGTGTAACATCTTTCAATTATTACATACGTATCTTTCACAACCAATATTATGAATAAATTTAGCTTTTTAGCCATTTTTCTTTTTTCAGGTCTTTTGGCTAACGCACAGGAAAAAGAATGGACACTTCAGGAATGTGTAAACCGCGCTCTGGAAAATAATATTTCCATTAAACAATCACAACTGGATATTGAAGCAGCCGAAATAGAAAGGCTGGATGCCCTTGGTAATTTTATTCCCAGTGTAAATGCTTCAGCAAGTAATTCGTGGAATACAGGTTTAACTACTAATGTTACTACAGGTGTTCTCCAAACACAAACCACCAGAAACTTTTCCGCAGGAGTTACCGCCAGTCTTACTTTATTTGACGGGCTGCGTAATTTTAAGCAGTTACAACGGGCAAGAATATCCAGGGTTGCAGCAGAATATTCCCTGGAGCAGATGGAAAATGATATAACACTTTTTGTGGTAGATTCTTACCTTCAGGTTCTGTTCAATAAACAAAATCTGGAAGTTTTAAGATCTCAGAATACCGTCACTTTGGAACAAATGGAAAGAACGCAGGAACTTGTAGATGCAGGAAGCCTTCCCGAAGGAGATCTGCTGGAAATAATGGCCTCTAATGCAGATGAAAAGCAGCGAATTATTCTCGCTCAAAACAATGTTCGAATCTCGCTTATTAACCTGGCGCAAATCCTTTTGATTAAGGATTATGAAAATTTCGATATTGTAGAAAGAGATTACGATATACTAGGTGCCGAGGTGCTTGAAAATTCTGTTAGCAGTATTATTGAAAGAGCTAAAGAAGAACGATCTGAACTAAGGATAGCTGAGACAAATAGAGAGCTTGCAGAATTAGATGTAGAAATGGCGCGTGCGGCGTACCTGCCAAGCGTAGGAGCCTTCTTTAATTATAACACCAGGGAATCGGGTGCCGGCAGAATAACAGGCTTTGAAACCGATCCCGATGAGCCAACCCGCCAAATTGGAGTAGTTGAAAGTACCGGTGATATTGTGGTAACGCCTAATACAGTGAGTACTCTTGGTAATCCGTTACCATTTTTTGAGCAATTGCAAAGGAACGACGGTATTAGTTATGGTGTACAGGTGAATATTCCAGTTTTCAATGGATGGTCTACACGTAACCAGGTAAAGAGAAGTGAAATAAACGTGAAAAGGGCAGATTATCAACTGGAGCAGGCAGAGCTGGACCTTGAGGCTAACGTTTATCAGGCATATGTAGATGCAGAAGGAGCTTATGAAGCATATGAAGCCGCCATTGTTGCTGCAAATGCTCAGGAGTTAGCTTATGAGTATGCCAATGAGCGATTTGAAGTGGGGCTTACAAATGCTTTCGATTTTAGCCAGGCTAAAGTGCGCTACGAAAATGCTCAGAGAGAGGTTTTAAGGACGAAATACGACTATATTTTTAACATTAAAGTTATAGAATTGTACTTTGGAATGCCTGTAACGGAATTAAAATTTTAGGAAATGAAAAAGAGAACGATTTATATTATTGTTGGGGTTGTTATAGTCTTTATTGTACTGCTTATTGCAGGGAAGAAAGCAGGGTGGTATGGCAAAACCGGAAATTTTAAGCCAGTTGAGGTTACCCAGGTACAACCTATTAATATAACCGAAACAGTTTCTGCAACAGGAAAGATCCAGCCGGAAGTGGAGGTGAAATTATCATCAGAGGTTTCTGGGGAAATAATAGAGTTGCCCGTAGTTGAAGGACAAATGGTAGAAAAAGGTGATCTTCTTGTACGTGTAAATCCGGATATCTATTTATCGAATGTACAGCGGGTGGAGGCAGGACTTCAGAACATGAGAGCCAACTACGCACAAGCTCAGGCAAGTTTAAAACAGGCGACTGCGAATTACGAGAGAAACAAGCAGCTCTTTGAAAAAGGAGTTATTTCAAAATCAGAATGGGATCAGATCGTCTCTAATTATGAAATGGCAGAAGCGAGTAAAGAGTCGGCTTTTTATAATATGCAGAGTTCGGCAGCTTCTGTTACCGAAGCCAGGGATAATCTTAGCAGAACAAATATATATGCTCCCATGACGGGAACAGTTTCCAAACTGGATGCCGAACTGGGAGAAAGAGTGGTAGGAACCCAGCAAATGGCCGGAACCGAGATTATGAGAGTTGCCGATCTTTCAAATATGGAAGTTGAAGTTGATGTAAACGAAAATGATATTGTAAAAGTTTCTGTGGGAGATTCGACTCTTGTTGAAGTTGATGCTTATCTTGGGAAAGAATTTACAGGATTGGTGACGGAAATTTCCAATTCTGCCGATTCCCAATTGACTGCAGATCAGGTGACGAATTTTAAGGTTAAAGTGCGTATTCTTGAAGAGTCTTATCAGGATCTTATGGAAGGAAAGCCAGAGAATTTCTCACCTTTTCGTCCGGGAATGACCGCAACTGTAGATATAATAACCAACAGCAAAAATAATGTATTGGGTGTACCTATAAGTGCCATTGTTATCAAAAGTGACACTACAGCAAACGAATCGGAACCTGGAAATACAACTGCTTCACAAGAACGTTTTGAAGCTGTATTTCTAAAAGAAGGGGATGAAGCCAGGCTGCAGTTAGTCCAAACGGGAATACAGGATGATTCACAAATTGAAATTACAGAAGGACTTGCAGAAGGCGACCTGGTAATTACCGGTCCATATAACACAGTTACCAAAAGCCTTAAAGCCGGGGATAAGGTAGAAGAAGTGGGAAATCCTGCTGAAGAGGAATAAAAAATAAATCAATTTGGCCATTATACTTTGTTTAGAAACTGCCACTACAAATTGCTCTGTAGCTATTGCTAAAGACGGAATTGTGCTGGCATTAAAGGAAGATTACAATAACAACTATTCCCATGCAGAAAAGCTGCATGTGTTTATTGAGGAAATACTGAAGGAGAACGATTTGCGAACGAAAGATCTTGATGCTGTCGCTATTAGCAAAGGACCAGGATCTTATACCGGGTTAAGAATAGGTGTTTCTGCTGCGAAGGGACTTTGTTTTTCTCTTGATATTCCTTTAATCTCTGTTCCTACGCTTACATCCCTGGCGCACCAGGTTGCTTCAGAAGAAGGATTGATTATTCCTCTGCTGGATGCCAGGAGAATGGAAGTTTATTCTGCGGTATTTAATAAAAATTTTGAACAGATAAGGGAAACTAAAGCAGAAGTTTTGGATAACGATTCGTACCGCTCATACCTTGATAACCAAAAAGTACATTTTATCGGAAACGGAGTGGAGAAATTTCAGAAGATTTGTACCCATCCAAATGCTTTTTTTATAGATAGTAAAATGCCTTCGGCAAGGGAAATGGCTTCTTTGGCAAATGATAAGTATCAAATAAGCGACATGGAAGATGTCGCTTATTTTGAACCTTATTATTTGAAAAATTTTATAGCCGGCTAACGGCTTAGCGTTTATACTTCTTTTGTTGGTCTGGTTTCTTTTTGAACTGTTCCATTCATCTTGGTCTGATCGTAAAAATATACATCCCGTTGCGGATAAGGTATAGTCATTCCGGCAGCTTCCAATCGTATTTTCCCTTCTTCGATCATATACCAGTGGAGATCCCAAAAAACAGTATTTGGAGCAAAATATCTTACCAGTAGATTAACAGAGCTATCTCCCAATTCCCCCACCAGGATTTGGGGTGCCGGATCTTCAATAATATCTTTTTGTTCCTTTACAAGATTTTCAAGTACTTCCTTTGCTTTCTTTATATCATTATCATAAGAAATTCCGAAGGTCAGATTCTCTCTTCTCGTCTCATTATGGCTATAATTGGTTATATTATCATTACTTAGTTCCCCGTTCGGGATTACTACACGCTGGTTTCCAAAGGTATCAAGTTTTGTATAAAAGAGAGAAATCTCTACCACACTTCCTGAAACTCCCTGGGCCTCGATCCAATCTCCAATTTTAAATGGTTTCAGCATAATTATTAAAACTCCGCCTGCGAAGTTGGAAAGGGAACCCTGCAAGGCCAGCCCAATGGCTAAACCAGCGGCACCTATAGCGGCGACAAGTGAAGTGGTTTCGATTCCTAATTGAGAAATCACTACCACAAACAGCAAAATCTTTAGCCCCCAATTTAGAAGATTTACGATAAAATTTTCAAGAGCAGGATCATAATCTCTCGTGTCAGCTAATTTGCGAATGTATGTTATGATAAATCGAATGATCCACAATCCGACAACCAACATGAAAATAGCTGCTAAGAGATCTGGCAAAAAGTCAATTAATTTTTGGGTGTATTCCTTTGCATACATTTCCCAATCCTGAATCTGATCCATTTTTAAAAATTTTTTGCAAATTCAGATTTTACCTTAACAAAACGGAATTTTTCCTGTTTAAGTTTTGTTAAAAACGTTTAAGAGGAGCTCTCAAAATCTCTACAGAAGTTAATCATGTTGGAGTTGCTTCTGATAACTTACTTTTAATACAGCCATAAAAATTAATTTTTTATGATTAATAAATTAGTGTATTCTTAAGCTACGAAATATGAAGGCGTAATTGTTAAAGTTTTAATAACCTTTACCCGTACGATTTTTATTAAAAAAGCGTCACTTTTGCTGGTTGAAATTTAGGTTTATGGAGGATGTTTACATCGTAATGTTAGTGGCTTTGCTTGCTCTGGCAATTACAGATTTGGTGGTAGGGGTAAGTAATGATGCCATCAATTTTTTGAATTCAGCAATAGGCTCCAAAGCGGTCTCCATGAGAACGATTCTTATAGTGGCAAGTCTTGGAGTTGCCGTTGGCGCTATATTCTCAAGTGGGTTAATGGAAGTTGCGAGAAAGGGTATTTTCATGCCGGGCCAGTTCTATTTTGAAGAAATTATGATCATATTTATGGCAGTAATGATCACAGATGTGCTTCTTCTTGATTTTTTTAATTCCCTTGGTCTTCCAACTTCAACAACAGTCTCTATTGTATTTGAATTATTAGGCGCAGCAGTCTGTATGGCGGCTATAAAAATCTATGCAGACACAGGGAACATTAGTGAATTATCTTCCTATATAAATACTTCAAAGGCCACAGAAATTATTCTGGGAATATTTCTGGCTGTATTTATTGCTTTTATTGTAGGTGCGGTTGTACAATATGTTTCCCGGCTTATTTTTTCCTTTCAGTATGACAAGAAGATAAAGTATGTAGGAGCGCTTTTTGGTGGTGTTTCTTTAACGGCGATTTTGTTTTTTATCCTTATTAAAGGACTGAAAAGTGTCTCTTTTATTTCTGATGGTACAGTGGATTTTATAAATGATAACACTCTGGCAATTATAATTGCTGGTTTTGTGGTTTTTACCCTCCTCTCGCAATTTGTAATGAGTGTTTTGAAAATAAATATTCTCCGGATAATTATTGTGATAGGTACATTTGCACTTGCACTTGCTTTTGCAGGAAATGACCTTGTGAATTTTATTGGAGTACCTATAGCGGCCTGGCAATCTTTCGAAATTTGGCAATCTGCTTATCAGTCTTCAGGTATTTTACCTTCAGAATTATTAATGACAGATTTATCCGGAGAAGTTGCTACTCCGGAAATATTTTTGGTTCTGGCAGGAGTGGTTATGGTAGTTACAATCTGGTTTTCCAAAAAAGCACGATCTGTAGTCGATACGGGGGTAAATCTTGCCCGGCAGGGCGATGGCGAAGAACGTTTTGAACCTAATTTCCTGTCCCGGACTATAGTTAGATATTCTGTTCTTTTTGGAAATGCAGTGTCAGTGGTTGTTCCTTCTCCCTTAAAGAAACGAATAGACAATAAGTTTAATAAACCTACCTCCCATGTTAGAAGTAAAAGATTAGATGCTCCTGCATTCGACATGGTGAGAGCTTCTGTAAACCTGGTGGTAGCAAGTATCCTAATCTCCATAGGGACTAGCCTAAAATTACCATTATCGACCACATATGTGACATTTATGGTAGCAATGGGAACATCATTATCAGATCGTGCCTGGGATCGTGAAAGTGCGGTGTACAGAGTGGCAGGTGTGTTAAATGTCGTTGGTGGATGGTTTGTAACTGCCCTGGTTGCATTTACTGCAGCAGCTCTTTTTGCTGCTGTAATATATTATGGTGGAACGATTGCTCTTGCTGTGCTCATTATTATTGCAGCTGTCCTTGTGGTGCGAAGTAGCATTTTGCATTCAAAAAAATCTAAAGAAGAAAAAAATAAAAAGCGTTATAATCGTGCAGATATAATTACTATTAATGAAATTACTTCTGAAACTTCAGAAAATATTTCCAGTGTGATTGGTGGTGTTAATAAGATGTATACCAAAACAGTTGACAATTTGGGGTATCATGATCTCGGAAAACTTAAAAAGAATAATAAAGCAATTAAAAAACTGGAGAAAGAAGTAGATGAATTAAAAGGGAATATATTTTATTTCATAAAATCCCTTGATGAAGATTCTGTAGAAGCCAGTAAATTTTACATCCTGATTCTTGATTACTTGCAGGATATGGTACAATCTATAAGCTTTATTACCCGTAACAGCTATAACCACGTTCACAATAATCACAAGAACTTAAAGTTTAACCAGATACGGGATCTGAAAAAGATCGATGAGAAAATGCAGATCCTTTTTGATGAAATAAAAACTCTTTTTGATAACCACGAATTTGGAGATATAGAGCGGGTGCTTTCAGAAAAACAGGAGCTTTTGGATTCTATTTCTGATTTAATTCAGAAACAGATTAATCGCATTCGTACTTCAGAAACTAGTCCCAAAAATTCGAAACTATATTTTGGTCTGCTTCTGGAAACAAAAGATCTGGTAAGCTCTACTATGAGCCTGTTGCAACTTTTTCAGGATTTTTATACAGAGGCTAAGAGTACCTTGTGAATAAAGAAAAAGCCATAACGCTAACCGTTAATGGCTTCTACAGTTTCTACTTTATCCCTAAGCATATCCCTAAGCATCGTTTCTATTCCATTTTTTAAAGTCATTGTGGAAGAAGGGCAACCACTGCAAGCTCCCTGCAAAATTACTTTTACAGTTTTTGTATCTGCGTCGTAGGATTCAAACAGAATATTTCCTCCATCACTTGCTACTGCTGGTTTAATATATTCGTCCAGTATGGCAATTACTTGCTGGGAAGTGTCGTCTAATCCGCTTAATTTTACTTTTGTTTCCTGGGAATTGTATTTTTCTTCTTTTTCTTGTGCTGATGCAGCTTCAGCAGAAATTACTTCATTTCCTTCCTGAAGAAAAGCGGTGATAAATTCTCTTATTTCTATGGTGATATCATTCCAATCGGCAACTTCATATTTATTAATGGATACATAATTCTCATCAATAAATACTTCCTTTACAAAAGGGAAGTGGAAAAGCTTTTGAGCTAAGGGAGCGTCTTTTGCGTCATCAATATTTTTAAATTCAGCCGCGTTTATAACAAGTTTTTTATTTGCAACAAACTTCATTACCGCTGGATTAGGTGTGCTTTCAGCATATACAGTAACAGGGATATTTTTTGATTTTTCCTCTTTTACCTTTATAACAGGACTACCGGAATTAAGATATTCTTCGATTTGCTGAGCTACTTCCTCCTCTACATCTTTCCAATCGACAATATCGTATTTTTCAAGCGCAACAAAATTTTGCGCGATATAAACTGTTTTTACAAAAGGAAGGTAAAATAATTGCTGAGCCAACGGGGAGGCAGAGGCTTCATCTATATTTTTAAATTCGAAGCTTTCGTGCTGTGTCAGGAACTTGTTAGTTTCAAATTTAACAATTCCCGGTTGGTTTGTGTGCTGAATATTTATTTTAAAGGTATCCATATCAAATTTTATTACAAAAATACTAAAGAAAAGTCATGTAATCTATATATTTACTGCACTTATGGGGACTATTAGTTTATTAAAATTCCGACAGTTACATCGGTTTATTTTCATTTTTTATGGGAGCAGAATAAGAGACAACCTATTTATTCTTCTCATATTTATTTTCTCTCTTCAGACTACTGCTCAGGAGGTCATTCCAACCTACTCAGATTACCTTACAGATAATCTTTTTTTATTGCACCCATCAATGGCTGGCGCAGCGAATATGAACCAAATTAGATTAACGGCCAGGCAGCAATGGTTTGACGTAGAAAATGCACCCAGCTTACAAACCTTGAGTATTAATGGAAGAGTAGGTGACAAAATAGGTCTGGGAGGGATACTTTTTAATGATTCCAACGGAAATTTTTCTAAGAGTGGAGCTTATGCAACCTTTGCTTATCATTTAATGTTTTCACGAAGCAATGTAGACCTTAATCAATTATCTTTTGGGATTAGTGGGGGGTTAATACAGCACAGGCTCGATCAAAGTGGTTTTACAGAATTTGATCCTGCGCTGGGCGGAAGTAATGCTGATATATATGCCAATATGGATTTTGGGGTGTCTTATTATTATATGAACTTCTATAGCCATTTTGCGGCAAAGAATCTTTTGTCAGTTAAACGAGATTTATTTTTTTCTAATGCAGTTCCCAGTAATCAGAGAAAATATTTTGCTTCGGCAGGATATATTTTTGAGGAAGTTTCTGATGACTTTAGTCTGGAGCCTTCCCTTTTATTTCAATTAAAAGAGGCGACAAATGAAAAAGCTATAGATCTTAATCTTAAAGCTTACAGAGATATGAATTTTGGTCAGTTTTGGGGAGGTTTATCCTATAGAAATAACTTTGAAGGGGCGGAGTATGCCGAAGAGGGAGAAGAATTAAGAAATCAGCTTTCAAGTTATATTACTCCTTTTGTAGGGGCTAATTATAATAATTTTCTGGTTGGCTATACTTTTACATATCAATTAAATTCTCTAGTTTTAAGTAATAATGGTTTTCACCAGATTACGCTGGGATATAATTTTGGAAAAAGCAGGAAGCGTTACGACTGTAAATGTCCCGCGGTAAATTACTAGAATTCCAGGAAAGAAACAGGATATCGATTTTCCTCTGAATTTATAAGATCTGCCAGAACCAAGGGATCTTTATTGGTGAAGAATTCAGGAATATGGCGATCCAAGGTTGAGGAGTTTAGTAATTCATCTTTGGTAAGTACAGCTTTGGTTTGCCGGGCTACCGCCTCTCCTGAATCAATAATCTGCACATCCTCAGGCAATATTTTTTTCAAAGTGGGGATGAGGTAGGGATAATGGCTGCAACCCAGTACCAGGTAGTCAATTTTTTCCCGGAGCATAGGTTTCAGAAGCTCCTTTAATAAATTTTCTGTTTCATAAGAATCTTTTTTCCCGCTTTCGATTAGCTCTACTAATCCATTGCCTTCTACTTCAATCACTTTAATGTTCTGGGCATATAATTCTGATGTTTTAGAGAAAAGGGCACTGCTAAGAGTTCCTTTAGTGGCGAGAATTCCTATTGCCTTAGTCTGGGACTTAAGGGCGGCAGGTTTAATGGCGGGCTCAATTCCTATAAAGGGAATATTATAATGTAATCTTAATGTTTGAATAGCATTAGTAGTGGCAGTATTACAGGCTACCACAATTACCTTGCAGTTCATGGATAGTAGTTTCTCAGTATTTTTTTTACTGAGGTTAACAATTTCCTCAACTGTTTTTTTTCCATAAGGTGCATTTCTACTGTCGGCGAGATAAATAGTTTTTTCGTGTGGTAACAGGCTAAAAATTTCTTTCCAGATGGAAGTGCCGCCTACCCCAGAATCAAAAATACCAATAGGATTAGAACTCATAGATACAAAAATAAAAACTGCGCAGGATTACTGCGCAGTTTTTCAATTTATTATTTTAAGGCTAAAATTACATTCCCAATTCCTTTTTAACATCGGGCATAAGATCATAACCGTCAGCAAGTATAACTCCGGTTCCTGTAGTAGAGTCAAGTACATAATCATACCCTTTAGCTCTTGCTACTTTTTGAATAGCTCCACGTGCTTTTTCAATTACCGGGGCAATAAGTTCATTCTGTTTTTTCTGAAGTTCCTGTCTGGCTTTTTGGCTATGCTCCTGGATTCTTCTTTGAGTCATTTGCATTTCCTGAGAACGTTTTTGATTCTCTTCATCAGTTACTGTTTCAACTTCAGCCTGATACCTTTGCATGGTACTTTGAGCTTCTGTCAGCATATCATTGATTTCAGCATCGTAAGTTTTTTCAAGTTTTTCCAGTTGAGTCATAGCATCACTATAAGCCGGCATAGATTCAACCAGATCCTGTGTTGCTACATGTGCAACTTTAGACTGTGCGTTTGTAAAAGCTGTAGCTCCAACGGTTAATGCTAAAGCTATTAAAAGTGTTCTGAATTGTTTCATTTTAATCGTTATTAGTGTTAAAGTATTTAAAGTTAATTAATTGTGTCCTTTTGTTTTCTCAAATTCCTAATGGAATCCATCCTGCGTTGGCGTTCTTCAATTATTTTAGCACGCCTCTCTTCCAGTTCTTGCTGTTTAGCAGCTTTTATGGAATCTCTTTGTCGCTGCCGCTCAGCCAATATAGCTTCCCGTGCAGTCTGTTTATCCTGAATTATTTGTGCCTCTTCATTGATCTTCTCATCCTCTTCTACAGTTCTTTCTTCTGCTATTTCCAGCTCCTGGCGTTCCTGACGTGAATCAATTTGTCTTCTATTTGCAGCCCGGTTAATACTCCTAAGAACCTGATCACTTATATCATGCTCTTCTGCGGCATATAACATTCCTGTATCTGCTGTGCGATCGAAGACCATATCTAAATTCCTGTTTTCAGAGATTTCTCTAACCGCTGTAAAAACCTGATCCTGGATTGGCCGTACAAGCTGCTTTTTTTGTATCAGGTAATCTCCATTGGGCCCAAATCTTTTTTGCTGATAATCCAGCGCTTGTTCTTCCTGGTATGCTATTTCTTCTTCACGCTCTTCTATTAATTCCCGTGTAAGAAGTGCTCTTTCGTTCTCAAGTCTGGATTTCATTTGCTCAATATCCCTTTTTTTTGCTTCAACTTCAGATCTCCATTCCTGAACCCTTGAATCGAGTTGAGAAGAAGCTTCCTGGTATTGAGGAACGTTTTGTAGAATATATTCCATATCGACATAACCAATGCGGAAGGTTTTTTGTGCCTGTAAACCCTTTCCGGAAAAAAGTATTAATAATGTCAAACAGAAAACTCTATTTTTCATATTCTGGAATATAGAAAATACCGTGCCAAATTTAAAACTGCTGGTTGAGAATAAAATGTGTTTCCCAGCCATGGGGTCCCTGTTCTCCTACAACGGGATCGAAACCATAACCGAAATCAATTCCTAATAAACCGAACATCGGCATAAATATCCTGATACCTGCCCCAGCCGATCTGTTTAACTGAAATGGATTAAAATCCCGAAAATTGTCATAAGAAGCACCCCCTTCAACAAAGCTCAGTGCATAAATAGAGGCTGATTGCTTCAGGGTTATAGGGAAACGTAATTCTAAGGAATATTTATTGTAAATAGTGGCTCCGTCATCTGTTGCTCCTGTAGGGCGATCCAATGGAACTACAGATTGGTTTGCATAGCCCCTTAACTGTATAGTTTCCCTGCCGTCAAGACTAAAAGCTCCTAAACCATCACCTCCTACGTAAAAACGTTCAAAAGGTGGAATTCCTCTTTCATTATTGTAAGCACCAAGAAATCCAAATTCTGAATTTGTTCTTAAAACAAGGTTCTTATTACTTCCGAAATTGGCTAAAGTCGTGTACCATGTACCATTAAATTTAATTTTATAAAATTCGAGCCACTTGAATTTTTCCTGGTCTACTTTTCTCTGGTCTGGAATCGCATTTTCTGGTGCCACTCTTTGCCCGTTAGCGCCAATAAAATTACCCTCTGCATCTTTTAATTGAAATTCTTCCTGCTCTCCTAAATTTGCGTAGTCTGTTCCATTCCACAAGGAGTAAGGAGGGGTTAACTTAGCAGTTAATCTAAACTGAGACCCTCCAATTGGGAAAACAGGATTTGTATAGGTATTATCCCGGGTTAACCCGAAGGTATAAGTAAAATTATTAGAATAGCCGTCCCCGAAGGTAAACAGCCCTGTGTTATAGTTATTGAGATCATATCTCTGGAAACCTACTGCATGAGAAACTGTCATAAACCTGTCTGGAACACTTAAACGTTTGGCTAAGCCTACGCTTACTCCAAGAATGTCAAAACTTCTGGTTTTATCTGCTCTTCTGCTCAGGTAGTCGAATAGAAACTGTCGTGTATAGCTAAAAGATGTAGAAAAACTTACCGGCTTTACACCCCCTAACCATGGCTCCCGGAAGGAAAGGCTGTAAGTCTGATAAAAAGTACTGGCCTGGGCTCTAAGGGAGAGGCTTTGGCCATCACCCATTGGTACAGGTTTATATGATTCTTTATCAAAAATACCCGCAATAGAAAAATTATTAAAAGAGAGCCCTAAAGTACCAATAAAACCGCCGCCGCCATAACCACCTTGTAATTCTATCTGGCTTGCTCCTGCCTCTACTACAGAATATTCTAAATCTAAAGTACCTGTATTAGGGTTGGGATCTATAAGATTAGGGCTTAACTGTTCAGCATCAAAGAAGCCTAATCTACCCAATTCGCGCAAGGTGCCCATTATATTGGCTTTGCTGTACTTTTCCCCCGGTTTTGTAAGAAGTTCTCTATAGATTACGTTGTCTTTTGTTCTATCGTTTCCTGTAACTCTTATTTTATTAAAATAAGCTTCTTTACCTTCAGAAATTCTAACTTCAAAATCTATGGTGTCATTTTCAACACTTGTTTCCACAAGGTTTATGTTTGAAAAAAGATATCCATTGTTCTGGTATAAATTTGTGAGATCCTGGGCATCAGGTTTTGTGTTGTCCATGATCCTTTTATCCAATAAAACTCCATTATAAATATCGCCTTCCTGAATTCCAAAAACCCGAGACAGTTGTTCGTCTGTATAAACGCTGTTCCCAACAAATTCTATATCTCCAATATAATAACGGTCACCTTCCTCAATCTTTAATTGCAGAGCGATGGTCTCCTCATCTTTCCGAATCAAAGAATCGGAAACAATCCGGGCATTTCTAAATCCGTTTTCTTTATATTTATCTATTACGGAAACTTTGTCTTCCTGGTAGTCGCTACGAACAAATTTTGATCTTTTCCAGATGCGGAAAATATTTTTTTGTTTCGTATTCTTCATGTTACGCCTTAGCTTGGCGTCAGAAAATACTTCGTTTCCAATAAATTCTATATTGTCAATTTTTACCCGGTCTCCACGATCTACATTTACGACCATATTTACCCTACTGGTTTGTGCCTGGGTGGCCGTGTCTTCTACAGGAATAGTATTAATAGCTACTTTGGTATTAAAGTAACCTTCTTTTTTATACTTGTTTTCAATGTAATTTTTAGTTGTCGTAATGAGGTTTTCAGTTACTTTTGTACCTGGCGTCAAGTTGTTTTCCTCAATTAACTCTTCTTTTTCCCTTTTCTTTTTCACACCTTGAATACGAGCCTGGGCAAGTTGAGGTACCTCCTGAATTTCAAGTTCAAGATCTGCAACGTTTCCTTCTACATTAGTGATGTAGAAATTAATATCACTAAAACTACCAATATCCCAGAGTTTTTGAACAACTTTACTCAAACGTTCTCCGGGAATAAAAATTTCTTCACCTTCTTTTAAGCCAGTGTAGGCGATTACTGTCTGCTCATTAAAGCTGACAGTTCCGGTAACTTTTATGTCACCAATAATATATTTTTCCCCGTTCGCAAGAGGTAGATCTTGAGCTTGTGTAGATATACTAAAAGTAAATATGAATGCTAAGAGTGTTAAAAATCTCTTTGTGGTGGATGCATTAACTGAGTTGCTCACTAGTTTTTCCAAATCTTCGTTCTCTGTTTTGATAATTGTATATGGCTTCAAAAAGATCTTCTTTCCTGAAATCTGGCCATAAAATATTTGTAAAATATAATTCTGCATAGGCTATTTGCCATAGCAGAAAGTTGCTTATTCGCTGTTCACCGCTTGTTCTTATTAAGAGGTCTACGTCCGGCAAATTGTGGGTGTAAAGATGCTTATTTATAATCGATTCATCAATAGCATCAATGGATAATTCTTTATTTTTTACTTCCTGACTTATGCTCTTTATGCAGTTTGTTAATTCTTCTCTCGAGCCATAACTTAATGCAAGGGTAAGAACCATTCTGTTATTAGAGCTGGTTTTGTCAATAACCTCTGAAAGTTCCCTGCGGGCTTTTTTAGGTAGGGTGTGGATATTACCTATTGCTTTTAACTGAATATCGTTATCCTGAAGTGTCTTTATCTCCTTTCTAAGAGAAGATACTAATAACTTCATGAGTAGATCTACTTCAAGTTTTGGGCGGTTCCAGTTTTCAGTGGAAAAAGCATATAGGGTAAGATTTTTCACTCCAATTTCAGCACATCCTTCTACCACATCCCGAACAGCAGTAGTGCCTTCCTCGTGTCCCGCAGCCCTTAAAAAACCTTTTTTCTGAGCCCACCGCCCGTTGCCATCCATAATAACCGCAATATGCAGGGGTAATTTCTTCAGGTTTATTTCGTCTCTAAAAATCATATTAAAAGTGGCTATAGCACGGTTTTCTTCCGAAGGTAAAAGTAAGGGTTATCCCAGTAAATACATACCAGTCTGAAGTATTTCTATTTCCAAATTCAATAGGTGGATCCCTTCTCCCAAGGAGTTCAGAAGGCCAGCTTCCATCCAGGTTATCACTAAATGTATAACGAGCACCTACTTCCAGGCCTCCTATTATGTTTTGCGTAATTGTCTCTTTATATCCTAAAACCATTGGAATCGAAAATTCCCAGTTTGTTCCTTCATTTTCCAGATTACCACCCCTTCCATTCTGTAGGTACACATGATCGGCTCTAAAAAAGGTTAAACCTGTGTACAGGTATGGCGTGCTCTGCGGAATTCCTTCATGCAAATCATAGTTCCAAAAATTAAATTCAATACCCAAAGAAGCTTCAGCAATAGTGTTGCTAAAAGAATAGCCTCGCTGCTGTCTCCTAATTTCGCTGGAGTTTGCATCGTCGGCAGCTATTTCCCCGTAAAGTAAGGATGCTCTAAATGCATGCCGGGGACTTCTGTTCCATTTTGCAATCGCACCGCCTACCAATGTATTCGGATTAATGAAATTAGATTTTCCTACATCTCCTATATAGTTAGCGCCACCAATAAATGGCCCTATCTCAAAGGTCTGGGAGTGGGAAAAGGTGGTGCAAATAACCAAAAAGGCAAAAGCAAGTAGGTGCTTCATAGGTTTTTAAAAGTCTGCAAATATAACAATTATGTTTGCTCCACAATAATTTGAGCATTTTTGTACACAGTTATAAACAGATTTGAGGAGCTTTTATTGTCTAATTACGTTTATCTTCTCCCCATAGCAGCTTCTTTCGGAGTGTTTTTAAAAAGCTGTCACCATGCAATTCTACTATTTTAATAGCAAAAGGAGCTTTCTCTACCGTTATTTCTGTATCATTTTGCAGCGTTGCAATTCGGGAATCCATAGAAACGAGATAAGAATCTTCTCTTCCGGACACCTTCAGCCTTATTTTAGTATCGTCGGTAATCACCAGGGGTCTGGCATTAAGATTATGTGGTGCAATAGGAGTGATAATGAGGGAATTCACGTTAGGAGTAATTACTGGACCTCCACAACTTAAGGAATAACCTGTGGAACCTGTGGGGGTCGAAATTATTACGCCGTCTGCCCAATAAGAAGTAAGGTATTGGTTATCGAGCCAGGTATCTACTGTAATCATCGAAGTAGTATTTCTTCGGCTTACCGCAATTTCATTAAGGGCTACGTATTTAAATACACCGTCTGAGCTTTCAGGATTGGTTGAGATTTTTAAAACAGTCCTTTCTGAAATGCTATAATTTTTCTGAAGTATACTGTGTATGGTAGCTTTAATCTCTTCTTTTTGAATCGTGGCAAGAAATCCAAGTCTGCCGGTATTTATTCCTAATATTGGTATGTCCAGATCACGAATGTAATTAATAGATTTCAGGATTGTTCCATCACCCCCTATACAGAAAAATAAGTCGTAGGAATTATCCAGTTCTTCGAACGTCCTGAAGTGATTGTATTCTTTATGTATGGTTTCATTTTTATTTATAAGATCCAGGAAATTTTCTTCTATGATAACCTCAACATTTTCCTGATCGAGCAGTTCCAGTAACTGTCCAATATATTTTCCCGCGTTTGTATGATAAAACTGTCCGTAAATCCCTATTTTCATCCAGATAAGTATTAAAAATTTCCTCCTGTTCAGAAGTAAAAAGTGACTTCAGATTATTAAATATTCAAGTATTTATCGAGATATTTCGATCTGTCTTTCATATTTTTTTTGAATGTATCTTCCTGATGTTCAGAAATGATATTGTAGCCATAACGTCTAAAAGCCTGGATAATCGCAGTCATGGCAGTGGGGCTGGTTTTAACGGTAATCTGAGCTACATCATTTTCGATTTTGGAAACAAAGGCACCCAAAATATGCCCATTATTGGTCTCTACGATCTGGCTCACTTCACTAATAGAATAATCTTTAAAACTTTTTTCAACTACAAGAATATTTCCTGCTTCATTTAAAAAAGGTGTTTCATTAAAGAGGCTAATCATATCATTAACTTCAAAATAGCCCTGGTAGAGATTGTTTTCATCAAGTACCGGAAGCAAATTGGTATCATTCTGGGCGAAAGCTTCCAAAATATCCAGCCAATATCCATCTTCCCTTACAAAAAAGCCTTCTAGAGCATATTGATAATCCTCAAGAATCTTATCTGCATCAAAACAGCGGATGTCATTTTCTGAAATACATCCAATATAGGTTCCGCTCTTTTCTACCGGCAAATGTGTATATGTAAGATTGTTGAATAGATCCTGTGTTTCTCCAATTTTATCAGAAAGTTTCAGGATTTTTACATCGTTTAGAATATATTCCTCCATGCTCATATCTTGCTCCTTTTTCTGCAAATTAATCAAAATAATATTCAATGAAGCAGGGGCAACTTTGTATTTTTGTTATATAAAGTGGAAAATATGACCAAATTAAGCGTAAACATTAATAAAATTGCGACTCTAAGGAATGCCCGTGGCGGAAATATTCCTAATGTGGTTCAGGTGGCAAAAGATATAGAATCTTTTGGAGCAGAAGGAATAACGGTTCATCCAAGGCCAGATGAGCGGCATATTACTTATCAGGATGTGCTTAATCTCAGTAGCGCCTTGACTACAGAATTTAATATAGAAGGGAATCCTATTACAAAGTTTGTCAATCTTGTCCTGCAGGTGAAACCTGCGCAAGTGACCCTTGTTCCAGACAAAGAAGACGCCATTACTTCTAATGCCGGTTGGGACACTGTAAAGCATAAAACCTACTTAAAGGAAATCATTTCTGTGTTTAAAGAAAACAACATCAGAACTTCAATTTTTGTAGATCCAGATCCCGAAATGATACGAGCAGCTGTAGAAACAGGAGCAGATAGAATTGAATTGTATACCGAAGCTTATGCTGTTTCTTATGCAAAAGGAGAAAAACAGGGAGTAATGCCTTATGCGGAATGTGCTAGAATTGCTCATGAACTAGGCCTGGAAATTAATGCAGGACACGATCTTTCTTTAGATAATATTAAATACTTTAAACAGCAGGTTCCTCATGTAGACGAGGTGTCCATTGGCCATGCCTTAATTTCGGAATCCCTTTATACAGGCCTGGAAAAAACGATACAACAATATCTAAAATTGCTTAAATAAGATGAAATTACATTCAACGATAATTGGTGAAGGGAAGCCTTTTCTCATTTTGCACGGATTTTTAGGGATGAGTGATAACTGGAAAACTTTAGGAAATTCCTTTGCAGAAGAAGGGTATGAGGTGCATCTTATAGACCAGCGTAATCATGGAAAAAGTCAGCATAGTGACGATTTTAACTATAATCTTCTTGCTGAAGATGTTGCAGGTTATTGCCAGGATAAACAACTTGAAAATATTATTCTCCTGGGCCATTCTATGGGTGGGAAAACTGCCATGTTAACAGCTTTTCTTAATCCTGAATTAGTAAAAAAATTACTTGTAGTAGATATTGCACCTAAATATTATGCTCCTCACCATCAGGAAATTCTCGCTGGTCTAACAGCTTTAGATGAAGCAACGATTACATCAAGAGGTTATGCAGAAGATTTTTTAGCAGATTTTGTTCCAGATAAGCCTACACGGCTATTCCTGCTTAAAAACCTATACTGGAAGACTAAAAAAGAACTTTCTTTAAAACTTAATTTAGAAGCTCTAAAAGATAATATTGAAGATCTTGGTGCGGCACTTCCTGTGCAATATACTTACGATAAGCCCACACTTTTTATTAAAGGCGGGAATTCGAGATATATTAAGGAGGAGGATTGGGAGCCAATTAAAGAACAATTTAGTAAAGCTGAACTAGTGACTATACCCCGCGCCGGTCATTGGGTTCATGCAGAAAAAAGAAAAGAATTCTATACTGTGGTAATGTCATTTCTATAAAACTTCAAGGAAAATATTATGTATGCATAATATTTTGAGGCTAATTGTTGCGTAATATGTAATTTATTTTAATTTTGATCATTATATATTATTTCACACGAAATTTAATCCCATCAAAATTATGAAAAAATTACTTTTACTGGCCGTTATAGGTTTAGCCTCAGCGGTGACCTACGCCGGAGGCTACAGGGTCAGTCTTCAGGGTCAGCGTTCTTTGGCTATGGGCCATACCGGAGTGGCTTTGGTGAATAATGCTGAACTTGCATTTTTTAACCCCGCAGGTTTGGTGTATTTGGAGAATAAGATAAACGTTGCCGTTGGCGCAAGTGCGGTTTTCTCTAATGTGATCTGGCAGAATGATGAATTTGGGCAGATGGCAGAGACTGATAGTCCGGTTGGAACTCCTTTTTATGCTTACTTTTCCTATAGTGTAAATGACTGGTTGACTTTGGGTTTAAGTGCCTATACTCCTTACGGGAGTTCTGTGGAGTGGCCTGATGATTGGGCTGGTTCTCATCTTGTTAACAATATTGATTTGCAGGCAATTTACATCCAACCGTTAGCATCTGTTAAAATTTCAGAGAAGCTAAGTGTTGGGGGTGGTCCAATCTATGTAAGCGGTTCGGTTAATTTCAACAGAAATTTGAACAGAACGTTAACTGATATTGATGGAAACCGCGCTAATGTTACTGTTGATGCTTCTGGCGTTAGCGCATGGGGATGGTCTCTTGGAGGTATGTACAGTCCTACCGAAAATTTACGTTTTGGAGTGAATTACCGTTCAGAAATAATTATGGATGCCGAAGGCGGAGATGCAGATTTTGAAAATATTCCAAATTCTCCTCGTACACCTTTCGCAGATACTCAGTTTAATGCTGCCTTGCCTTTACCAGCAGAACTTTCAGTAGGTGCTTCTTATCAGTTTGATAAATGGACACTGGCGGTAGATTACAACAGGAATTATTGGGACGTCTATAATTCTTTAGATATAGATTTCGCAGATGCAGCCATTCCTGATTCTGAAAATCCCAGAAATTATAAAAATTCATCTATTTACCGATTCGGACTTCAATACTGGGCAAATGAAACTTTTACGCTTCGCGCAGGTTATTATTTTGATGAATCACCGGTACAGTCAGGTTATTTTGCTCCTGAAACTCCTCGTAACGATTCCAACAACTTCACAGGAGGACTTTCCATAAATATTAATGATCGTTTTGCTATAGATGCTTCTTTCCTTTACAGCAGGTTTAAAGAAATTGATGAAACTTACGATCATTATACAGAACTTGACGGTACTCAGGAAGTGCAGGTGCCTTTTGGGGGAACTTTTAAATCCAGTGCTTTTATACCTGGACTTGGATTAACAATCAAAATTTAATAGGAATCACTATGAAAAATTATTTTAAATATATAGCAGTTCTGGCTTTAGGTATTGTTTCCTGTGAACCGGAATTCGAAAATTCCATAGAAGAAGAAGGTTTTTACAGTAACGGAGAAGCCGATTTTTCAAACTATGTAGCCCTGGGAAACTCCTTAACAGCGGGATATGCCGATGGATCACTTTATAGAACAGGACAACAAAATTCTTATCCCAATATTCTTGCAAAACAATTCTCACTGGTACAGGATAACCAGGAGTTCACTCAGCCGTTGGTGAATGACAATGCCGGAGGGCTTGTTTTAGGTGGTCAAACCGTTCCCGGCTTTGATACGCGACTCGTTCTCGCTTTTGATGCAGAAGGAAATCCTAGCCCACAAAGATATCGCGGAAGTCAGCCCACAACAGAGGTAGGTGCAAAATTAGAAGGTAGCTATAGCAACATGGGCGTTCCCGGTGCTAAAAGTTATCATCTCGCCTTTCCGCATTACGGTGACCTAAGCGGACTCACAACGCAGCCTGCGACAGCCAACCCTTATTTTGTAAGATTTGCTTCCTCGCCAGGAACTACTGTTGTTCAGGATGCTTTAGCACAGGAACCTACATTCTTTTCCTTATGGATAGGAAACAATGATGTGTTAGGCTTTGCTACTTCAGGTGGAACTGGAGTAGACCAAACCGGAACGTTCACTGGTGCTAATCCAATGGAATATTTTAGTACGTATGGGCAAAACGATATTACAGATCCAAACGCGTTTGCAGCTGTTTATGGGCAGATGGTTCAGGCCTTGGCAGCTTCAACATCCGGCGGAGTGTTAATTAATATTCCAGATGTTGCTTCTGTTCCCTATTTTACTACAGTTCCTGTAGACGCCATTCCATTAGATGCACAAACAGCAGCGGCTTTAAATGCACAATTTGCAGCATATAATGATCAAATTCTTCCGGGACTTATGCAAATTGGTCTGTTAACTGCAGAAGAGGTGCAGGCAAGAAGAATTAATTTTACTGAAGGCGATAATTTTGTAACGCTTGCAGACGAAAGTTTAACCGATATAAGTCAGATAATACAGGGAGCTCCTTTTAATCTTGATCCGCAAACGGCTGGATTATTGGGGCAGTTAAGACAGGCGACTGTTGGAGACCTTATTCCGCTTCCGGCTTTAGGTTTTCTGGGAACTACTGTAGGAGATGATCCTATGATGGTAAACGGAGTTTCTGTTCCTCTTGGTGACCAGTATGTTTTGACCACAAGTGAGCAGGAAATGATTGCTGCGGCAACTGCAAGCTATAACCAAACAATTGCGGCTCTGGCACAAACTAATGGTCTGGGTCTGGTAGATGCAAATGCAATGTTGACCCGGTTGGCAAACGAAGGTATCGCTTTCGATGCCGGAACAGTTACTTCAGAATTTGTTACTGGAGGCGCTTTCTCTCTGGATGGGATTCATTTAACTCCAAGAGGTTATGCTATTATTGCAAATGGAATTATTGATGAAGTCAATGAAACTTATAATTCAGAAGTTCCTAAAGTAAATGTAGGGGGCTACAATACAGTTACACTGAGTAACGACGTTCAGTAGTATTAAATTTCACCCAAAGTTTTAACGCCGGATTTTTGTCCGGCGTTTTTTTTGCACTTTTGTGAACAAATCGATATTATTATGAAGTTTATTATTCGCATCCTGTTGTCTGCCATAGCGGTTCTTGTTTTAGCCGAATTTTTACCTCGTGTGAGTGTGGATAGTTATGGTACTGCCATAATTGTAGCGCTCGTTTTGGCAATTCTCAATCTTATAGTAAAGCCAATCCTGGTATTGTTTACCTTACCTGTGACCATAATTACCTTTGGATTATTTTTGTTGATAATAAATGCCATAATTATTCTTTTGGCAGATGCCTTTGTGGGTGGTTTTGTGGTAGATGGATTGTTAATGGCTATAATTTTCAGTTTGTTACTGTCACTTTTTCAATCACTGTTATTTTCCATTTTAGATTCAGATTAGAACCCTGCTGAAATTCAGTAAATTGAAACTTTGCGGGCTTACGAAAAAAGTGTAATTTTGCACTCCAATTTTTATAACAAGTCAAGATGAATATTACCAGAGAGAATATTGATGAACTAAATGCGATAGTAAAAGTAGATATCGCAAAAGAGGACTATTCGGGAAAAGTAGATAAAATTTTAAAAGATTATCGCAAAAACGCCAATATACCAGGGTTTAGGAAAGGGCATGTGCCTATGGGAATGGTGAAGAAGCAATATGGTAAAGCCGTTTTGGTAGACGAGGTAAATAAACTACTTCAGGAAGGTTTAAACAACTATCTTAAAGAGGAGAAGCTTGATGTGCTTGGAAATCCACTTCCTAAGGAACAGGAGAATTTTGACTGGGATAAAGATAACTACACCTTTGAATTTGAACTGGGACTTTCTCCCGAGTTTAATGTTGACCTTGATGTTAAAGAACCAATTACCCATTATAATATTGTAGCAGATGATGAGATGGTGGATAACCAGATCAAGAATATGCAGAAGCAATACGGGAAGCTGGTTTCTAAAGAAAAGGCAGAAGAAGGTGATATCGTAGCAGGTACTTTTAAGAATGAAGAAGAAGGTATAGAGAATTCAACTTCTGTAGAATTGGAGAAAATTAAAGGAAAAGAAAATCTTGATAAATTTTTAGGAGCTAAGGCAGGTGATACCATCAGCCTGAATACTAAAGACCTTTTTGAAGATGATCACGATTTAATTCAGCATCTTAAAATTGAACATGACAAAGCTCATGATTTAGATATTGAAGTAGAATTCACCGTTTCTGAAGTTAATCAACAGGAACTTGCAGATCTTGACCAGGAATTATTTGATAAACTTTTTGGTAAGGATGAGGTAAAGACGGTGACAGAGCTTAAGGAGAAGATAAAGGAGGATGCAGCAAAACAGTTTCAGCAGCAAAGCGATCAGCAACTTATGAATGATGTTACTGAAGCTTTAATCGAGAATACGAAATTTGAACTTCCTAAAGAATTTCTTCAGAAGTGGATCCAGACTGTAGGTGAGGAGCCAATGACTGAGGAAGAAGCTGCAGAAGAGTACGAAAAGAGCGAAAAAGGTCTGCGTTACCAATTAATTGAAGGTAAAGTGATGAAAGACAATGGTCTTGAAATTAATTTTGAAGATCTTAAAGCCTTTGCTATAGATAAAATCAAAGTCCAGATGGCTCAGTTCGGGCAGATGGATCCTTCAGAAAAAGAATTAGATGATATCGCTGCGCGAATTCTTTCTAATCAGGACGAAGCTAAGCGTTTATCTGAGCAGGTGATGAATGAAAAATTGTTGGAATTCTATAAAGAAAATATGAACTTCAATGAGAAAGAGGTAACCTACGACGAATTTGTGAAAGAAATTTATGAGTAAGCTTTTTCTATAATTTATACTTATCTTTAAGGTGTTAAACCGAATTGGTCTAACACCTTTTTTAGTAACAGTTATCCGCTTTGGGTAAAGAAGAAGCCAATTTGACGTAAAAGTTTAATTGGCTGAATTTTTGAATGTCATAAAGCAGAAAATAAAAAATAGAATTGATGGACTACGGAAAAGAATTCGAAAAATACGCCACAAAACATCACGGGATTAATAGCAACTATTACGGTAAGTTAGTGAGCGCGGTAACTCCACCCGTGGGGATGACTCCTAACATTATTGAAGAGCGGCAGATGAACGCCGTTGCAATGGATGTTTTCTCACGTTTAATGATGGACCGTATTATCTTTATGGGTACGGGCATAAGCGATCAGATTGCAAATATTATCCAGGCACAGTTACTTTTTCTGGAGAGTACAGATGCTTCCAAGGATATTCAGATTTACATTAACTCTCCGGGAGGTAGTGTATACGCAGGATTGGGAATTTATGACACTATGCAATTTATAAAACCAGATGTGGCAACAATTTGTACAGGAATGGCAGCTTCTATGGGTGCAGTTTTACTTTGTGCCGGCGAAAAAGGCAAAAGAAGCGGACTTCCACATTCCAGGGTGATGATTCATCAGCCTTTGGGAGGTGCCCAAGGTCAGGCCAGTGATATTGAAATTACTGCCAGGGAAATACTGATTTTGAAGGAAGAATTGTACAAAATCATCTCCAAGCATAGTGGTCAGGATTATGATAAGGTACATGAAGATAGTGACCGTGATTACTGGATGAAGGCAGATAAAGCCAAAGAATATGGTATGATCGATGAAGTATTAAAAAGAGAAGCATAAATTGGAATTCAGGAATCATTTTTTATATTATACGAAACCTGAATTAATAATAGGAAAACCAAAGTAGATGGGTAAGGAAGATTTAGAATGTTCATTTTGTGGTAGGAAGAAGCCGGAGACCAGCTTATTGATAGCCGGTCTGGATGCTCATATTTGTGACAGATGTATTGAACAGGCTCACGGTATAGTTCTGGAAGAATCCCGGCAGGGTGAAGCCAAAGAACTTTCTTCAGATTTAATGCTGAGTAAACCAAAAGCTATAAAATCTTTTTTGGATGAGTATGTGATAGGACAGGAGGACACTAAAAAAGTAATGTCTGTTGCGGTCTATAATCACTATAAAAGATTGTTGCAGCCGGGTACAGATGATGATGTGGAGATCCAGAAAAGTAATATCATTATGGTAGGGGAGACCGGTACCGGTAAAACCCTTATTGCGAAGACAATTGCAAAGATGCTAAACGTTCCTTTGGCTATTGTGGATGCTACTGTTTTAACTGAAGCGGGTTACGTGGGAGAAGATGTAGAAGGAATTCTTACACGTCTCCTGCAGGCAGCAGATTATAATACAGAAAAGGCTCAACGCGGAATCGTTTTTATTGATGAAATCGATAAAATCGCCCGTAAAAGTGATAATCCCTCTATCACAAGAGATGTTTCGGGAGAAGGTGTTCAGCAGGCATTGTTGAAGTTGCTGGAAGGAACTACGGTAAACGTTCCGCCTAAGGGAGGAAGGAAACATCCCGATCAAAAATTTATTGAAGTAGATACAGAAAATATTCTGTTTATCGCCGGTGGTGCATTTGATGGTATAGAGAGAAATATCAGTAAGAGGCTCAACATGCAGGCGGTAGGCTTCAGTGCTTCAAAAAATGACGATACAATAGAGCGTACTAATCTGCTGAAATACATTATCCCGAAGGATTTAAAAGATTTCGGACTAATTCCGGAAATTATCGGGCGTCTTCCCGCACTTACTTATATGAACCCGCTGGATAAAGAAACGCTTAGACAAATCCTTACCGAGCCTAAGAATGCAATTATCAAACAATATCAGAAGCTCTTCGAGATGGATGATATAGAGTTTACGATGACTGAAGATGCTTTGGATTATATTGTTGAAAAAGCTGTGGAATACAAACTAGGCGCCCGGGGATTGCGCTCTCTTTGTGAAGCAATTCTTACAGATGCTATGTTTGAAATGCCGGAAAGTAACCAGACAAAACTCGTTGTTGATGCAGAGTATGCCGAAAATAAGCTGAACAAATCAACAATTAATAAGCTCAAGGCGGTTTCTTAAAACCGAATAACATTGAATCTAAAGCCACTTCTTTCGGGAGTGGCTTTTTTTTTTGAATTTTTATTTTGAGAATTGATATGTCTATCGTAATATTACAATGAATTAATACTGAAGAAAAAGTGGGCGTTACAAAATCTGAAATATTTACCAATTACCAGAACAAGCTGGCACTGGCTGCAAGGGTCTTGGGACATCCTGCCCGCATTGCCATTCTTCAGCATTTATTTAAAACCGATTCCTGCGTTTGTGGTGACCTGGTGGGAGTAATAGGTTTGGCACAGCCCACGATCTCCCAACACCTCAAGGAGCTTAAAAACCTTGGAATAATAAAAGGGAATATCGAAGGCACAAGGGTTTGTTATTGTATTAACACCCAAAAGTGGGAAGAATTAAAAGATCTTTTTGCAGGGTTTCTTAATCAAACAGCTTCAGATAAGAGCTGTTGCTAAAAAAATTTAATTTTAATCATCGCTTTATTGCGATTAAACAATAGTGGTTATGAAGTTATCAGAAATTAAAACACATTTGGGGGAGTTAGACCAGATCGCATTTCAATTACCAGATGGAACCTTGGTGTCGAGTCATTTTCATGTTACCGAAATCGGAAAAGTCAGCAAGAAATTTATCGATTGTGGAGGGACTTTAAGAGATGAAGAAGTTGTCAATTTCCAGTTGTGGGAAGCCATGGATTACGACCATCGCCTGCATCCTGAAAAATTAATGTCGATAATTGAACTTTCTGAAAGGGTGCTTGAACTAGAAGATTCAGAAATTGAGGTGGAATATCAGGGAAATACTATAGGGAAGTATGATCTTGGCTTCGATGGTAAACATTTTCTATTGCTGAATAAACAAACTGGCTGTCTTGCTTTAGATCAATGTGGCGTGAAGGAAAACTCAAGGCCGATAATTGCCAAATTCGAGGCATCACCTTCAGCGGCCTGTGAACCCGGTAGCGGATGTTGCTAATTATCCTATTCTGACCTATAAGAGGATGAAAAAAACACGATTACTGCCTTCAGTGCAGCAAAAAATAGCATCTTTTGATATAAATGGTGTTTCAGAAGAACGAAAGGAAGTTTTGAAGCCGCTAATTCAGTACATAAAGGGTAAAATAATTGAAAATGAGCAAATAAAGCTTCATTTCATTTGTACTCATAACTCAAGAAGGAGCCAATTTTCCCAAATTTGGGCCCAGGCGATGGCTGCTTATTGTGAGCTTGAAATTTTAGCCTTTTCCGGCGGAGTAGAAGTTACAGCATTTAACGAAAATGCAGTATCTGCTATTAAAAATGCCGGTTTTGAGGTGTCATCTGAAGGAACTGAAAATCCGGTTTATGCAGTTAATTATGCTCAAGATGCACCTGCTTTAAAGATGTACTCCAAGAAATTTGATGACACTGCAAACCCGGAAAAAAACTTTGCAGCGATCATGACCTGCTCTCATGCCGATGAAACCTGCCCGTTTATTCCCGGTGCCGAAAAACGCATTCCTGTGAAATATGATGATCCCAAAGCTTTCGACGGGACCCCGCAACAGGATCAGAAATACGAAGAACGGAGTAATGAAATAGCAACAGAAATGTTGTACGTATTCTCTACGGTTCAACAGCAGAAATTTGTATAATATCCACTTTAATGGCTGAGAACAACAAAAAACTTGGTTTCCTAAATACTTATCTTACGTTGTGGATATTTATTGCCATGGGAATTGGTGTGGCTGTGGGTTATCTCTTTCCATCTTTCCCAGAGAGGATAGAATCCTATAGTAGCGGCAGCACCAACTGGCCCATTGCAGTGGGGCTAATTCTTATGATGTATCCGCCGCTGGCAAAAGTCAATTACCGGCTTTTGCCTAAAGTCTTCCGGAATGTTAAAATCTTATCGATCTCCTTACTTCTTAACTGGATTATTGGACCAATTCTAATGTTCGCTTTGGCCATGATTTTCCTGCAGGATTACCCGGAATATATGGTGGGTCTTATCCTAATTGGTCTGGCGCGTTGCATCGCCATGGTACTGGTATGGAACGACCTTGCAGAGGGGAGTAGTGAATATGGAGCGGGTCTGGTAGCTTTAAATAGTATTTTTCAGGTTTTTGCTTACAGTTTTTACGCCTGGTTATTTATTACTGAGTTACCGCCGTTATTTGGGTTCGATGGTGCCGTAGTAGATATTTCTATCGCTACTATTGCAGAAAGTGTGGCAATTTACCTGGGAATTCCATTCGTGCTGGGCATCCTGAGCAGATACTTTTTAGTAAAACAAAAGGGGAGCGACTGGTACGATAACAAATTTATACCTGCAATTTCGCCTATTACACTTACCGCCTTGCTTTTCACAATTGGACTTATGTTTTCACTTAAAGGCGAACTCATTGTGGAAATCCCTATGGATGTGGTGATGATCGCCGTACCGTTGCTGATTTATTTTACACTTATGTTTATAATTGGCTTTTTTATCAGTAAAGCAATGGGGGCAACCTACGATAAAAATGCCGCTATAGCTTTTACGGCGGCCGGGAATAATTTTGAACTGGCTATTGCGGTTGCGATAGCTGTCTTCGGATTAAATTCGGGGCAGGCATTTGCGGGAGTAATAGGTCCTTTAATAGAAGTTCCGGCGCTTATTCTTTTGGTACGCGTCTCTTTTTGGCTGAAAAAGAAGTATTATTGAAATCTGAATTTTTTCAGAAGCTCATCTTTTTGAAATATATATTAATGGATCAACAGCAAAAAAATAATCCTTTACACGGAGTAAAACTGGTGGATATACTTAATGTACTTGTAGAAAAGTACGGCTGGGACGAACTGGGAAAAAGAATAAATATCCGTTGTTTTACACATGATCCTTCTATAAAGTCCAGCTTAAAATTTCTTCGGAAGACGCCCTGGGCACGGGAAAAAGTTGAACAATTATATTTGAAAAGTATTTAGTCTAAAGACTATTGCTGTTGTACAATTCATACCAGGAGATATCCTGAAGCATTTCTTTTAATTTATTTTGTGGAATATCAGAAGTAAGCGAAGGCAGTTTTTCCTGTCCTTCTATAATTTTTAACGGATAGTTGAGGTGCTGCATTAAGCCTCCTGCTTTTTCTATCGCAAGTTTCTTTTGTTCTTCGCTTAATTGCTCCATCCATTTCCCGAATTTTCCTTTGTTGAGGTGCTTCGGGCTTTTGTTTTTCATATTAGAAAAAGTCACGGCTTCCTCTATTTCCTTTTGTTGTTCTTCAGATAAACTAACCTGAAGGTAATTTAGTAAAGATTTTAATTCAGCAGGAAAATCGTGCAACAATCGTTCATAGAAAACAATATGAATATCTAATTCTTCTTTATGAAGTAGATAATTGCCATAAAACCATACCCAACGTTCCAGTAGGTTCGCATATTCATTTTGTATAAACTCTTCCGGCGAAGAATAAGGGGAAGGGTAGTGCTTTTTCATATACGGAGTAAAAGCAAATTTTGCAGCCGATAATGCCCTGTCTCTTGGATCCCGAACGATGCATATTCTCTTTGTGAAAAGAGGAAGAATATCAAAACTCATGGTGCATAAGGTGGAATGTGTCCAGGCCAGGCTGGTGGAATTTGCGTACGCTGCAGGATCTGGTAGTTTCTCCCTGAAAACTGAACTTATCCGATAATAACAATCATCTTGCTCAATATCCATCATATCAACCGCTGCCTGATCTTTAAAGCTGAGCTCCAGGTTTTTTGCATGTTGGTAAATTTCCTGTTGTTGAATAAAAGATTTCATAGGAATATCCTTCTTCTGAAGAATCTGATGTAAAATTGTGTGTAGCCAATAGCTTCCTGATTTTGGTGCACTTATCTGCAGAATGTTCATTTACCTGTACTTTTAAAACAAGCTAATAAAATTATTTGTTGCCAGAACAGCCGTTAATAAACTATTAGTAAAGAAGAACTTTATGAGTGCTAAAAATTTATTCAGGTTATAGAAGAATTTATTTCCTAATACAAGTTTAATCCACTATTTACAGGAGTTGAGGAGGATATAAAACGAAAAAACCCAGGACTTTCGTCTTGGGTTTTCAAGTGGTGCCTCCAGGAATCGAACCAGGGACACAAGGATTTTCAGTTTTGCAGATTTTATTATTAATTTTTAACTGGTTCATTTTCAATAGTTTTTTTAGGTAGAAATCCTTAGATATTGATTAAAGTTGGCTCGCTTTGTGGCCTTGTTGTTCTACTTCTTTTTATTAAAAACATTTACCCTCATATCTTCTCTCATTTCTACTACTAAGGAGTTAATATAGGTGTGGAATAAAGGTTCCCTGGTTATTTCCACTATGAAGGGTTTAAATCTTTTATTCACATTATCGAGGGTTGGATTTTCTTCATATATCGATTCTTCCTTAGCAATTATAAAATCACCAAAGAGCTTCAAAATACTTTCAAATTCTTTGTTCAATAGATTCAATTGCTTTAAGGTGCTAGTGGACCAGAAAGGCTGATTGATCATATTGTAGTAGATTAAGGATTGAAAATTGTTCCTTAATTCTTTTAGATCTTTTATTTCAGACTCTAAATTGAACATATATATGCCATCACTTACTTTGTTGATCTTTTCCAGTAGCTCTCTGTTGATCTTAATCTTTTCCTGAAATAAGCCTTGAAAAATGATGTTTTTCTGTTCGAAGGAATTTTGAATTCTACCCTTTACGAAATAGTAGAAAACAATATTTGTTACAATCGTGACAATGGCTGGCGTCAGAGAATAAAACCAATCTTCCATAGGAACTATTTAGCAGGTGTTTTATTAGTTATTAAGCTTCTTTAATTTCTCCTGTAATTCCTCATTATGCTGCATAAGCGACTTTTTTTCCTTCTCCAGCCAGATACACCGATTCTTATATCTTTTAAGATCGCTATTCTCCTTCCGTAATTCCTTTACTTCCTTTTCCAGTTCTGGATCTTTTAGCATCACCGGTTTTTCACGTTCCCATTTTCTAAAATATTCAGGAAAAGTTGTTCTTATTTTACGACTTAATTTTTTAGAAGGCCTCTTACGCTCTGCCAGGGAAATAGTAGCAATTGTAACATCAATCTGTTTTGCCAGTTCTTTTTGGGTGAGCCTGGCTTTAAAACGAAACGCTTTAATATCTACGGGATCTTCCATTCGCTTCTATTAAATCTCCGATAAGTATTGCTATTTATTATTTCTTTTTTTTTGTTCTCTGCTCTAATTTTTCTATTCTGGATTCAATTTTTTCAAGCCTTTGATAATTGGGGAACGTTTCTTTAATTTCTTTTGAAGAGTGTAACGATGGATGTATTTCACCACCGTTATAATTTAGAACTGCCAATTCCTTAAGAGCAAATTTTATTCTGCTAATTTGTTCTGGATCCTTATTGCTCTTGTAATATTTATCATATACATAATTGGCCTCTACTTCCGCAATTCTATCGACTTCTTTATCAGATTTCTCTTCTATTTCTTCCGCGGCCTCATTGGAAATTTTCATTTCACGGACCTTTTCCTGAAGCAATCTTCCTTCCTGGTATACTTTAAAAACAATAGCTCCGGAATAAGCTAAGCCACCAATAACTGTAACAGTTGTAGCTGAGTTTGCCAAAATATCTATCCAGTAGGAACCAGTATCAAAGTTTTTGATAGTTATACTTCCTCCGATATCCTCATGATAAATTGTCTGAGAGAATATTTTTTCAAGTCTAGTAGATATTTTTCCTAGCTCAGCAAAATTCTTGGGTGGTGGAATTTTGATACTTACAATGTTTTCATCATTCAGTTCAATTGTCTGGGAAATTCCATAAATCAATCCTTCAGTTGCAGTTCGTAAGTCCCCAATATACTTGCTTAACTTCAAATGGGTTGGTTGATCCAAGACCAAAGACGGAACTTTAGTGGGGAAGATACCGAGTTCTTTAATTGGTTCTATATATGAATCGAACAAATTTAATTTTTCCAGATCCATAATTGCTGTACTCAAGTATGCCGGATTGTTGAAATTCCAAGTCTGAGGATTATTACTTCTCAGTTTAGAATCTACCTTCAATTCCGGCAATTCCTCTTTTAGCAAATCGCGAATAACTCGTAATCTCAAATTGTATGCTTTTTTTGTTATTTTTAATTTAACCGACTTCACTGGCTACAATGCCTGGTTTACTTTCCTAGTCTAAATTATTATCAGGGGATTTTTCCCCTTTTTTGTTCTGTTCTTAAATTTTAGTTTCGTGGGTTTGCTTTTAGATTTCCATACTATTTTTAGGCGGTTTGCTGATTACCGCCAGGTTTAGTGGATAAATTTTCAATGTACTGTTGCAAGATTTTCTTATCATTTCTAAGGTCTTCTTTATCTCGTTTTAATTCTTCAATGTGATCTTCATATTGATTAGCTATTCTATGAAACTCTTCCGCAAGTTTTGCAACTTGATCTTCATAGCGCTCCCTTTCCTTCTCAATTTCTTCAGGAGAATCAACCTTAGTGGCAGTACGCCGTTCATCTGCTGAAATTTGCTCTTTACCGTGTTCACCCTCTACAGGATATAACCGCTCTTCTTCCGGAAGGTGTTGTGAAAATTCATAGCGAATTAACTTTTTTACTGTATCAGTAACTTTTCCGCCAGCTTCAAATTTGGTAATGCTCTGTGAAGTCAGTCCTAGCCTTGCTCCAAACTCTTTTTGAGACAATCCGGTTTTAGCTCTTAGTTCCTTAATATTCATCTAATTTCAGAATTGGAAGTATATTTTTTCACATTAATTTGTTTTTGTACTGATAAATTTTATATGTTTGCATGTGAATAATTATTACATAAGTGTGAATAAATAACACAAGCTCCCGTTAAAGGAGATAAAAGCACACAAGATATGAAAATTAAGGTAACAGATAAAGAACGTGAAGAGCTTCGTGCGATTTTTCCTAAAGGTTATGCGAAGCTAATTGCAGGAAGATTAAATGATGCAGGATTAAAACCTTCCAGATCCAAGGAATATACTATAAAAATCGTAAGCGATGTCTTGGCAGGGAATCAAAGTGACTTCAACGTCCTTCTGGAGCTTTTTAGGTATAAAGACGAAGTTTTAACCAAGCAGGAAGAACTAAAAAAATTGAGAAAGAAGAAATATGAACCCACGGCCCAACCGGTCGAAAAAACCCAATAAAAATGGAACAACAACAATTAGTAGAAAAAATCACCCACCTGGAAACCCAACTCAAACAATTAGAAAACTTTCAATTCGGGATAAGAAATACCTGCGCTATTGCCGGTTTTTTCTCCGGGAAAATTGCCAGGTACCGCGAGCAAATGAGCAAAGAAGAAACTGTTTTTGATAACCCGATATCAGCGTAATAGTGATGGCAACAGAGGCAGAGATAACAGAACTAAAAAAAAACTGGAAGAGAGATCCTTGTTGGGATATATACGATACAGAAGGTTTTGAGGAACACAGAGAAGAGCTTGAAACTTATCAGAAAGAGCAGGAGCTTATTTGGGAAACTCACAGAAGACATAAACTCAAACAGAAGGCAGAGCGTATGGGTGTACCAGGCAATTTGGTATTAGCAAGATACATTGAAGGTCTTGAAACTACAATTATCAAACTCAGAGAAGACATAGATAAAAAATAAATGAGCCAATTAACCGAACATATTGTTTACGCCACCTATTCCGCTTTAGATGAAGAGGCAAAGGAGGCGTTCATTCGGTTAATTGAAGAAGATAAAAAGAAGTATTCCCGCAAGAAACCAAAAAGAAAAAGCGTGTATGATAAGCTGCCGGCAAAATTTCATCCAGATAATATAGAAATGCTGGTTGCAGAAATAATGCATTCATGAAACCCGGGCGCATGCCCAAAATGGGCGCGAAGGTCTTTGCATAGGCTAGGAGCGCCCATTTTTTATAAAACCTTTATGGAAGAAATTAACCTACTCCCCCTTATTTTTTTAGCCGTTGCAATGGTTGCCCTACCAGCCGTTGCAGTGCGGCTATATCGCAGGATGCTACAGGTGGAGATCTTGCGCTACAAGTGCGATTTTGCCTTTAACCGTTCGGTGCTGCATAATGAGCAATTATCTAAGATTCACCGGGAACTGCTTCAGAAAAAATATTTACAGCAACGGCCTTCGTACCTGGTAATGTTCTTTTCCAGGAAACCCCTACAGATAGAACAATGGTACAACGGCGAACAACTTGATGCCTTTTTCTTATGACAAAAACAATTACAATCCAGGTAAATGCTTCAGGAGAATTTAATGAGGAAGATCTTCAGGAGTTTTTATACCACGAATTTGGAGGCGGACCATGCAAGGTGGGCAACCCCTTTATTGATGAATCTGGCAATGCTGAAATGGAAGTGATCAACTTAAATATAGAATCATGAGCAACCTACTCCAGATCATAGAAGAAAATGCAAACGAAAAGAGCGGAATTAGCCTTGTACAACTAGCTGTTAAAGCGGGAATTGGTATAGCTGCTCTTAAAAACTCCCTTAACCAAATGCACCGGGAAAAGAAGATCCGGGTGCGGGAAGGAATTAATTGTGACCTGGTTTTTTTAAGGAAGTCGAACCCTTTAAGTAAAAGCTAATATGAAAAAGGTAACTCAAAAATCAGCCTTTATTGTTTCCTACGCCTGCCAGGAATTTCAGAAAGGTAAGGGAATGATCAAAAGACACGAATTTCCTCTTCTGGTTATTTCGAATGTGGAAGAAATGAGAAAATTTCTTTGTCGATATACAAAGTATGCTGAATGGCAAAATAATGATCCTTTGGCTATGCGGGCAGATTTGAAAAATGCTTGCTGGTCAGTAGAGATAAGTGAAATGGATCTATTGCAAAAAGAAATAATGCATGATGACACCTATGGACTTCATAAGTACTACCGGGAAGAATATCCGGAACATTTAATTCATGTTCACCGGGTACCGTTGGGAATACAAAAGAAAACACTTATGAATGTTGACTTTATACCCTAGAAAAGAAAAAGCAGGACGCCCCCGCCCTGCTTACCCATTATCATTTGTCTATAACAACAAATAGTAGATATGCAAAAATACAAAAATAATTCAAAGCCCCCTATGCTTAACCGCGCAATATTAGAACTTAATGGAATTTTTAACGTAAATCCCAACGGCCAGCAACGGCAAATCAACGGCAAACCTACTTCGCCGTTGGAGCCGTTGCAACGGGAAGAACCCAAAGAGGTTAAATATGTTCATCCAATCATTATTCCGGAGGACATTAAAACCACGATGGGCAATTACTTAAAAGCTGCCGATGCCTATAACGAGCGGGTTACAACCGCCAATCAGGAAGTAAGGAGATACAACAAAGTTGTAGAAAGGCAACGTAAAAAGGAGCCATTGACAGAAAAGGAAATGGCTTCCCTGGTAAGCTTCTATAACATGATCAAGCCCCTGGATATATGGGAGAGGAACAAACGTGTTGTAGAATACAACCGTTGCAACGGCAAACCTATTGCTTCGCAGGAAAAGATCCAGACCCTTAAATATCAAACGCAGCTTGTTTTCCAGGCGATACTTTGGCACTACAGCAAACAATTGTACAAGCGCAAGGACCGGCACCAAAGGCTGGATCTACATTTCCCCAGCGAGCTGCCGGCTGTAGAGATCCATAGCGGATGGATAACAAGCGCAAAGATAAATAAGGAGCGAAGGCTTGATGTTTGCCAAAGAACGCTCAGGAGGCAACGCAAGCGGTTGCAGGAGGCGGGAATATTGCAGGATTACACTTTTGAAGGTTCGGCAAGACCTGTTAAAATCAGGATCAATCCTGCAATTTTAAGCATCACAGACAACCATGCGCCGAAAAAAACCGCTGCTGGAAATCAATCACTTACCCCCGACGGGCGGACAGTTTGTCCGCATAACAATGTATCTAATAGATCTTTCACAAACAATAAAGAAATAAAAGCGAATGTTGATAAACATTCGGGAGAAAGGAGTTCGGCCAAAAAAGGCCTCACGTCACCTAATTTTTCTTCTATTGGAAACACCCGGTCGCAAGGTGTAGAAAAAAATAATGCCGCCGCGGAAAAAAATAACACCAGGGCCGAAAAAAATCACACCGGCGGTCAAAAAAATACGCTCAGCCATTTTTTGAGACAGAAACTGGAAGAAAAAACAGACTTCGCTGCCCAGCTGGTCGCCCATCACTATGATGATTACACCCCAATCCGCAAGGAAATTCTTGAAAAGGAAGCTTTTTCAGGATCTATGAGCCGCGAAGAATTTAAGGAGCTCGTTCTTCAGGATTTTTTCAAAACTGCGGCGAAGCTCTACAAAACCGCCACGCCATACAAAGCCAGTTGGTTAAAGGCCTACAATACCTGGATGCAGGAAAAATTTATAACCAACGCCGGCCATAGTTTGAATAAGCAAAGCCTGGTAACGAAAATTCCTGAATTGCGATATGGTTTAGCGGCCGTTGGACGGTACCTCAAAAAACACCCCGATTACAATTTACTTTTCCCCGGAGAGTATTTCGACCTAACCAGGACCACGGCCAAAGAAGGCGGTTTTAAATATTATGCCGGCGAAGCCTGGAGAAAACACCAGGATTATTTAAAGCGAAAAACAACAGATACCAAAGTAGCCGCGAAGAAGCGAAAAAGAAGGCTTACAGACCTTCAAAAAGCTGAGAAACATGTAAAAAGCTACTTAAACAACAAGTTTGATCTTCAGGAATTATTTGCGAAGGTAGAGCAAATCGGGAACCGCTCAGTTACTCAGGATCTACCCGAGATCATTAGAAAATTGAATGAAAAGCAATCCATAAAATATTCCAGTTATGAGCTTTAATTCAAAAAAATGCCGCTGCGGATCTTCAAGAAATATCTATTGCAGCAACTGTAGTAAAATTTCTATGTGCATTCTCCTAAAAAACGGAAATGACCACTTGAAATTGACCAACGGGCGCGGAAGAAAAGTTTCTCCAGTGTGGTACAGCCCGATTAAAGAGAACCGAAAACCTGAGCGCGATATCATAGAAGGAATGCTTAGCAGGTTTGCCGCTTCACCTTTTGTAAACGTAACCCAACAGGTGAACTTCTATATAAACAACACTACGAACCTAATTTTTTCCTATACGCTATGAATGCAATAATTGAAGTAAAACAGGTAAAAGCTCAGGACTTCCAGTTGCTGAAGGATGTGCTAAACAACTACGTTTCTATGCAAAAAACGCTCTCTACCATCATGTCTAATCCTAGAAATTACATGAAGGATCTATCGATAGCTGTAGAAATGTGGTACGAATTCAACAAGAAAACTGCCGGGCAAACGGTTCCGGAGAATTCAACGCTAAAACTTTCCCTTCATAGAGCGCTGGTATTATTGGATGCCCTTCTGGAATTCCGCAAACAAGCTTCTACCATAGACGGTGAAATTAGCCGTTGCATCAGGTTTGCAACGGCAATAGATGAACAAATTCCAACAGCCACACAATTAATAGCATAAAATCAACAATATCATGAAAAAACTACTACTTCTTCTTTCCGTCCTATTGATCCTTACCGGTTGCGAGCCAGATTATGAGCATAATACCGGTTACGAAATGGAATTTGTCTTTTTTAATCCTGATGTTCCCGGCGAGATTATTATTTCTCCGGACTACCAGTTTAAAAATGGCAAAATTCACCAAAACGAGTCCAACGGGATCTATTTTGTGGAATGGAGCCAGTCTGAAGAACGTTTTTCTCTTCGTTTTTTGGCAAATGACCGTAAAATTGACTTCCTCTGGATCGAACAATGGAAATATGAGCACATGGAAGATGCCATTCCGTTTGAAATTATTAAACCAGGCCGTGAGTACCGATTAGAAGAAGATCTATCCTATATGCGTGCCCCTCAAAATGGCTATTATCGACTTGATGTACAACGTTTAAAGCAATAGTAAAAAATGACAATTATCGAACAACTATTATTTACTGCATTTGTCCTGGGCTGCACCTTTGTAAATACCTGGGCCTTTTTTAAAATCCACTTTCTGAAAAAAGAGAATGAGAAACTGAAAAATAAACAAAAATCTTAATCCTAAATCTACCCTGAAATCTATGAACTCAAAAATTACTCTAATAGCCTACGTTTTAGCCGCAATATTCCTTGTACTCTGTATAATAGCTCTTTACCGGGCAATTGTAAAAACACTGAAGCAACGGAAAATTGAAAAACAAATCGAATATTATGAAAAGAACAAAGCCGAAATGATCAAAAAAGGCCTGAAGGAATTCTCTTTTAACCGGGGAAGAACCAGAATTTGGGCTATGAACTACAAAGAAGCCAACGCACACTATCAAGCCAGCCGCAGAAATGGAATGTCTAATATCTAACCCAAATTTCACCATGTCTACGTCTAATCCCAATTCCTTAAAACCTATTCCATGCAGTCTGTCTAAAGGCAAAGCATACAAGATCTTCAACCACTTATCAAAGGGCTATGTTCAAAAAACAATGCACTGGATACAAGTTGAATTCAATCGGAACCCGAACGTTACCGAAGAAGAAGCGAAAAAACGGCATACGCTTAACAGCCTGGAAACAAAAGAGCTCTTTAAATCTCTTGGTTCTCCTTCCGGCTACGAGGAAGTAATCTAAATCAATCATGCCGTTGCAACGGTCTTGCAACGGCTAAATAACTTAACCTATGACCAAGAATGTAAATTATGTAGTGGTTTCAGAATTACCAATACTACACCAGGCACCGTTTACAGAATTCTTAAAAAATAAAACCTTACCAACAGTTGAGAAGGAAAAATCTAGTGCCATTTGCGCACCCATAAAGTTATATCGGCAGTGGTTGAATTTGAGAAGCAAGTAAATGAATTCAAAACAACGGTTAACCGTTCTTTCTTACGGAATTGGGCAATTTGAAGTTATTACTTTCCAAGTATATATTAATCAACTCTTGGACCTCATTTCTATCGCGATCACCCTTAAATTTATAATTAACCATAAATCCCCCTTTATTTTCTAGAGGATCCCAACCAGTGTATTCAATTGTACCGTTAGTTTCTTTCTCTATGTAAGACGATAATTCAGCCAATATGTCATTAGTACCAATTTTATTTTTATGATTAATTATCAATGCAAATTGACCATGAAATTCTTCTCCATTCTCGAATAAATTTTTCCATTCAGCGTTATTGGCTATACTAAACAATCTGGCATTTTCTTTTTGGGCTTCTTCTATTTTTTTTAAATGTTCCTCGTTTCGTTTATTTAGTTGGGCATTTTTCTCTTGCAGATTAGATATTTCCTTTTTATAATTATCAATTTGTAGATTAATGTTCTGCTCCCTTAAAAGTTCACTTTTTTGGTTTTCAAATTTTAATTCTTTTTTATCTCTTTCAAATTTCCTACCTATCTTATCTAATAGGTGTTGATTTTTAATTTCTCTTCTTTTATTAATTTCTCGATAAGTAACCTTTTCAACAATCCTCATAAACAGGTCTTGGAGGAAAGTGTAAACCAAAGCGATTAACAAAGGAACAACCAAAGAAGTATAAATATTTAAATAATTGTCTTCGACAAAAAATATTCTCTTTTCTATAGAAGATTCCGAAAAAAGAAGGATTAAAACGCTTTTCCAATTTATTATCAATAAGGAGATAAAAAAGGAAAATAAAAGAGGGTTTCTTAGACGTTCAGATGATACTTCAAATAAAGATCTGAATTGATTTACTATTCTTTCCAAAGAAGAATTAATTTAAGTTTAGTGAAAAATAATTTTTTAGAATTTATTAAATGTAATTAAATAAAAATAAATACTTTATCTGAACTCTTTTTTAAAATAAAAAAATGTGCTACGAAACCTCTCTTACCAAAACCACCAGGCAAATAGAACAACGCTTTAGTTCTACTATGAAAGTGCCGTTGCTGTATGAGCCGTACTACCATAGAAGCGCTTATACCTATCCTAATTTGTTCTGCATTCCCCAGGAAGATCCTTCAGAAATTTTCCCGATGGAGTGGGGGCTTGTGCCTTTTTGGGTCCACGATCTGGAAAAGCACAGAAATTCCAAGTACAAAAATTGGAACGCGAAGAAAGAAAATGTTTTCACCAGCAAATCTTTTAAGGGATCTATTAAAAACAAACGTTGTCTTATTATAGCAGACGGTTTTTTTGAACCGCATTATGAGCCTGGTGTAAAAGGTGCAATTCCAAAATATTGTTACCTGGAGGAAAGGAAACTTTTCACTTTTGCAGGGATTTACACAGAAATTGATTCTGATTACTGGACAGTAGGCCTAATTACTACAGAGGCTAACGATTTTTTTGCGGAGATCCACAATAGAAAAAAACGGATGCCTCTTGTTTTAGATGAAGATTTTGAGGGGGAGTGGTTAAACCCTTCTCTGAATGAAAAAAATGTCCAGGAACTAATGGACAATGGTTTCACTAAAGAAGATTTCTTTGCCCATACAGTAAGAAGGGATTTCTACACCAGGGACGCAAATTTGAATGTACCGGGAACTTTGGAGCCGGTCGATTAAATTTCCTTATCCAAATTTAGCCTTTAACAACTGCCGGAAGTTTTTGACGTACTTTGACGCAATTTGATGCATTTTGATATATATTTGTAACCAAATTACAAGAAAAAACCCACCTGATTTATCAGGCGGGTTAAAACAAAGCTAAGGGTACTATTATTCACCTTAGATACTTGGCGCTTAGCGCCCTTTAATGATCAGATAGATCAATAATAAAATAATATAATCTTGCATCGTAGTAAGATTTAAAGCGGTTCAACAATCGTTTTATCAAAAGCCGGAGGTCTCCAAACTTGCCGGCTTTTTTAGTGTCTCAAAACACATGGTAAAAGTAATGCTCCTTTTCAACTTCAATAATTTTATTCTAGAAAGCTTTTCAACAAAGTTTTTAACGTAGAGGTAATATTAGCGCTTATAAGTGTAAATTTATCCGCATCCATAACTCTGTAAATCAAGGTTTAAAGGTTTCCTGTTATTAGTGGTGTAAATCTATAAAAGGTAATTGATTTAAAGTGTGACATGTTTTTTGAGGATGCGTAGTTACCACCGATGATTAAAAAAGCCGTTGCCGATTCATTGCAACGGCTTTTTTAATCCTTATTCAATTTAGCCTTTAGTTCTAGGAACTCCTTTTCAAATTTCTCCATAGTCCTGTAGTGGGAATTATCCACTTCAAAAAAACGAAGCGAACTTTTTATAAAGGCAGATCCCACGCTCAGATCTACCATTTGTGATTTAAGTTGACTTTCAAAAACTTCTTTCCACCTTGCCGCTGAGCCCATGTAGTTGCAGTACCGTATAAAAAGGTGATCATCTACATCAATGATCCAGGTTAGTACAACCAACTCAATAATTTCACCATTCCTGGTTCCGGAAAAAAGGTAATCAAAAGAAAATTCCGCCAGGTCATTACCAATGAGGTCCGCAGCAAAGAAATCACTGCATTTTCTTTTTATTAATGGAGGATAAGAGGCCATTCAGCTATTTACAGGATATACAATTAACAAAATAAAACCGAATTCGTCGAAATTCAACGATTTTCGACGGAATAAAACCTTCTTTTCTTAAATTTTCCCAAAAAAGGTTAAATAAAACCAAATAAAACTTTTTAAAAGAAATTCGGCAAAAGTTCGTCGCAATTCGGCGGAATTCGTCGCCTTCTCATTTTCACCTTCCCATCTTAGCAGTCTCTAAAAATCTCAAAGTTGTGAAACTTCGAAATTAAATGGCTGGAAAACAAGACATATCAACGGCATTAAAGCGCCAATTGCGTAGCGGTAAAGAGTACGAGAAACTTATGCCCGCGGTTAAATGCGAGAGCACCCCACTTGGTGAGGGTGACACTTTTTTTACCGTTGATCAAATGCGTGCCTGGGTTGAAAAATACCGCTGGCAAACTGCAAAATTAGCCCTTGTTCTGGAAGGCCAATCATTACAGGAAACTATTGCTAACATCTATAAGTTCTTGTATGACCATGTACAATATACAGCCGATGGCGCACTACAACAGCTGCGCTCTCCGGCTTGTACGTGGTTACAGCGAAAAAACGGGACCGACTGTAAAAGTTTTTCTGTTTTCGCTTCTTCCATTCTTTCCAATCTAGGGATTAAACACGCTATCCGTCAGGTTAGGCAGCCGTATTTCTACCCCGAAGAATTCACACATGTATATGTAGTGGTTTACCAGGATCAAAACAAAGAAACCTATTCAGAAAATGCACCAACGTTTGTGATCGATGCTACGCGTCATCAAAATACTGAAGTCGAATTCATTGAAAAAGCAGACATTCCAATGCAAAAATTACAACATGTGGGCCTTAATGCGCCACAAGATGAGCGCGCGGCGCGAGTCATAGCAAACTTCAACAAGTTTTGCGATCACTTAATTGAAAATGGTGTACCCGTAGCCCAGGTAAATGCCATTAGACAGGAAGTGAATAAATACACTTCCAAGGGACGTGATCCTAAGTTCCGTTTCCATAAAGACGGGATTTCCATCAACGGGAAATTATTCGTTTTAAAATTCAAAAATGAAGAAGGTTTAGGATTTGTGGCTACAGGTACCGCATTAACAGCTGGAAAGAAGTTAATGGATATGCTACCGGCAGATTTTGTTGGTGACACCTTCTTAGCTGTCTTTGCAAATGGTATGGATTTTTCCTGCTGGAATGCAGCTAGTTCTCCACAAGAATCACAGGGAATTATTACCGAATCTATACAACCTTACTTTGAGCAAATTTCCCAAAGATTATCCAATCCTTCAGGTAATGATGATTTAATGCGGAATCTTAACCTTGCCCTGGAAGGCAGTCATAAACTTGCGGCATTGTACCGGGATATGACAAAAAATACCAGCTGGGCAAAATGTACCATAAAAGGTCATGAGGTAATTGCAAAATTTGCGGAAGGGATTAGAGATCATTTTTTAAGCGTGCTCAACAGTCCGGCTTTTAGTTTTTCCAAGAAAACCGTTAACGGAAATGCAGTATTTGCATTCAACGATTTTAAAATCGGGATCGGCGGTGCCGCTAATTTCCCGGTGAGTTATCCACAGGTTACGGCGATTACTCAAAAAGGTTCTTACACTCCACAGAAACCCACAACCCCTACTACCGGTAATGATTATTCTAACGATTATACCAACAATTACCAGCCAACGGGAAGTAACAACGGCGGTTCAACAGATGGCAACGGCGGATCAACGGCTAAGAAATCGAGCAATACCGGAATCATTATAGGGGGAATTACCCTTGCCGCAATGCCTTTTCTTCTTCCAATGATGAAGAAAGGTGCAACAGATAAGCCAGCAAGTAAACCTGCAAAAAAAGCGAAGAAGTAATGAGCTGTATTTCTGCCATAGTACGAAGATTGGAAGTTGCCGCAATAGGACCGGTAGCCGATGCCCTTAAAATTGTTTTAGAAGGGGATATCGAAACCACGTATAAGGCCGATGCTAATATTCTGGACGTTTCAGCTTCAGAAGATATGGAGATTTGGTTTAACAAGATCTTCTCCAGTTGGTTTTCAAGCTTAACCGCTAGGTTGACCGTGGCAGATGACTTCAAGGTTTTAACGGCCAATGATTTCACGCAGGAACTAAACCAGGTTATAGAAGCTTTGGAAGTTGCCCGTGCTTATTATGCGCAGCAAGCGAATTTCGAAATTATTTCCAGCCTGGAGAATGTAGCCCTGCAAAAAGCAGCGATTTGTGAAATAGCAGCTAAGGCAGTAGTTACAGCTTATGAGGTAGCCCTTAACACTTATGGTAGTGAATTTACCGGTAGGGAATGGGTTTCCATCCAGGCAAATTTTTTTGAAGGTTCTACACCTGAACCTTACCAGTGGCAGAAAAAAAACATCATTGTTAACCTCATAAACTTTAACAACGTGGCAGTAGAAAATTCAGAAAATCAGGAACAACCAGTGCAAACGCGGGTACCGCAATATTTGCCCTGGGTATTCACGGCGGCTTTTGGCATCATTGCCTGGAGCGCAGCCTCTAAAAAGTAAAAAAGCAGCAGTAACGGACACAAGTAAATTAATAATTAATCTTTAAATCTAAATCTATGAAGTTCGGAAAAATAACTTCTAAAACAGTCAGTAGTAATGCGGTTTCCTTTGGTGGCGCAATTGCTGGCGGTGCTTTGTCCGGTGGTATTGTTACCCTTGTGCCGGATGAGCAAAAGATCTATGCTCGTGGTGGTATTGCCGCAGCTGGATTATTGGGAGCTGCTGCCGTTAAGGGTACCAGTTCAAGTGATAACCTTGTAAAATTCCTTCTTGTTGGGATGGCTATTCGCCAGGGAACAGAAATGATCAAGGAATTTGCAGAAAAAGAAATGCAACCTGTAGACGAAAGTACTACTACTGCCAACAAGTTTGTTGCCGGGATGGTAGGTCTTGCCTGTCCAGATTGCGACAATCATGTGCGTGCTCTTAATGCTGCACCGGTGATCAATTTCGACGATATTTCTTCTGAAAGACCAACGCCACGTATCGCCGCATTGTATTCTGAAGCTCCGCAACGCGAAGTATCAGGAATGTTTTAGCAACCAATTTTTATCCATTTATAAATCATCATTCATCAACAATCATTCATTAATCAAAAACGAACATCAAAATGAAAAATAGAGAAAAACTTTTAAGCGCAGCAGCTTTTCTTATTGCCGTTGCATATGCTTTTTCAAACGAATTGGCGCAGCTTATTAATAGCGAACAGGTAAGGCTTACCCGTCATACCGTATTTGTGAGAAAAGAAGTTACCAACGCCGGTGGTCAAATCAGGATCATTGACGAAAACACGAAGAAAGTAGACGGTGTTTCTTCTATTAGTGAAACAAAACTTCCGAAGAACCAGGCACAAATCTTTGATAAGATCGCTATTGGTTTTGGTGAAGCAGATGCACAGGGAGAAGAAGGAACTGTAGATTACACAGCTTCTAAAGCTCCGGCAATTGCCAGGAATTCTAGTATTGTAATTACACAAAATGGCCGCGAAGTAGTAGATCTTCCTTTGGCAGATGTTGTAAAAGCAATTTCTCCTGGATCTCCAGAAGATTATTACCACGATTTAGAAGGCTTCAACTACCTGGTAGACGATCAGCCTATGGACTGGTACCTAAGACTACCTAACGGAAAAGTTTTAGCTCCTTCTGCTGCCGGTAAATTCGTTTACATGGAAGTTAGACTGCAAGGTTTCAAAACTTCCAGAAAAGCCTAAAAATAAAAATTTGGTTGGTTAAATAGTGTGAAAAGCCCTGGCCGCTATATGGGTTCAGGGCTTTTTTAATTCTCACCTCAAATACAACAAAATGAAAAAAGTAGAATGGAAAACCCTTAATGTTACCCTTAAAACAGGGCAAACATTAGCGGAAAAAGAAATTTCCCTTAATCAAGGGGATCGCATTGTTTCGGCGGCCTCTTTTAGCGGAAATAAAGATAAAGTCGTGAATCTGGAGCTCATGGAAAACGGTAATACTGTTTCTGCGGCTATGGATCTGGATTTTTGGAAAAAAAGCAATGCCGGGAAATATTTGGATGGTTTTAAGCCCATTGAATATAAAGGTGGTTCCACTGTGAAGGCTGTTTTGTTCACCGATACTGCATTGGGTGCAGATCTTCCTGTACAAGTAGTATTCGGGATCATAAAAGACGACACCACATGCTAGACAACGGACTAAAAAAGGCTCACCTGGGCTTTAAAAAGATTACTGAAGATACCACCTTCAGCATCAAAGGAATGATAGAACCAACATTCTACAACTTTGGTCCTGAGAATGTTCGTGTGTACCATACTGTAGTGAAGCCGGGCGAATCCTTTTTAGCCGGTGTTCATGGAATGGTGATGGAAGGGGAGTTTCCGATAGTATTCCAGGGAGAAAATAAAAATGCAAGGGACCTTTTGTGTTACTACGGAAGCCCAATTGATAACTGCGAATAATAAATTATGGCAAAGCAAAATATAGCAGAAATAATAGAATGGTTAAGCCGGAACGATCTTAACCGTCTGGAAGTCTTTAACGTGGATACCGAAAAGGAGGTAGACAAGTGTTTGAGTTACGAGGACCTTCAAAAGTTTGATGCCCCCAGGGATTATTTTTTAGCCCTGGCAGAAAAAGGAATCAGAGCTGTACAGGTACAACGGAAAATCAAAAATGGTTCTTCCTGGAGAAGGGAAGGCTGCGGATTAAACTTTGCCATAGATAAGAAGAACGTTGCTGCAAGTGGTGGTCAGGCTCAGCCGGCTGCCACGCCGCAACTCTTTGGAAATGCTTCACAAGGGCTTAACGGCTCAATTGCGGGATTAGGTTTCCCGGAAATCATGAGTATGCGAAGCCAGGCAGACCGCTTTACAGATGTTAAGGAATTGGCTGAAGAACTGAAGAAAAGAAATGCTGAACTGGAGGCCGATAATAAGCGTTTAGAGCGTGAGAACATGAAGTTGGAGAATGATGTAGAAAAACAATCCAAACCTTCAGCAGTAGATAAATTACTGGAAGCATTTGCTCAAAACCCACAGGCTATTTTAGGAGGTATTGCTTCGCTAAAATCAAACGGACAGCCGGGATTAAACAGCCCTCAGCCACAAGCTCCGCAATTGTCGGATGTAAAAAGCATGGTTGTAGATCTTATTTCCAATAACAGAGAGCTTAACGATGAACACGCCACCGGTGTGTATCATCTACTTTCCCAGGCATTGCAGGGAAATCAAAAATTTATCAATGATTATATCAAACTATTACAGGATCACAAAATAATAAAGAATGGCAGCAACGGTACTGGTAACGGGTAGTACGCCCGAAGAAGAAATAAAAAAAACTAAGGCTTTAAGTTTTATGGCCAACAATTTAACGCTTCAGGAAATTACCAGGCTTGAAGAAATGGCCAGAAGCGGAAAAGCCCGTGCAATGCTCAACGAGAATTGGGCAATGCTCCAAACTTTTATCTAAACATGATACCTCTAATCTTATCATCTATGGCTTTATCTGCAATTCCGATCGTTGGCAAAACACAATCCAAAGTAGCGAAATATGCAATTCCTGTTTTGGGGATTGTGGTTATTGGCGGTGTGGCTTACGTCGGCTACAAGTACCTGAAAAAGGACGAACCGCCGAAACTTAATGAAAATCCCAATTACGATAAGAGCACCATTAACCAGGTTCAGGCTTTATCAATTGCAGATCGCCTTTATGCGGCAATGGTTATAAGCGGAACTGATGAAGAAGCTATTTACGAGGCTTTAACCGATCTAAGCTACAATGACTTTGTAAAAGTGTATGAAGCCTTTGGCCGCCGGCAGTACTCCAAATTTTGGGGAAATGAAGGCGATCCTTTAACGAGCGATAAGCATCATTTAATTACCTGGCTTACAAATGAACTTTCTACGGAAGAAATTAAAGCCATAGAAAAAACAATTCCTAACCTGCTCAGCGTGGGCGTTGGCACCTAGAACTATGATCACCAGGCAATTTAAAATAGTAGATGAATTTGGAAGTCCGCTGTACAAGGCGCATGCTTCTATATCTAGCCAGAACGGTGCCGTGGCAAACTCAACCGGGTTTGCCATGCTTACCGGGAATCCTGAAGATCAGGTAAGGATCAGTTTTGTTGGGAGAAAGCCCAAAGTATTTTCCCTGGAGAATATTCCTCCAGTCGTAACCCTTGAAATGAATATTGAAGCTATGCCAGAAGTAGTAGTACAATCAAACCCCAAAGAAACGCCGAAATATTTGTGGCCGGCAATAGGAGCCACAGTAGGACTTTTGATCTTAATGAGTGTGGGATCAGAACCTAAGAAAGTCACTTTGTAATGCTTATATACGAAGAAAATGTACCGTCGAGCTACAGAGCTCCTTTTATTGCAAAAGTGCAGGAAGTTAGCTCCAGATTGGGAATTAACCCAAACTGGTTGATGGCAATCATGAATTGGGAAAGTGCAAGGACCTTTTCTCCTTCTGTCAAGAACCCTCTTTCAAGTGCTACAGGCCTAATCCAGTTTATGCGTGATACCGCAATTGATCTTGGAACCACAGTTGAACAATTGGCGCAAATGTCCGCAGTTGATCAGTTGGAATGGGTGTATAGGTATTATGCCAGGTACAGATCTAAGCTAAATAGCTATACAGATCTATACCTAACAACTTTCTATCCGGTAGCTGTTGGAAAGCCTTCCAATTTTGTTTTAGGAACTTCAGATTCCAGGATTAGAGCTATTGCAAAAAGTAACCCGGCTTTTGACGTAAACAAAGATTTAAAGATCACCAAGGGCGAAATTGAGCAGGTAATGCTACGTAAGATCCCTTCTAACTGGATCAACGAGTTTAAAAAAAAAACGGCGCGCTAAACCTATTGTTAGTGGCCGGAATAGTGGCCGCCGGTTATGCACTTGTGCAAAGTGAAAGCGAAAATTCTAAACTAAAGAAAAAGTAAATGCCAGGATTAATAGTAGATAAAGTTGGGAAAGGAAGTGTAGTGAATAATACAAATATTCAGTACGCTTCGCCTGTTTATAATATTACGGAACTCAATGAACTAACCGCCGCAAAACCTGAAGCTGTTAAAGATCAGCAACGGCGTTTTGTTCGCGAGGAAAACTCCTATTACTACTATAATGCCGGCAACAATACCTGGGCGCCGGTAACTGAGGAAGTGGTTTCTCCCTCCAAGCCGAAAATCTATGCAGATCCGGTTAATGATCTACAAGAGCTTCAAGCCCTTCCGGAAAAAGATCTGGAAGATCAGCAACATAGATTTGTTAATCTGGAGAATGCTTACTTCTTCTATAATGGAGATATAAACAAGTGGGAGAAAGTTAATCCTGAAACCGAAATTCCATTTGCCCCAAAATCAAAAGAACTTCCTAAAGGTCGGAAGGATCAGCAGTATTTTATCACTGAACATGGAACGAATAAAGTGATTCCTGATTATCTGTTAAAGCGGGGAATTATTGTTCAAACCCAGCGGGAATTTGAAGTAGCCAGTAGTGCCGGGATTAATTTAGAGGAAGTTTTTAAGAGATGGGATATGTTTTCTCATTATTCCGGTAGTCATAATCCAGGAGATAGAACTTATGGAGATGTTTCCCCTTCAAGTTTTCCTGCATTAAATCCAAATGATGGTGATGCAGTAAGTTTGACTTCTGAAGAATTTTACAGACAAACGGCATGGGGATATGATCCAGTAAATGAAAGGATTTACTTAAATAAAAATTATCATCCATGCACGGGCTTTATTTCACCGCGCGAATTCGCTTATTACAATTTTGAAGCTACAATGTCCTCTCCGAATGCAGATGATGATTTTATGGCTTTAGTTATTGCTTTTTGGACAGATCCAAAAACAGGCTATGAACATACATTATCCGTTGTGAGGTGTATGATAGAGAATTCAGGGCAGGGGGATTATTCTTATAGCCTGATATATAACTTTTCTCAAACTACTGAAGAAACAATTATAGATGGTACTCACTTAGCGCCTTATCCTGTTGGTGGTTCAGGAGGTTGGAATACCTATGGGCCAACACGGGTTTCTGTAGTTAGAGCCGGAGATACTTTTCAAATTAAAACATCTCAATTCGGTTCGGATGTAATTGATGATGCTACTTTAATAGAATTAAATTTAGCTGATTTTCCACAACTAGAGGGCTTTTCCGTTGCAAGTAGAGTGGGTTTTGCTGCCAGATCTCAAAAAGATGCTTATTTCTCTGATGTTTATTTCTCTGGACTGACAGATTATATTTTTTGGCCTAAAGAAGATTTTTACGACACTTTTGAGTACAACCAGGAATTAGAAGAATTTATCCTTCAAGATCCGCAGACCGTGTTTTGTAAAGATTACTTTGGAATGAACAGATTTGTAGATTCATATATGTTCAGGAAGAAATTCTATATCACTGAACGTGATGAAATTATTTGTTTTCAAGGAGATGAAGGTGTTTCCTGGGACCCGAATAATGCTCTTGTTCTTGGTTCCGACTTAAAACCTTTCTTAAATAAAGCTGATTTAGGTTCTGGATCAGGAGCGGCAACAATTACGAAGGCTACTATTTCAGAAATGATTGCTGACCAGGGCAACCAGCTTCAAGGAGATATTGTAAAAGTAACTGATGCGAGTGAAGATCCTACAGTGGAAGCCGGAACCTGGTATTATGAATATTTAGGCACGCTCAATGGAACTTTAGAAGATTACAGGAAGCTAACCCAAGAGGAAATCAACGATATTAAAGGGAATTCTACTAATGATCCAGCACGTAGAGATTTCACAGGGGAATTAGATCTTTCTGAAGGTAAAAATGTTGCATATAAAGATTACGCGGCTGGGGATCTGGTTAATATTACAGCAAGTGCTGTTAAGAAAATTTGGAGTTTTGCTACAGTCCGAATAAAAGGGGATTTGGTTGGATCTATTCCTGCACAATGGAATTATTCAGGTCCTGCAATATCTCCTTCTCCTTTAAAAGTTAATGAGTTATCAGCATTATGTATCACAGATACCGATATCAGAATAGTTAACAGGATATTTGATTATTTCGACACAGAGGCACCTACAGTACCCCAAAATCTTACTTCATCAGCCGTAACAGATTCATCTATGCAACTTAATTGGGATGAATCTATAGATAATGTTGGAGTAGAAAGTTATAATGTAAAACGGGTAAGCCTTTCAGATAATAATGAAATTGTAATTTCAACTTCTACTAATTCTTTATTAGTGGAAAATTTAATTGCAGAGACTGACTATAGTGTTTCTGTAACGGCTATTGATTTAGACGGTAATGAATCTGATCCAAGTGATGTTTTACTTATTACTACTGAACCTGCTTCTTTATATACTTCAGAATATCAGGCTTGGCTTAATCATGCTGATCAAAATGGATATGTATTGCCTACAGATGAACAAAAATTAATAGACAATCAAAAAATAATTAATTTAAAAACTGAAGAAGTATGGGATGAACTAGATGTCCTATACTTTGGTGGAGCTGTTTATGAACCAACATCATTTGATACTAACTTTTATCGAATAAATGCTAAAAATCCAGGGACATTTACAAAAACTTCACCTGTGGGGGAAGAACCTAATCCAGATATTCATCAACCTACATGGGTAAGTGGAGTTGGTTTTACCGGAGGAAACGGGAAACATTTTAGAACAGCATTTAATCCTTCTCTTCATGCAAATAAATTATCCCAGATAAGTGGAAGCTTAATAATGAATGTAATTGTACCAGATCCTTACGATCAAAGTTGGATTATGGGGGCTAGAGATACAGTTAATGATAATCAAATACTTATTGGTAATACACCTCAGAATACTATGATGTGTAGATTATTAGAAAATGGGCCGAATGTAGTTCTAGAATCTCAAGCAGCATTAAATGGGCATTGGCATTTAGCAACTACAGGAACTAGTTTTAATATATATAAAGATGGCGAAAATGTTGGTTCAAAAAACCCAAATATTGGTAATTTACCTAATGCTGAACTTTATATTTTCGGATATAACGAAAACGGAACTCTCACAACAACTAATGGTATAACAACTTTGAAATATCTTGCCTTTGGTAGTGATTTGGAAGCAAAAGAAGCTGTAATAAGAAGTATAATGAACGAAACCTACTAATATGAATCCTTTTATACACGCTCTTTTTACTGAGTATGGAGAAATGATACAAGTTACAGAAGTAGGAGAAACACTTGCTTATACTTGGTTTGGTCGTCCAAATATTGTATTTTCTGAAGAAGCTAATAAATATTGGGTAGGTTCTACAAGAGATATTTTAGAAGGCACAACACAGCACGTTACGGAATTTGATCTAATCAATAATACATATACTCCTGTTAGAGTGGGTACAGTCTACGAGAAAGATGATCATAACCAAGCGCAAATTTTAATTCGATCAAGCGATAAAAGACTAATTGCTTTTTATTCTGAGCATAATGGAGCTGCTATAAGGTATAGAATTAGTACAAATCCTTTAAGCGGTTTAGAGTGGGGCGAAGAAAATATTCTGAATCCTGGAGGGACTTATACTTATCCTTCACCTTATCAGTCTACCAATGGAAATATATTTTTATTTTACAGAACCGGGCATTACTGGAGATACATTAAATCTACTGATGGTGGGGAAACCTTTGGATCACCAGTTCTGTTCTATGATAACAACAACAGAAAAGCGTATCTAATAAGTAGCCAGGACGGAGATAAGGTTCATTTTGTCGGTTCTTCCGGTCATCCCAATTTTAATTCTGATTTAAATCTGCATACTTGCCACTTCTATTTTGACTTAATAACAGAAACTTTTCACCAAACAACAGGAGAAGTAATACCTGTTCCCTTTGCTTCTGAAAATGCAACAACAGTAAACCAACCTACAAGGAATGATAGTTCTTGGATTTTAGATGTAACCACCAAAAACAGGAACCCAAGAGTCTTATATATATTATATCCTGATGCTTTTATAGCAGATTTTTTTGTGAAGCATTTATACTTTGCTGAATTCATTAATGGAAGTTGGGAAAAAACTTTCATAGCAGAAACTATGAGTGGATATATGTATTCCGGAGAAAAAGGTTATTCAGGTGCATCACGGTTTGATGCTTCAAATCCAGATATAATTTGGATGCCAAAACAAGTGGGCGGAATTTTAGAAATTCACAAAGTAGACCTTAATAAAACAGGAAGCAGAAAAATTGAGCAAATTACTTTTAATTCAGAAGTAGATAATTGGAGACCTATTTCCTGTACAGCTCCTAAAAATAATTTGCTTTGGCTCAAAAACAATAGGTATACCACCTTCACAGATTATGATATCAGCTTAATAGCTAAAACTGTTTAGGTTTAACAAAAAATCATTCATTTAATTCATCATCAATCATGTCAACATCACAAAAACCAAAAATCCTACAAATCATCGAAAATGAAAATTGGAAAAAACAGCTGCTTTATGGCTCGATACTGGCAATCTTCTTCCTGCTCTTATGCTGGTTCGGGGACGTTACCTCATTTTTGGCAGTTATCGCCGTTAGCGTAATCGCAGCAGGGAAAGAACACTACATGCACGATATTACCGGGGAACTTAATTACAGGAATTTTATGCTCCTGGTTTTTCCGGTTCTTATCATTCACATTATTCTGCACTGGTAAAAAGTTCTGCAGTAGCGCTTTTTTTGGCGTTGCTCGAGGAACGTCATTTTTGGCGTTAAGATCCTTGAATCAAAATTTCATCATCATTCATCAATCCCTTAATCATTCATCATGAAAAAATTCCCATTATTTTTATTACTCCTTTCCTTCAGTGCTTTTGCTCAGGAAGAAAACCGTTTTGATCAACCATTCGAGAAAGCAGATATTGCTTTTACAAACAGTTTAACTGAAGTTCCTGGAGCTTCACCCGCTGCGGTCAATGCCGTTCTGAAATTCATGGAAGAAAACAAATATTCCGGAGCCGCTAAGGAAGCAGCTGAATTAACAGATCAGCAACCGGAAGTTAAGGCTTTTGAAAAACAGCTTCAGGAAGATCTAAACGAAATTCAGAGAAAGGTTTTAGATCCGTTAAATAAGGAAACGGATATTGACACCATTACCACATTGTTTAGAGTTGTTTTTATCAATGGTGAAAGTGCAAAAATCACTTCATCTGCCGGCGGCAAAAATTTTAAAATTTCAGTAAATCCAGAGATTAATCCCTTCGGTTATGTTTTAGCTGTTGATCGAGAATATACGATTAGTATAGAAGTCGATAAAAACCTAATGTATGACTTGCAAACACGTGGGCAGACCGGTACTGTAGAAGCTCGTATGCTTTGGTTTGCAGTCTCAAAGTATCAATTGGGCCGCGATGTACGTCAGATGCAGGAGTATATGGAAGAAGAGCCAGGTTATGACCGCAGCCCTAGACACCACTAATAGTAGAAACCGCAAAAAGCCCCCGCCCTATGGTATTATTATTTCAATCGGCCTCAGATGCCGTACAGTTGCTATCCATAAAAGAAGTTAGCGGTTTTGGCCTTCTTATTGCCTTTGGTGCTTACCAGGTCTGGCAAAATAAGATCCTGAAGGATGATTTGAAGGATAAGGACGCCAAAATTGACGCCATTGTAAAAGAACATCTACAGGATCTTAGGGAAGGAACCCGAGACGCTGTTACCATGGCCACAAAATATGAAACCCTGGTTGCCCAGGTAAGTGCACTTAATACACACCGCCATGGCAGCAGACACAACTAACCTTTCTTACGTAGAGAAATACCGCAGGCAACGTAAAAAGATGCGTGCACTTCTGGAAATCATAGATGATCAGAAAAATGAATTCTTCCGGAAAGAAAAGGAAAAACAAAATTCGGTACCATGTTAGATAAAATCAAGACAGAGCATTTTATTATTGCTTTTCTGGTGGTTTTACTTCTCCTGGATGGATGCCAGGGAGAAAAAAAGCCGGACACAGTTATTGAAACTAAAATTACTGAGAAAATTATTACTGAAGTAGATAGCTCCAGTAATTCAGCTATTAAGGATCGTAAACCTGAAAAAGTTTCAGTTATAGAAAACCGGGATCATGTAGAAGTGGTTCCGGAACCGGAAAAGCTTTCTCCTGAAGAAAAGGAAAAAGTAAAGCCGGCTTTTCGGTACCAGGACACAACGCATTTCGATAATGCGACAATTTATAGTGATATTTTAAGCGAAGGAAGAATTCTGAAGCTGGATCTTAAAACTTCCATAGATCACCTGGAACGGACGATAGAAACCACAAAACAAACTACCAGGCAAGCCGGTGGTTTTTTTGTTTCTCCAGCTATCAGCTATACTCCAATGTTCGGAATAGAAGATATATCGGGAGGATTAACTTATATCAAAGGAAATTTCGGTGCTACGGTTTCCGGCTATTATAATTTCCGGCCATTTATAGCGCAAATGGAATTTCATCAAAGAAATCCGTTTGGTGTCCGGGTCCAAATTCATATAAAATTATAACATCATGAACATAAAAACAATACTTAGTGTAGGCGCACTTGCGATTACAGGTTTTAGTTATTTCGGAAAAGGGAAATACGATGAATACCGGGAGGTAGCAGATCGAATGGAATTTAACCTGAAAAATGTCAAAATTCATAACCCGCTTCAGGGAACGCTAAAAGTCAACGTCGAAATTGTGAATCCTACGGCTACCGCTGTTACCGTGCCTGGTAATCTTATCACTATTAAGAATATTCATTTTTACACGTTGTCCGGAAAGAAATTAGGAACTGCCAAAGCCAATATTTCAGATATTTCACTACCGGCTAATTCCTCCAGGGAAATACAAAATATCCCCGTGCAGCTCTCCCTTGCCAATATTGGCAATAGTTTTTCTGAGGTACTGGAAATTGCCCAGGACACAGACAAGTTGAAAATTTCCGCAGATATTCAAGCCTTCGGGAAATCATTCACAGTAAACGCCTAAGTATGAATTCAGCAGTAGAACAATTCAACGGACTCAACGGCACCGTTGCAGATAGAACAAAACTCAAAAGAATAGCCGTTGCAGCCGATTTGCAGGGGCAAAAAGTAATTTCCGCAAAGCTCGAAAAGTTACTTCGGGAAAATCCCGATGATGAAGAGTTTGATATTACGCTATCTCAGAAGGAAATTGACCGTCTTCCGGAAGAATGTTTAGGCGGTCTGGAATGCCTTCTTCCGGACGAAGATTATGAAGGTTTGGAAAAAGCCGTTTCTCCAGATGAAATTTACCAGTACATCACAGATTTAATGCTTAACACTATTAAAGAAGTTGGGCACCTTCCCTGGCAAAAAGAATGGAAGGAAAGTAGCCTGGCGAATGGGAGTGAAGCCCTAAACTGGAAGACAAAAAAGAAGTATCGCGGTATTAATTATTTCTTGCTGAATTTTGAGGAAAAATTGGTAGGAGGTAAAATAGTCATGGTCCCCAGAAAGTTTACCAATCCTTTCTTCTTGACTTTTAACCAGATCAAAGAATCTGGCGGAACCCTCAAAAAAGGAAGTAAAGGAACCCGAATTGTCTATTTTACCAGGCTTTACAAATATGAGCAAGCAGAACCAGAATTAAGTTTTGGAACGTACAGTTTTCCAAAAATGGTGAATTGGTTAAAGAAAAATCGTAGTAAAATCGGTTTGCTGAATAGTTTTTCTCCTGAAAGTATTGCTGCTCAAAATGCCATCCCGATCCTGAAATATTATAATGTTTTTTCAGCTGAAGATGTGGAGGGTGTGGAGTGGGAAATACCGGAACCGCCAAAACGCACTGAAGTCGAAAAAATTGAAAGTGCCGATGCTATTATCGATGCGATGCCAAAGGCTCCGAAGATTAACCATGGTGGCGGACGTGCTTATTATACCCCAGCAGTCGATTATATCCAGATGCCAAACAAAGAAAGCTTCAAGAAGGTTTTTGGTTATTATAGTACGCTCTTTCATGAAATGGTGCATAGTACCGGCCATCATAAAAGAGTTGATCGGGATATGAAAGGCGGCAAAGGAACAAAGGGCTATGCTTTTGAAGAATTAATTGCGGAAATGGGCGCAGTTTACCTTTGTGCCGAAAGTGGAATCTTGTTTGAAACCAGGGACAACAGTGCAAAATATCTAAAAGGCTGGAATAGCCGCCTGGTAAAAAACATGGAAGAAGATAACCGCTTTTTCTTCCGGGCAGCAAGTCAGGCTCAGGCCGCTTCAGATTTTATTCTGGATAGGGATAAAGAAGGTGTGCCGGCATATTTTAGTTCACTTAAAAGTGAATTGAAGAAGGAAGAAAAACCAGCTCCGGAAAAACCGAAAAAGAGGAAACCGGCTAAAAAGAAACCTGGTACCAAAAAATCTGTAAAACCCACAACAAATGATCTTCTGGAGGAACAGAAGAAAGCAAAGATCCAGGCGAAAACGAAAACTGAATTCGAAAAAGGCCTGCGTAAAATCGGATTTGAAATTATCAGTTACGAATCAGATCAGGTCAGCCCGAAAGAATGGGAACGGATGTACAAATTGAATTACAAGGATGTTGCCGGACTCGAATTAGAAATGAAGGTCAAGCCGGAAGGAAAAGAATTAGAAGGTGATTATAATTGGAAAGCCATAGGGATGAATGCCGGCAGCTTTGTAGATTATAAAAACTTCCAGGAATTCTATGAGGAAATTCTAAAGGATCTTCAGGAGGTTTTCGGAAAGATGACCATTAAAGAAGCTGAAGGAATCCGGGAAGAATACAAAAAAACGCTATTCAGTAAGAAGGAGGCGAAAAGTCAGTTAGGCCTTTTTGGTTCCAGGGCAAAAAAAAGGATCAGGAAAAAAAAAGGGCTAAAAGCACCGGTACAAACTGAAGCCGTTGCACCGGTTCCGCAACGGGAAGAAGAAAAGCCGTTGCCCGCCGTTGTTCAGGAAAAACCAGTAATCCAGGAGTCAAAACCATTGCCGGCAAAACCCGTTCCAACAGTGGTAGAAGAAAAGCCGGTACCAGTTGGAAATCCTAATAGTTTGGCCGCTCGAATGCAACGGAATCTGAACCGGGCTATTGAATATTACAAAATAGAAGATCCAGACATTGCTAAATTTCTCGGTCAGGTTGAAATTAAGGAAAAAGAAAGTGTAGGTATAAGTATCACCGCTCCCCAGGGCGCGGGAAAAACTCGATTTGCATTTCAGTTAATTAATGCCTTTGCGAAGAATTATAAGGTAGGACATGCTTCTATGGAAGAACATCCGGAAAGTGGTTTGTACACCGACAAAGCCGTAGAATATATTGATCCTGAAAATTTTGGCAATATTGATTCTCCGGACATTAATTCTATGAGCGATATTGAAAAGCTTATCCGGAATAACGATGTTATCGTGATTGATAGTTTTGAAAAACTCCGGGAAATGGATAAGAATGTTCAGGTAGATCAGGACTTCAGAAAAAAATATGATGGAAAACTGTTCATATTCATTTTTCAACTAACCAGTGATGGAAAAATGCGCGGCGGTTCCAAATCTCAATTTGATGTAGATATAGTTTTGTTTACGGAAAAATTTGATAATTATAAGGAGAACTACATTTATCCGGACAAAAACCGGTACAACAGTATTCCGCCTTCAGAATTGAAATTTAGCATTTATAATCGTGCTCTTATTTCAAATGAAACCACAGCAGATGTTTCAGATGTACATTTCGAAGAAGTAGAAGAAAGTTCATCAACAAATAGTAGAGTTCCGGAATTTGATCCCGGTGAGTTGATAATTACCCCAATTGATTAGAAGAAAAGCCCCGCATTGTCCGGGGCTTTTTTTATTAGCTATAAATCATTCTTTTTTTCTACTAAAAAAATTTTTTCATCAGTCATTATTCCATATTTAAATCTTTTTCTGCTTGAAAATTCCTTTGCATAATCAATAACAGACACTTTAAATCCGGCCTTTTCTAGTCGAAAAGGATAATCTTGGCCGTACCACCTCACATGATCTTTTTGACCGAAAGCTTTTTCACGGTCTTCTGGTTTAGTTATGGAAAAATCTTCATAGGTTTCTGTTCGTTTTTCATCTATAGGGACAAGAAAAATTCCCTTACCTCCCTTTTTCATCACTCTTAAAAGTTCACTCATCGCCTTTGCGTCATCTGGAATATGTTCTAAGACATGATTGCAGAGTATAAAATCAAAATGAATATTTTCAAACGGCAAGTTTGTGATGTTTCCTTGAATAATTTCAGGACCTTTTAGAAAATGATATTGGGTAGGATCAAGATCTAAAGGACTATAATTTATATTTTCTGACTTTTTAAAGATATTATAAAGGGATTTCTCTGGGGCTATATGGAGTAGGTTAACTCTTTTAGAACTATTAAAAAGTAAATTGTTTTTACTCAGAAACAAATATAAAAGTCGATGCCGTTCTAAACTCCAGCAGGAAGGACAGTTGGCATTCTCCCTAGTCCGTAATCCGAAAGGTTTGAACTTTTTAAACTGATTCTTACAGATAGGACATTTTACTCCCGTAACTTCAAGATTTTTCCTGACTAAATAATTTCTAATCTTTCTTCTTCGTTTATATGGAAGTACGGTGTCGATCATCTTTTTCACTTGGTCCAATAGAGCCATTGATAAATTTTTGAATTCACTGTGCAAACTACAAAAAACTTTATTACAGCTGACAACGCTAAAAATAACGTTGTTGGCCAGGATCGTTAAAAATGGCGTTGGATGATCACCAGGTTTAAATTTCCAGCGTAGAAATTTCGCTATGATCTTTAGGCATAAATTTTTTGAGGTTCCGGAGATAAGTCTTAACAGCTTTTTCGGTCTTGTGCCTGGTGATCGGCATAATTTTATGTACTATTTCAATTTCCGAATAACCTAATTTATCTAAATTCTCCTGAAGGTTAGCAATAGCCGAATGCCTAAAGCTGTACAATCCGTATTCTTCTCCAAATCCCAAGGCTTCTTTTACTGGTGCAAATCGTTTCCCAATATAGCCGACTTTACTATTAAGTTTACTGTTCCAGATCCCCGGTTTGTTTTCCGGAGTAAAAACATCATAGGTAGGAGGGAATGTTTTAAGGTCCATTCTCTCAATCACAGGTTTAATCTTTTCCCCGATTTTCACCGTGGCCAGGGCTTCTGTTTTTGTTTCAACGCGTAGAATAAAATCTTCCGTGTTAAGATCCTTAATTCTTAAACGCATTGCTTCACGTGGCCGCAATAGGCATTGGGTCATAAACGGAATGAAGTTGAGCATGTAAGGATCATGTTTCTCCAGGTATTTTTTAATTTTCCTGATTTCGTTTGGAGTGAAAGGAGTGTTTTGCTGCGGCTCGACGTCGAGCTTGGGAATATCCTTTATAAAATTGTGGTCAATGATCCTTTTATTTTTCAGCTGGGTAAAAAGGGAGGATAGCAGGCGTTTATGGTTCTCGATGGATGAATTACTGAGGCCGGTTCCTTTTTTGGTTTTGTGCTCCAGTAAAAGAAAATCGTAATACTCGTAAAAATTTTCTAGCTGAAATTTATGAACCTGAATTCCTAAATATCCTTTTTTCTTTGCCCAGGACTTGAAGAATTCCAGTCTTACATGATAATCTGCAACCGTACTTTCTTTTTTATTGGCACTCCTGAGCTGTAAGGCGTAGTCCAAAGCCTTTTCCAGCGTCATTAATTCGCTCCGCTTGGCCGTTGTTGGAGATTCTTTTATAAGAGGGTTCCAGCCTCTTTCTAAAGCAGTTGAGAGTGCCTTTTTCATTGCGGCACCAACAGCTTTTCTTTCTTTGACGGTTTTGTAGCGGTTTAATCCTTTGTACCGTTTAATCTTAATATCCAGTTTATCTGTTTCGGGATTTCTCCAAAGAAACCAGACATACCACCTTTTTCCCGGCTTTACAGTTTCAACTTCTTTTCCGTTGATTTTTTCCGTGGGAATGTACAATTGCGGCTCTGAATACTGTTTTTTATCCAATACGATCTTAAAAAAAGTTGGCTCGCTTGTTGGCTCGATCCTTACGAATTGCGGCTTTTTCATGCCGGTAAGAATATTACCAAAAACAAAGAAACCCCTTTGTTATAAAGGGGTTTCAGGCTTTCTGCTTCGGTGGTGCCTCCAGGAATCGAACCAGGGACACAAGGATTTTCAGTCCTTTGCTCTACCAACTGAGCTAAGGCACCAGTGCTTGTAAGCGGTGGCAAATATAATTTCATTTTTATTAACTGACAAAGGAAATATTGAAAAAATGCTTTTGTAATTTAGCAGCTTCAAAATTTTTTCAATGAATTTAATAGTAGATATAGGAAATACTTCAGTTAAAATGGCTGTTTTTCAGGGTAATAGCCTTCAGGAGAAATGGGTTTTTCCTTTGTCAGATTTTTTTAAAATTTTTCAGGAAATATTAAATCAGTATCCAGAAATAGGGGCTTCAATACTTTCCAGCGTAGTGAATTCTGTTTCCGAAGAAAAAAAACTACTGCAAAAGCACACCAAATTGGTAGAACTCACTCCCATATTATCTTTTCCTTTTAAAAATAAATATGCAACTCCGTCTTCCCTTGGTAAAGACAGGATTGCATTAGTGGCAGCTGCTACCGCCCAATTTCCGACAAAAAATACATTAGTTATTGATGCCGGTACCTGTGTGACCTACGATTTTAAAAATGCTAAGGAGGAGTATTTAGGTGGAGCTATTTCCCCGGGATTGGAAATGAGATTTAAAGCACTGCACAAGTTTACAGCAAAATTACCGTTATTAAAACCAGAGGGGAAATTTGAGTTAACCGGAAATTCTACAGAGACCTCTATTGTCTCTGGGGTGATAAATGGTTTGCTTTTAGAAATCGATGGAACAATAGCTGCGTACGCCACTGAATACGAAGATTTAACAATTATTTTAACAGGTGGGGATACGCAATTTTTGTCAATGCGATTAAAAAATGGCATATTTGCCAACTCGAATTTTCTCTTGGAAGGATTGAACTACATTTTAGAATTTAATAAGACTCAATGATAAAACGATTTCTGGTAATCGTCGCTATTCTATTTACCGCTTTAACGTCCGCTCAGGAGAACGTAGCTTCTCCCTACTCATACTACGGTTTAGGACTTACCAATTTTAAGGGAACTGTTGAAAACAGGTCCATGGGAGGATTAAGTATTTTTTCTGATAGTATTCATTTAAACTTACGCAACCCGGCTTCTTATGGAAGGTTAAGACTCACCACCTATAGTTTGGGGGCAAGCCATGAAAGAACTAATTTACAGTCTGATAGTGCCGAAAGTGATGCAAAAATTTCTTCACTGGATTACCTGGGAATAGGTATACCGGTTGGAAACAATTTGGGTTTTGGTTTAGGTGTGGTGCCGTATACTTCTGTGGGGTATAGAATCCTGGATATTCAGGACGATGTGTCAAGAAGGCTTACCGGCAGGGGAGGAATGAATAAAGTTTTCCTTACAACAGGATATCAGATAAATAAAAATTTTAGTGTAGGGGTTGATGCCCATTATAACTTCGGAAATTTTCAGAATAGGAGGATTGTTGTTCGTGAAGAGATTCAATATGGAACAAGGGATATCCGGAGATCCGATATACAGGGATTTAATTTTAATTTTGGTATAGATTATCAGGCAATGCTTTCTGAGAACCTTAGATTGCATGTGGCGGGAACCTATGCTCCTGAAGTAAATCTTTCTTCAGAAAATAAAAGGGAACTGGCTACAGTGGCGCTTTTGTCCACAGGTGAAGCCGTTGTAGAGGCAAGGAATTTAGAGGTGGCTGATACAGATTTTGCGCTTCCGGAGCAATACACATTTGGTGCAGGAATTGGAGACCCCAGAAAATGGTTTATAGGAGGGGAGTATAACGGCATTGGAAAAAGCTCCTTTCTAATTAATGCTTCAACAGATGGTGCCGTTTATAAAGACGCTTCTCAATATAAAATAGGAGGATATTTTATTCCACGGTTTAATTCTTATACAAGTTATTTTGGAAGATCGGTCTACCGTGCTGGTTTTAGATATGAAGAGACGGGACTGCACCTTAACAATGAAAGTATAGATGAGTTTGGCATATCTTTTGGAGTAGGCTTACCTGTAGGAGCCCAATTCTCTAATTTAAATCTTGGAATCGAGTATGGACAGCGCGGTACGACAGATTCCGGATTAATACAGGAAAATTATTTTAAGGTGTCAATAGGATTATCCTTAAATGATAAGTGGTTCGAAAGAAGAAGATTCAATTAACCAAATACATAAAAAATGAAAGCGAATTTTATAGCACTAGTTACGGGGGCATTATTAGGGTCAGGCGTTTTAAGTGCGCAATCTAATGATTGTCCAACAATGGCTGCCCTGGCTTACGATGATGCCAAGGCTAAAAATTATGATGCGGCATACCAGCCTTTAATGGACGTTAGGGAAAAATGTCCTGAATACAGTATGGCGACATACCAGTACCTTGAGAGAATTTTAGAAGATAAGATCGACAAAGCTGGAAGTGAAGCAGAAAAAAAACCTCTTATAGAAGAACTTATTTCTGTGTGGGAGCAACGTCTGGAGCTTTATCCTGAAAAGACAAGTAAAGGAAAGGTTTACGGAGATATTGCACAGCTTAAGTACGATAATAAAATAGGGACTAAAGAAGATCTTTATAATGCTTATGATAAAGCATATACTGAAGATAGTGAGAATTTTACCAGTGCAAAAGGTCTTTATGCTTATTTCGATCTGATGGTGGAGATGCAGGATGCAGGAGACAGAGAGCTTCAGGATGTTTTTGACATTTACGATAGGGTGATGGCTAAAATTGAAGAAGAAGAAAATGATGCGGCTGAAGATTTAGCTCCGCTTATCGAAAAGCAGGAAGCAGGGGAAGAACTTACCTCTAAAGAAGCAACTCAGATAAAATATGCTGAAATTAACCTGAACAATTACAATGCTGTAAAAAAGGCGCTTAATGCAAAATTAGGAGCAAGGGCAGATTGTGATAACCTTATTCCTTTATATGAAAAGGATTTCGAAGCAAATAAAACAGATGTTAGCTGGTTGCAGAATGCCAACGCAAGGTTGTCTGCCAAAGATTGTACTGAAGATCCATTATTCTTTGAGGTTTCTGAAGCCTTACACCAGTTAGAGCCTTCTGCAAATTCGGCTTTCTCTTTAGGGCAGTTAGCTGAAGCTGATGGAGACAGAGCTAAAGCTCTTGAGTATTACAACGAAGCTGCAGAGCTGGAAGAAGATCCTAGCGATCAGGCAAGGATATACTATAGAATCGCAAGTAACTATAAAGAAAGAGGAAACTTTGGGCAGGCAAGAACCTATTACAGTAGAGCTTTAAAGGCCAGACCTTCAATGGGGACTGCTTATTTACAGATTGCAAATATGATCGCTCAGAGTGCTAACAATTGTGGTGATACTCCATTTAACAAAAGAGCGGTATACTGGTTAGCTGCAGATTATGCTGCAAGAGCAGGAAGAGTAGATCCTTCTATTTCAAGTAATGCCAGCCAGGCAGCTGCAAGTTACAAAGGTAGAGCTCCACAGAAGTCTGAAGTTTTTCAGGCCGGTAGAAGTGCAGGGGAGGCTATCCAGATAGGATGTTGGATTGGAGAGACCGTGCGTATCCCTCAAATGTAAAATGAAGATTACATATAATCATATAATTTCAAGTATTGTCACGCTCCTCGGCGTGACAATACTTTTTTCATGCCAGGGTAATCTTAATGAAGTCCGTGAAATGGACATGAAGGGAGATGCGCCCCAGGCGGTTGCTGAAGGTTTGAACCTTAAATTTACCGATTCGGGAAGGCTGGTGGCTATTTTACGTAGTCCCAGGATGTTCGATTATACCAACAAAGAATTTCCCTACCGGGAATTTCCTGATGGGGTTGAGGTGGAATTTTTTGATGAAGAAAATGAAAAGAATACTGTAAATTCCGATTACGCAATTATTTACGATGAGACAGGATTAATAGATTTAAGAGGAAATGTAATAATTGTAACCAGCGACAGTACGCAGCTGGAGGCTGGTCAGCTTTACTGGGATCAGGATAGGAGCTGGGTTTTTACAGACAGGCCAAACACCATAAGATTTCCCGATGGCGGGGTAAACGAAGGACAGGGTTTTGATTCTAATCAAAATTTCGGTAATTTTCGTTCCAGGACAAATATTGGAGTACAAATAATAGACGAGAAAGAGGATGAGTAAATATTTCAAATTTTTTGAATATGCATATTTGGCTTTTGCCGCATTTTTCATCTTCGAAACAATTAGGATCTGGAATGTAGAAAGGGACCGGGCATATATTTTTATATTTTTTGCTCTTATTTCTATCTTCATGTTCTTTTTTAAAAGGCGCTTTAGGAAAAAGATTAAGGATCGTAACAAATAATCCAAATGGATATAAATGTGCTTATTATTGTTCTTTCCCTTATTTTCTCTGCTTTCTTTTCCGGAATGGAAATCGCATACGTTTCTTCCAACAAAATTTTTATAGAAATTGAGAAACGTCAGGATGATTTTCTGGCTAAAGTACTTAAACGGCTTACTAAAAAACCTTCCAAGTTTATAGCCACCATGTTGGTAGGTAATAACATCGCCCTGGTCGTCTATGGCTTTTTTATGGGTGATTTATTAATGGAATGGCTTGTAGGAATGCGGCCTGTAGAGAATGATCTTCTCAGGTATCTAATTGTAGATTTTAGTCTCTTTACCCAAACTGTAATATCTACATTAATAATTTTGCTTACTGCGGAATTTCTTCCAAAGGTTTTTTTTCAGATTTACGCCAACTCAATGCTTAAGCTTTTTGCAGTCCCGGCTTATTTCTTTTACCTGCTTTTCAGTTTTATTTCATCATTTGTTATCTGGGTATCAGATAAAGTCCTGAAAAGGTTCTTTAAAACCGAAGGGGACGAGGTGCAACTTGCTTTCACTAAAGTAGAACTCGGGAATTTTATAACCGAACAAATGGAAACAGTAGAGGAGAATGAGGAAGTTGATTCTGAAATTCAGATTTTTCAGAATGCACTTGAGTTTTCTGAAATTAAAGCCCGGGAAGTTATGATCCCCAGAACAGAAATTATTGCGGTAGATCAAAAAGAAAATCCGGGGGATTTAATTAATAAGTTTACTGAAACCGGACTATCAAAAATTCTGATTTACAACGAAACTATAGATGATATCATTGGTTATGTGCATTCCTTTGAATTATTTAGGAAGCCCACTTCCATAAAATCTGTATTATTACCGGTAGTTTTTGTTCCGGAAACTATGTGGGTAAAAGATGTCCTTAACGCGCTTATTAAGAAAAGGAAAAGTATAGCAGTGGTTATTGATGAATACGGTGGGACAAGTGGGATGATGACCGTGGAAGATATTGTAGAGGAGCTTTTTGGGGAGATAGAGGATGAGCATGATTCTGCTATTCTAATTGAAGAAAAAATAGATGAAGATCATTACCGATTTTCTGCCAGAACAGAAGTTGATTATTTAAATGAAGCTTACAAACTAGGAATGCCGGTAGGCGAAAATTATGAAACCCTTGGGGGCTATATCGTAAATCATACCGAAGAAATTCCGCAGCAGGGAGAAGTCCTGCGAATCGAAAATTTTGAGTTCCATATCCTGGAGGTTTCCAACACAAAAATCGAACTGGTAGAAGTAAAAATCAAACCTGCCGATTAATTTCCTTCTCGTTAATATTTTGCTAATTATAAGTTTTATAATTAGGCTAAAAACACTATTTTCGCCCACTATATTTTGATAAATAACAATTACAAATGGCAGTATTAAATAAAATCAGACAGCGTTCTGTTTTCTTGATTATCATCATTGCTTTAGCTCTTTTTTCTTTTGTTCTGGCAGATGTACTACGTAATGGAGGAATGTCTTCTCAGAAGTCGCAAAATACCATTGCAACAGTTAATGGAGAAGAGATTAGTCGTGAGGAATTTGCAATGCAGGTAGAGGCGCTTCAGCGTAATACCGGAGGAAATGTAAGCACCATTCAGGCTGCAAACAGGGTTTGGGAGCAAAAACTAAGAGAGGTGATTATTAAAGATCAACTTGAGGAAATAGGATTGAGAGCTGAAGAAGATCAGATCACACAAATGATCAGGCTGCAAATGGCAAATAATCCTAACTTTCAGAATGAAGCTGGAATGTTTGATGAGAACAGGCTAAAGGAATACGTGGCCAATATGAGAGCTACTTCTCCAGAAGCTTATGCCCAATGGCAGCAGTACACTCAAAACATGGCAGCAACTGCACGCCAAAATCTTTATTACAGTATGATTAGTGCCGGTGTTGGTGCTACAGTGACCGAAGCAGAGCAGACCTACAAATTAGAAAATAATAGCATAGACCTTAAATTTGTACAGGTTCCTTATTCTTCTATTTCTGATGACGAGGTAGAAGTGAGTAAATCTGAAATTAAAGATTACGTTAAAAACCATCCTGCCAGGTTTGAAACCGAAAAGTCCAGAAACCTTCAGTTTGTATATTTTGAAGAGACAGCTTCTTCCGAAGACAAATCTGAAGCACAGGAAGAAATTCAATCTCTTATGCAAGGTAGGGCAGAGTACAACGCTGCTTCAGGAGCAAATGACTCTATTGCAGGATTTGGTACTACAGAAGATGTAGAAAATTTTGTCAATCAATATTCCGATACACCATATAACGATCAGTTTCAGTTTAGAAATGATCTTTCCGGAGAGCATGCAGAGAGAATCTTTAACCTTTCAGAAGGAGAAACTTATGGTCCTTATGAAGAGGATGGTTATTGGAAGATCACAAGAATGCTGGAGACGCAACAAATCCCTGATTCTGTAAAAGCCAGTCATATTTTGGTGGCTTACGAAGGCACCCGAATTGATCCCGAGGCAACAAGGAGCAAAGCTGAAGCTGAAGCACTTGCAGATAGTCTTGCTAATGTGGTAAGAAGGGATAACTCAAAATTTGAAGAGCTTGTTTCTCAGTTTTCTTCAGATCGTTCTAAAGAACAAAATGCAGGGGATTTAGGATGGTTTTCACCAGGACAAATGATCCCTGCATTCGAAGACTACGTTTTTGCTAATGATGAAGGCGATATAGGAGTTGTGGAAACAGAACTGGGTTACCATGTGATTGCTATAGATGAGCAAACTGAAGAAGAAAAAGCTGTTAAAACCGCTACTGTAGCAAAAGAGATTATAGCATCAGAGCGTTCAAGAAGCGACTTGTTTAACGAAGTAACAAAATTCCAGATTGCAGCAAGTGAAGAGGATTTTGCAGAACAGGCAAAGAGTAACGATTACAATGTAAGAACAGTTCGACAGGTAAATGCATTGGACGAAAACCTTCCGGGTGTTGGTCCGCAAAGAGCTGTGATTCAATGGGCTTTTGAAGAAGATGTGGAAACAGGTGAAGTGAAGCGTTTCGATACTCCAAATGGTTACATTGTGGCACAATTAACAGCTAAAAACGATGCGGGATTAATGAGTGCAGAAGAAGCTTCTTCTACAGTAATTCCTATCCTTACCAAACGTAAGAAAGCTGAACTTATAAAGGAAAAAATTAGTGGCAATACATTAGAAGCCATAGCTCAAAATCAAAATACTATAATTCAGACTGCCAACTCTGTTAACCTGAACAATCCTACCTTGCCTGGTGCTGGTAACGAACCAGAAGTGGTTGGTACTGCATTTGGTCTTGAAACGGAAAATGTAAGTAAACCTATAGCCGGGGATAAAGGAGTTTATGTGGTTGAAGTAACAGCAAAAAATGAAGCTCCGGCTTTAAATTCATACAATGCTGTGGCACAACAGGAAACAATGCGTCGCCGTCAGGAAGCCAGTACACGAGTATTTGAAGCTTTAAAGAAAAAAGCTGAAATTGAAGATAACAGGTCCAGGTTCTATTAGAAGTTACGGCCTTTCAAATATAAAAAGTCTCCACTTCGGAGATTTTTTTGTTTTAAGTCGATAATTGCCATTTTAGGAGGTTGACTTTTTTGAGATATTTTTTCGTAAGGGTAAGATTGTCTAATGTGGTTTTAGAAACAACTTAATCACTAATTCACGGTTGAGTAAAATTCAGACCAGTCAGTTTTTAAAACCTGATAGGTTTGTTAGCTTAAATAAGATAATCCCTCAAGAATGGCAATTATCATCATTTGGAATTATAAGATTATATCGTCATAAGAGAAAATAGTGTCATAACCCTTACTTCTGAAGTATTTTTTATCACTTTCTCCTCCCGTTGCCATTATAAAATCACCGCCCCAGCCGCCAAGGCTTTTTATTTTTCCCGGATAGTCTTTAAAAAGCTTTGTTTTAACTTTAGGAAGGTTAATTGCCTGGGCAATAAGCGTTTCATGAATTTCAATAAGCATTTCAAACTCCTGAAGGTTTGTGCATTCAATAAATTGTAAGGTTAAATTGGAAATTTTATCAATAAGAACATCAAGGTTCTCCTGCGACTGATTTCGATAATGAGCAATTGCCTGCCTGCTGTTCTGTTTGTTGTTCAGATAAACAAAAAACAACTCCTCCTTAAAAGAAGGTCGAAAATTGGCATTTAAGACCGTCCTCCCGTTTTCTGTTAATTGATAAGTTACAGGAGCGTTGTTTTGAGCAGCAGCAATATCAAATCCGCTGCCGCCAAAGGTCTTTTCCAGGAGTTGATATGCATCAATTTCAAACCACTGGGCGATATTGTTGATAAGAGTAGAGGAGGTGCCCAAACCCCAGTTTTGATCAAAATTCAATTTCGATTCAACATCAAAACCACCGGAATTTAGAATTTTAGGATTTAATTGCTGTGCTACCTGTAGTATTTGAGTTAAGCGCGTGGCAACTTCAGAAGAAGCATTTTCTGAAGTACAGTTAACTTCACCATTTTCAATTTGAAATTCCGCTTCAAACCAAAGCTTGTCATCTTTATCAAAGCTTTTCCAGTACAGAGTTGGTTCTTCTCCCTTTTTCACTTCAAGATCCTGGAAAAATTTAGTTGGTATGGTCAGCGCTTTTGCTCCGTTTAAAACGGCATATTCTCCAGTTATAAGTAATTTTCCGTTGCTGTGGAATTTTTTCATTGTTGTCGTAATTTTTCAAGCTGGTCTATTACACTATTATGGGAAACAGTATTTTTTCTGAAGTAATCTATTATGGTCTCTTTTTCCTGAGGAGTTGCTTGTTGCTGATTTAAAATATTCATGAGGTGCATTTTCATGTGTCCCTGTTGAATTCCGGTTGTAATCAGAGACTTTACCGCTCCAAAATTCTGGGCCAGCCCTGCTACCGCTACGATTTTCATTAAGTCTTCTGCAGAAGGTTTTTGAAGAATTTGTAATGCCAGTTTTACCAGGGGATGAAGACTTGTAAGGCCGCCAACCGTCCCAAGTGCAAGAGGAATTTCTATCCAAAATTTAAAGATCTCGTTTTCTACAGAGGCATGGGTGAGGCTCGTATATTGCCCGTCTTTTGAAGCATAGGCGTGTATCCCTGCTTCCACTGCTCTAAAGTCATTTCCCGTGGCCAGTACAACGGCATCAACTCCATTCATAATTCCTTTATTATGGGTGACCGCACGATATTTTTCGATTTCAGCTATGCGGATAGCTCTTAGAAATTTATCAGCGAATTCCTGACCGTCCAATTCAGGACTATCAGAAAGTTCATCTAAAGGGCAGGAAACTTCTGCTCTTACAAGGCACTCCGGAACATAATTAGAAAGAATGCTCATCAGGATTTCGATATCTTTTTCTTCCGCAGTAAAATCTGCATAATTTTGAGCCTCATTTTGCAGCATTTCAGCAAACTTTTCCAGGCAGGAATTGATGAAATTCGCTCCCATAGAGTCACGCGTGTCAAAATTGCAATGCAGCTGATAATAATTTTCCAGTGCAGCTGTTTTATCCTTAAGCTCTATCTCCAGAACGCCGCCGCCACGCTTTTCCATATTTTTAGTGATAGGCTTTACCGCATCAAGTAAACGTGGTTTTAGCTCTTTAAAAAAGCTTTCGAATTTCCTGAAATCTCCATTATAGATAAAATGAACCTGACCTACTTTTTTTGTGTTAAGAACTGTAGCTTTAAATCCGCCCCGGGATCCCCAAAACTTCGCCGCTTTACTTGCCGCTGCAATCACCGAGCTTTCTTCTATGGCCATGGGTATAGCCAAAAGATTTCCATTAATTAGAAAATTTGGGGCAAGTCCAAACGGAAGGTAAAAATTGGAAATGGTATTTTCTGTAAACTCATCGTGCAATTGCTGAAGTTTTTCATCCTCATTCCAGTACTGCTTTAGCACTTTAACTGCCTCTGAATCATTATTGAGGTAAAGATTGCTGAGCCACTGGATCTTTTCTTCTTTGCTGAATTTGGAAAAACCGGCTACGGGTTCTGTCATTTTGGGTTGATTTTTGAAAATCCAAATATACAATTGTTATTTCTAGGAGTATAATTTGAAAGACCTGATAGGGATGCTTTACAGTGAAATCTTTCATTAACAAATTGTTAGCATTTAACACATAACCGCTCCTTTTTTTGCTGAAAATTTAGTAAACTTGGCATTCCGTAAAAATTATAAAAATAAATGAAGTTCCCTACACTCCTTGCTTGCATTTTTCTTGTTATAAGCTCTTTTGTTAACGCCCAGGAAAAGGAAATAACCCTTGAGCAAATCTGGAATGGTACATTTCGGCAAGAACGTTTGCAGTCGCTACAGTCGTTGAAAAATGGTGAAGAATATCTGGTGTTAAACCAAGACAGAAGCACCGGTACTACGGCTATAGATGTGTATAATTACAATACCGGCAAACAGGTTCGGACTATGCTAAGCAGTTCAGATTTAGCTGAAATTCCTTCATTTCAGGATTTTCAATTAAGTGAAGATGAAAATAAAATTCTCCTTACCACAGAGTCAGAGGGAATTTACAGGCGATCTTCCAGAGGAATTTTTTATCTGTACGATTTTCAGACTGAAGAATTAACGAAACTAACCGATAGGATGGTCCAGGAGCCAACATTCTCTCCAAATGCTTCCAAAGTAGCCTTTGTTTTTGATAACAATATTTTCATTTATGATATAGCTTCAGGCGAGGAAACACAAGTAACTTTTGACGGTGAAAAAAACGAAACCATTAACGGGGTGACCGATTGGGTGTATGAAGAAGAGTTCGCTTTTGTAAAAGCTTTTCAGTGGAATCCTTCAGGAGAAAAAATCGCTTATCTTAAGTTCAATGAGTCAAAAGTTCCGGAATTTTCAATGGATATTTTTGGTCAGGATCTTTATCCTTCAGAATACACATTTAAGTATCCTAAGGCCGGTGAAACCAATTCGCTGGTTTCATTACATATGTACGATTTGGCTTCCGAAGAAAATGAAGAAATCGATTTGAGCGAGTATAACGATTTTTATATTCCGCGGATTAAATGGACTACCGAGCCAATGCAGCTAAGCGTTCAGGTAATTAACCGTCACCAAAATGATCTTGATCTTATCTTTGTAGATGCTGAAGGTAATAGCAAGAAAGTAGTGTTAAATGAGAAAGATGAAGCTTATATAGATATTACCGATAACCTGACTTTTCTTGAGGATAACAGTTTTATCTGGACCAGTGAAAAAGATGGGTTCAACCATATTTATCATTACAACAAGAACGGCAAGTTGCTTAATCAGGTAACTTCAGGAGATTGGGAAGTGACAAATTATTACGGCTTTGACAAAAAGAATAAAAGGATTTTTTACCAAAGTACAGAGAATGGAAGTGTAAACAGAACGGTCTATTCCATTAATCCAAAGGGTAAAAAGAAGCAACTTTTAACTTCTAAAACAGGAACCAACAGCGCAGATTTTAGTGCGGACTTCACGTATTTCATTAATTCTTTTACAGATACAAAAACTCCTTACGTTTATACTCTACACCGCGCCAAAGACGGAAAACTGATTAGGGAAATCAAAGACAACAGTCAATTACTTAAACTTGAAGAAGCTTATAGTTTTTCTCCCAAGGAACTTTCTACTATTGAAGTGAATGGAAATGAGTTGAATATGTGGATGATCAAACCTGGTGATTTTGATGAAAATAAAGAATATCCTCTTTTAATGTTTCAATATTCTGGACCCGGCTCACAATCTGTTTCCAACACTTATTTTAATTCCAACGATTATTGGTATCAGCTTTTGGCAGATGAAGGTTATATCATCGCCTGCGTTGATCCCCGCGGAACAGGTTATAAAGGCGCTGCATTTAAAAAAGTTACTCAGCGCGAGCTGGGAAAATACGAAGTTGAAGACCAAATTGCAGCCGCGCAACAATTTGGCTCAAGAAATTATATAAATGAAGACAGGATTGGGATCTGGGGCTGGAGTTATGGTGGCTTTATGTCTTCTAATGCAATTTTGCAGGGGAGCGATACCTTTTCCCTGGCTATTGCCGTGGCACCTGTTACCAGCTGGAGATTTTATGACAGTATCTATACCGAAAGATACATGGCCACTCCACAGGAAAACCCTGCAGGATATGATGATAATTCCCCCATTAATCATGTGGAAAAATTGAAAGGGGATTATCTGTTAATACACGGCGGTGGTGACGATAATGTTCACCTTCAAAATACAATGCGTATGGTAGAAGCTTTAATCCAGGCCAATAAACAATTCGACTGGGCGATCTATCCAGATCGGGACCACAGTATCTACGGTGGAAATACGCGGCTTCATCTCTATACTAAGATGACAGATTTTATCAAGAATAAATTATAAAACCTAATTAAGGATCACATGGAATTCAAATTTGGAGGTTCAGAACAGAATCAGCGTACAGTATTAGGCCATCCTGCGGGATTGTTTATTCTCTTTTTTACAGAGATGTGGGAACGTTTTTCTTACTATGGGATGCGGGCACTCCTTGTTCTATTCCTCGTTGCCTCAATTATGGACGAAGGATGGGGTTGGGAACGAGCAGATGCCTTACTTCTATATGCGTGGTATACCGGGCTGGTTTATGTAACACCTATTTTTGGAGGATTAATAGCCGATAAGGTTACAGGATACCGAAATGCTATTGTTATTGGAGCATTTTTAATGACCCTGGGGCACGCATCCATGGCACTGGAAGTTTTTACTGATATATTTTTCTTTATAGGACTTGGATTGTTAATTATAGGTAATGGTCTTTTTAAGCCTAATATTTCTTCTATTGTAGGTCAGCTGTATCTAAATCAGGGTAAAGAAAAGGATGCAGGTTATACTATTTTCTATATGGGTATTAATGCAGGTGCTTTCTTGGGTATTTTACTTTGTGGTTATATTGGTGAAAGCGTTGGCTGGCACTGGGGCTTTGGTCTCGCCGGGATATTTATGTTCTTCGGGATGTTACAATTTTATTATGCTCAGGGAATTTTTGGCAGGATAGGTTTACGGCCTGATAAGATGGATGGATATGTTGATCAGCGTACCATAACTGGTGAAGTCAAAGATGAAACAGGAGGCAGGATTAAAGATAAAACTTACGAAGAAGCTAAACCTGCGGAAGAAGAAAGTCCGAAAGTAACAAGTGATAGATTAATAGTTATAAGTGTTCTCGCATTTTTTACCATCTTCTTCTGGTGGGCTTTTGAACAGGCTGGTGGATCCATGACTATTTTTGCAGCAGATTATACAGATAGGGTTCTGGTAGGTGGAGGTGCTTTAACCTTCAAGATATTTAATACCTTATTAACCATTATTCCATTAATGATTATCACGTGGGTTCTCATAATGCTGTTTAGACAGACTTTTAAGAATTTTCCTTTAGCGAGTTATGCGCTTGGAGCCAGTTTTGTTATTATTTGGGGGATAGTTATCTGGATGTTAATGAGACAATTTGAAGAAGAGTCACCTGAAGTTCCGGCATCGTGGTTCGGGATTCTTAACTCCTTCTTTATTATTGCCTTTGCGCCTTTATTTTCAAAAATTTGGCAGAGTAGATTTAATCCAACAGGACCGGTCAAGTTTGCTATTGGTTTGATCTTACTGGGTATTGGTTTTGCAATTCTTTCTTATGGTTCTATGGGTATTCCTGTAGGTGCAAAAACGGCATCTGTGAGTATGATATTTCTGGTCCTGGCTTATCTCTTCCATACTCTGGGAGAATTATGCGTATCGCCGGTAGGATTGTCCTATGTAAGTAAACTGGCGCCTGTAAAACTTGTGGGCTTAATGTTTGGTGTCTGGTTTGTCGCAAACTTTATTGCCAATCTTTTAGCAGGGGTTACCGGAAGTTATATTGATCCTATCGTTGAGGAGTACGGGATGACGACCTTCTTCTTAATTTTCACTCTTGTGCCAATAGGAGCCGGAATTGTGATGCTATTGCTGAATAAGACACTTATAAAGAAAATGCACGGAATTAGATAAATAAAAGAAGTACATGGTATACCTGAAGCATTCCTGAAATTTAGGAATGCTTCTTGCTTTACTGAAATAAAAAAGAAAATATGAAGCTTAAGATTTTTACTCTTCTGATAATTGCCATTTTTGGAACCGTGTCCCAGGCTCAGGAAATCAATTGGATAAGTATGAATGAGGCGTTAAAAGCCCAAAAAGAAAATCCGAAGGGTATTTTTATGGATGCTTATACCAGCTGGTGCGGCCCCTGCAAGATGCTGGATAAAAATACTTTTACCAATAAAGATCTTGTTGAGTATGTAAATGAGAATTTTTATGCGGTAAAATTTAATGCTGAAGGTACTGAAGAAATAGAATATAAGGACAGGGTTTTCAAAAATCCGAAATATGACGTAGATCGTAAAGGCCGTAATGGTACGCATGAATTTGCCAGTGCGATGCGGATTACAGGATATCCTACGATGGTATTTTTTGACGATAAAGGCGAAATGGTTGCTCCAGTTGTTGGTTACAGAACTCCTGAACAATTAGAGATATTTCTGAAGTTATTTGCCGGTGATGAGTATAAGAAATTCACCAGCCAGGAAGATTTCACCGAGTACAGGGAGAACTTTGTGGGTGAATTTACAAACTAGATTTTAGAAATAAAGCAGTCAATCTGACTTTGCTGAACTTACAAAAGCTCCCTTTTCACCGGTATAGTGGAAAGGGATTTTTTTATTTTCAGCGGTTTGTTTCCATTGTTCCACATAGGACCTGTAGTTACTTCCGTCTGCGATTATTTGCTTTAAATCTGTTTCTGAAGCAAGTCTGGCGAGGTTTATTTTCGGAGAATTCGTCAGCAGCAGAATATCAGGCTTAAAACCAGAAAAGTTATATACCGCAGCACTGTCTACTACCAAAAGTTTTTCTCCAGTGAAGTTATAGATATTATGCATTTTCTTTGAAATTACAGTGTCTGCTTTTGTGGCAACTTTGTAATTTTTCAAAAATAGTTCTTCATTTGATTGAATATTTTCAGAAGTAAAAAGAGTCAGCGTATCGTTGTTTCTGAAGCCGAGCACCGTTCCGCGGCTTTTATGGAAAACCAAGGCTTCAGATTGTCGAAAATGGAATTTTTCGAAGATCAATCCGAGTTGAAGGAAAATAATAGCAATTAAGAATAAGCTCAGATTTCTGAAATTCAGCTTATAAATCAAAATTATTCCGAAGATAATCAGGAGATAAGCGAGCACTGTTATTAAGGCTGAAAATGGAATGTCATCGAGAACAAATACTTCCTGCGCGGCAACAACATCTACAAAGCGGTTCATGGCGGCGATACAACTTCCGTAGAACTGCGCCAGGAAATGCGGCAGTGCGTTTATAAGCGCTAAGAAAATCACAAGAATCCCAAGGCCAAGAATAAGTCCTATAAACGGAAGAAGCACAAGATTAGTTACAAAAAACAATCCAGGGAATTGATGAAAATAATACAGGCTTAACGGCAAGACCCCAATTTGGGCAGCGATGCTAACGCTAAGGATCTTCCAGAAATAATCCGGAATTTTATTTTTTGGAACATACAGGTTGTAAAGCTTTGGTTGAATAGTTACGATTGCAAAAACCGCCAGGTAACTCAGCTGAAAACCGACCTGGAAAATATAATAAGGGTTGATCAGGAGCAGCACCAGCAGCGACATAAAAAGCGTGTTTAAGGCACTGGTTTTTCTTTTTAGTTGCATGCCAATTGCCAAAAAGGAGAACATGGTAACCGCGCGAATGACCGACGGGGACAGTCCGGCTATAAAAGCAAATCCCCACAACAGCAGCACGATAATTGCCATTTTAAGGTACCTGCCTTTGGGAAGGAATTCCACCGGACGCAGAAGCCAGTTTAGAATGAGCAGAATGATCCCCACATGCAGGCCAGAAACTGCCAGAATATGTACTGCACCTGCCGCAGCATAATTTTCGTAAGTTTCTGTGGAAATTTCCCTTCTGTTGCCCAGGATTAGCGCCTGAATAATTGCCATTTCTTCGGGTTGGAAAGAATACATGCTTAGCGAGGAAATACTTTTGTTTCGCCACTTTTCGGCGAGGGCTTTAAATTGCCAATTTTCGTCCTTCAGTATTTCTATTTGCGATTTTGAAAGGTCTATTTGCCGAAGAACGCCCAAATTCTCCATATACTTCCGGTAATTGAACTGGTACGGATTCAGAGGTTGATTGATTTCCTCCAAATCAGCTGGAATTAGCAGTTCGTCGCCTACTTTCAGGTTCAAATCGGCGGAATCTTTGGAAATATTGATCAGAATTTTACCAGTGAGCTTTTTTCGGCTAAATTTTTCTTCTTCGGAAAGGTTTTTATGAGCTTCAGAGGCTTCTGCAATATATTTCTCGGCGTAAAATCCGTCTTTTAGCCTTTCGGTAATGGTGACTTTAATAATGTCTTCAGAGTTGGCATTTTTAGCATAATGAATATAGTGATTTGGCTGGTTTTCGGGCTTATGAAGGTAAACAGTGACCAGTCCTATGCAGAAAAATACAAGGTAGGCTGTTATTTCGAAGAAAACATCCTGAAAAATATTTTTGGTAGCTCTTATAAAGGCGAAAATGAACAAAAAAAGGGCAGTGCCAAAAATGGCAATTATCGACCCACTGGAGAATTCAGCATAGAATCCGATTAAGACACCGAGTAGAAAAACAAGGCAAAGCTTTATTAAAGCAACATTCAGAAATCTCAAGACACAGAAGAATTTACTTCTGAAGATATATAAAAATTAAATTACGCGGCGCGCCATCACAAAATTATTATGCCAATAACTTTCTGAAAGTGAAGAAATTATTACTCCGCGTGAACTCGTGGAGTGGATAAAGAGAATATGATCTGGCAGTACGTCTACCACCAGGCCAACATGATTAATTACTTTTTTGTTTTTATTGGTTTCGAAGAAAAGCAGGTCACCAATGGTTACTTCCTTTAGAAATAATCTTTTGCCTTCCAGAGACATTGCCCGCGAGGTTCTTGGCAGTGGAATATCTTCTTCCAGGTATGCTGTATAAACCAATCCGGAACAGTCCATTCCTTTTTTTGTAGTTCCGCCATATTTATATCGAGTTCCTTCAAACTTTTTAGCTGTGGAAATGATATTATAGACTCTTTTATCTGCCGGTTCAATTTCAGGATTTGTATCAAATTTTTCTTCTGAAGAGACCATTTTTTTTGATCCGTTTTCGGAAATTGCCCTGGATCTTGAAGAGCCACAGGAAGTAAGAAAAACAACAAAGAAAAGGAGGAAAAATACTTTTAGAAGTCCGTTCTTTAAAAGATGTGATTCATTTTTTCTGAAGATAACCTGATTCACGGCTGATTTCTTTTTCATATATCAAGGTTTAGCGGATCTGTAAATAAGTTCGGCAGTGGTTTTACTTGCACCTGCACCTCCTAATTTCTGCTCCAAAAGATAATAATCTTCAATTATTTTTTCACGTTTTTTTCCTTCGAGGATTTTATCGAGTTCCTGTTTTAAATTCTTTTTGTTGAAGTCATTCTGAATGAGTTCTTTAACTACTTCCCGATCCATGATAAGATTTACCAGAGAGATAAACTTCAGCTGAATAATTCGTTTAGCGATATGGTAAGAAATAAAACTGCCTTTGTAACAAACCACTTCGGGAACTTTAAAAAGTGCAGTTTCCAACGTTGCGGTGCCCGAAGTTACCAGCGCAGCATGTGCAAGGTCCAAAATATCGTATGTACGGTTCATTACCAGATTTACATTGCTCTTTTTGATGAACTGCTGGTAAAATTCCATGTCCTGGCTAGGTGCGCCTGCAATTACGAACTGGTAATTTTTATAATCTTCAGAAATACTCAGCATCACCTCCAGCATTTTAGAAATTTCCTGTTTCCGGCTACCCGGTAAAATGGCAATTATGGGCCTTTCATCTAAATGCTGCTCTTGTTTGAAAATTTCAGCATCTATATTTTTCCTGTTGGAAATAGCATCAATTAAAGGATGCCCCACAAAGTGCACAGGAAAATTGTGCTTCTTTTCATAAAAGTCCTTTTCAAAAGGAAGGATCACGTACATATGGTCGATATCCCTTTTAATATCGGTAATGCGATTTTCTTTCCAGGCCCAGATTTGTGGGGAAACGTAGAAGTGAGTAGGAATGCCCTGCTGCTTTGCCCATTTTGCGATGCGCAGATTAAAGCCGGGATAATCCACGAAGATGAGTACGTTTGGCTTAAAATTGGAAATATCTTCTTTGCAAAAGGAAATATTCTTCAGGATGGTCCGCAGGTTAAAAAGTACTTCTACAAAACCCATAAAGGCAAGCTCCCGGTAATGCTTTACCAGCGTACCGCCCTGCTGCTGCATAAGATCCCCACCCCAAAACCGGAATTCGGCATTTTCATCAATCTCTTTTAGAGCTTTAATGAGGTTGGAGGCGTGGAGGTCACCTGAAGCTTCTCCTGCAATAATGTAGTACTTCAACGTCTTTAGGTGTTAAATTCTTCAGCTTACAATTTTATATATTGCAATGGCTATAGCTACACAAATCGTGGCTAACAGGACTCCGCGGGCATGATAGTGTTGATTTTTCTTCAGAAACACAAAAAACGGAAGAAAATTAAGGATTGCTCCCAATGCTATTAATTTTCCCAGATATTCGTTTCTCATAGCATCGGCCAGGGTGTTGTCGATATTCATTTCAGAAAAAACAGAGATATAGAGAAAGACTCCGGCAATATTTGCGGCAAGGCCTACTAAAAATCCTACAAAAAGATCTTGTTTAGACATTAAGATCGCGGCTGTTTAATTCTTTAATAAAATGATGAGCGGTGAGATCAAACTGTACCGGGACTACAGAAACGTATCCATTTTCTAATGCCCATTCGTCTGTATCTTCTCCCTCATCTTTATTTACAAATTTTCCCGAGAGCCAGTAATAATCCCGTCCCTGGGGATTTGTTCTTTTATCAAATTCTTCTTCCCAATGGGCGTTGGCTTGTCTGCACACTTTAATTCCTTTTATTTTTGAAGCACTTAATTTTGGTAAGTTTACATTTAAAACCACACCTTTCGGAAGTCCGTTTTTTAGAACATCCTGTGTAATTTTCTTCACGTATTTTTTAGAAGGCTCAAAGTCTGCCGTTAGGGAGTAATCCAATAACGAGAATCCAATGGCGGGAATTCCTTCTACGCCAGCTTCCACAGCTGCACTCATGGTCCCGGAGTAAATGACATTAATTGAAGAATTTGAGCCATGGTTAATTCCGCTAACACAAAGGTCGGGTTTGCGGTGCAGGATTTCCTGTGTTGCAATTTTTACACAATCTGCCGGGGTTCCGGAGCAACTGTATTCTTTGTGTTTATAATTCTTTTTTATTGTTACCGGCTCACAAAATAAGGTGTCGCTTATAGTAATTGCATGACCCATCCCGCTTTGCGGGCTATCGGGTGCAACTACGATCACGTCCCCTAATTCTTTCATTACTTCAACCAAAGCTCGTATTCCGGGGGCGGTTATGCCATCATCATTGGTCACTAATATTAAAGGTTTTTCTTTAGGCATAAACAGGTTTTTTGCTTCAGCTAAAATAGTAATTTCCAAATGAAAGCTTATCTTAGTAGTTTAACAAATTATTAGTAGCGACTATATTTGTTGGCACAGTTTTTAATGTATTTTGGAAGACGATAATGAAGAAATTTATGCGGTATATGAAAAGAAATTTTAAAGTCCTAATAATGCTGATGGTAATGGCTGCCTCAGCATGTAGTTTTACAACTAAAAAGTTCGACGATCCCAATAAAGATAAGCTCCTGATAGATCTTATTACTTATGTATTAAATCAGGGGCATTATGATGCCAGAGAAATAAATGATGAATTTTCCAGTGAAGTTTATAGAGATTTTCTGGAGGCAATGGATCCTTCAAAACGTTTTCTCTACGCGAGTGATGTGGAAAAATTGAGTGAATACGAGAATCTTATAGATGACGAAATTAAAAATAAGGAGATAGAATTCTTTAATCTTTCTTATAGCACTTTAAACGATCGCATGGAAGAAGCGCGTGGTTTGTATAAAGAAATTCTGACCCAACCCTTTGATTTTTCTGAAAAGGAAGATATTAATACAGACTACGATCAATTAGATTATGTTTCTTCTAAAAAGGAAATGAAAGAGCGTTGGAGAAAGCAATTAAAATTCTCTACGTTAATAACTTATAGGGATAAGAAAGAACAGGAAAAACAAAAGAAGGAGAATGATGCAGATTATGAGATAAAATCTGATGTCGAACTTGAAAAGGAAGCACGCGAAGTGACTTTGGAAACACTAGACGAATATTATGACTTCACAGATGATCTTGACAGAGAGGATTATTTTTCGGTTTATATAAATGCTATTGTGGAAGAGTTTGATCCGCATACTTTTTATTTCGCACCACAGGATAAAGATCGTTTTGATATTGCTATGTCTGGTAAACTTGAAGGAATAGGAGCAAGGCTTCAGAAGAAAAGCGATAATATCACGATTACTGAAGTTATTTCTGGTGGTCCAGCCTGGAGAAGTGAAGAACTGGGCGAAGGGGATGTTATCCTAAAAGTAAAGCAGGAAGATGAAGATGCCGCTGTAAGTATAGTAGGAATGCGTCTTAACGATGCGGTAGATTTAATTAAAGGCCCTAAAGGAACTGAAGTAACCCTCACAGTAAGAAAGAAATTGATGGGTAATATTGAAGATATTACTCTTACCCGCGATATCGTGGAGATAGAAGAAACTTATGCCAAAACCTCTATGGTAGAGAAGGAGGGAAAGAAATTTGGGGTAATTAATCTTCCGAAGTTTTACTTTAATATGGAAGATTATGAAGAGCGCAATGCAGCTTCAGACATTAAACAGGATATTATTCGTTTGAAAGAAGAAAATGTAGAAGGTCTTGTGTTGGATTTGCGAAACAATGGCGGAGGATCTTTGAAAACCGTAGTGGATATTGCAGGATTGTTTATTGAAGAAGGGCCAATTGTACAGGTGAAATCCAGCGGAGAAAGAAAAGAAGTGCTGGAGGACGAAGATCCTGAAGTACTTTGGGATGGTCCGCTTGTTATTTTAGTAAACGAACTATCAGCATCGGCTTCAGAAATTTTGGCTGCCGCAATGCAGGATTATAAAAGAGCAATTATAATTGGAAGTAAGCAGACCTATGGAAAAGGAACTGTTCAGAATGTAATTGATCTTAACCGTTGGTTAAGAAATAACGACTACGGAGATCTGGGAGCTTTAAAATTAACTACCCAAAAGTTTTATAGAGTAAACGGAGGCTCTACACAACTTGAAGGTGTAAAGAGTGACGTTGTTGTTCCGGACCGCTACAGTTTTGTAGATATAGGAGAAAAAGATCAGGAAAATCCATTACCATGGGATAAAATAGATCCTGCCAAATATGAAGAATGGGATGGTTATGTGGATCTGGAGGGGACTATAGAGCAAAGCAAAGAGCGTATGAATGAAAACGCTCAGTTAAAGCTTATTGAGGAAAATGCGAGATGGATAAAGGAGCAAAGTGAGGATAACAATTATTCTTTGAATTTTGATGAATATTCAGCAAGCATTGAGCAAAGAACGGAACAGGCTAAAAAGTATGATTCGGTAAGAGAATATGAAACTGACCTCACCTATATATCTCTTCCTTATGAAGTGGAGGCTTTTGAAACAGACACTATACTGAAAGAAAAAAGGGAAAGATGGCACAAGAGCCTTGGCGGTGATGTTTACATGGAAGAGGCGGTAAATGTTTTAATGAGTATGAAAATGAACAATATTGAAAGTTCTAAATATGCGAATATTAAAGATTAGTTGAAATAAATCTTAGATTTGCAACAACGCCCTGAAGTTTCAGGGCGTTGTTATTTTTTTAAGTCAGTTTAGTATGAAGAGAAAGATACTCTATCCTGTTATTATCTTGCTGGTTGCAGCAATACTTCTGGTGGTTGAGCAGTGCTCATAGAGCATTGGGATATTATAACAGGTTTTCAGATTCTACGGCTTTAAGTATCCTGCCGTCAGAGAGCTTCCATTCTGTTAGCCCGTTCGCACTTCTTCCTTAGCAATAGCAGCGGTCTGTCAAAATTTTTCACTTTCTCGGAATTAGCTTCTGTGTGTTGGGGGTTTAAAATGATAATCTTTCAGAGTCCAGTTTAATAAATATAAAAAGGAGGATGGTAAAACCCCATAGCCCGGAACCTCCATAGCTTAAGAAAGGGAGAGGGATTCCAACTGTAGGAAAAACGCCAATTACCATCCCGATATTTACCAGGAAGTGCATAAAAATTATTCCTGCCACACTATAGCCATAAACCCTGTGAAATTGATTTTTTTGTCTTTCAGCAAGAATAATAAGTCGCAATAAAAGTGCGACAAAGAGGATTATGAGCAGTGAACTGCCAACAAAACCCCATTCTTCTCCAACTGTACTGAATATGTAGTCTGTATGCTGCTCCGGGACAAAATGTCCTTTAGTTTGTGTGCCTTCGGTCCATCCTTTCCCGGTCCATCCCCCACTACCTATAGCGATTTCACTTTGATTAGTGTTATATCCAATTCCGCGGGAATCCACTTCCTTTCCCAACACAATATTAAACCGATCGCGGTGGTGTTGCTTAAAAACATTTTCGAATACATAATTTACTGAGAAGGAAAAGCCAATTGCCACTATGCTAATGAGTAAATACTTAAATGTACTGGGTCGCTTTCTTTTGTTAATAAAGTAAAGTAACATTATCGTAAGTAAAGTACCACCTATCACCCAATAAGGACCAAAAAGAAGTGTGGTTACAAAGAGTAGGACAGCAAGAAAACCTAGAAGGATATATTCAACGTGGAGACCTTCCCGGTATAGGGGAAAAATAAATGAAAAATAAATAAGGGCACTTCCCGCATCTGGCTGCATGAGCACCAGGAAAACGGGGATTCCAATAATTAAAAAAACCTTTAGTTGATCTGAAAAATTCTGTAGCTTAACATCAATCCCGCTAAGGTATTTAGCCACGGCAAGCGATGTGGCTACCTTGGCAAATTCAGCTGGTTGTAAACTTATCCCTCCAATCACATACCATGCAGTTTGTCCCGCAATTGTTTTTCCGAAAACAAATAAGCCTGCCAGTAAAACAATATTTATAACATAAATAACACTGGCGAAACGTTGATAGAACTTGGCTTCTATAGACAGGATTATAATAATCAACAAGAAGCTTAGTCCAATCCAGAGTGCCTGCTTTCCATGAACTTCATTGAGGTCAAAATAAGATGGTGAGGTGCCGCTTAAAGATGCAGAATAAATGTTGGCCCATCCAAAAAGTACCAGTGCCAGATAAATTAAAATGCTTGTCCAGTCGAATCCTACTGAGCTTTTAGCCATACTAACGGTTAATTATAAAAGGTTCTCCGCTTAATGGTTTGGCATATTCGTCCTGAAGGCTGTGAGATAGGATCCAATCCTCCATATCTGTTCTGGTAATATTTCCACGAATATATTTTTCTATCATAAGGCTGGCAATCCTGCCTGCATATCTGCTTCCCCAATAACCATTTTCAACAAAAACAGCAATTGCGATCTTGGGATTATCCACCGGGGCAAAAGCAACAAATATCGAGTGATCTGTCAGCTGCGTTCTTTTACCATCTATTCTCGTAAAATTCTCGGCTGTTCCAGTTTTTCCGGCAATTTCGATCCCGGGAATTCTTAGAGTTGAAGCTGTGCCATTGGTATAAACCTGATGCATTCCTTCTACTATAGGTTCAAAATGCTTTGGATCTATAGTGGTATGGTTTTTAACCGTGAATTTCTCATCCTTTATTTTTTTACCATCTATTTCTTTAAGTAAATGCGGAGTATAATACCATCCTCTGTTTGCAATAGTGGCGGTCATGTTTGCCAGCTGTATTGGCGTAAGTAATACTTCGCCCTGCCCAATCGCATTGGATAAAGTAGCTGTTGAATACCACTTATAGGTGGGATAATTATAAATCCTGTTATAATATTCAGAATCCGGAATTTTTCCCGGTCTTCCGTTCTGAAGGTCATTTCCTAAATAATCTCCCAGTCCGAAACTTTTTAAATGAGCATTCCATCTATCGATCCCTTCCTGTGGAGTAGGATATTTTTCAATAATCCTTCGGTAAACATTGGCAAAATAGGCATTACAGGAATTAGCGATCCCCGGTATCATGTCCAACGGACTAGGGTGAGCGTGACAACCCATTTTACGACCTCTTCCATAGCTGTAACCATGATTACAGGAGAATTTATCATCAAGGTCCACAACACCTTCCTGAAGTCCTATTAGGCCAGTCATTGTTTTAAATGGAGATCCTGGGGGATATTCAGCCAGGAGCCCGCGGTCATAGAGAGGTTGGGCAATGGTATCGTACCAGAGTTTTGTGAAATTTTCTGAGCGTTTCCTGCCTACAAGCTTAGCGGGATCATAGTTTGGAGCTGTAACAAGCGATAGAATTTCGCCTGAAGACGGCTCGATAGCAACAATTCCGCCACGCTTATTTTCCATTAATTTTTCTCCATAGGCCTGTAAAGTAGCATCTATGGAAATCTTTAAATCTTTTCCTTTCTCGGGAAGCGTATCAAAAATACCTTCTTTATAAGGACCTATATCTCTGTTGAACCTGTCCTTCTGAATATGTTTTACGCCTTTTACTCCCCGAAGTAACTCTTCATACTGCTGTTCAACACCTTGCCTGCCCATCAAATCCCCGGAAATATAATATGGGTTGTTATTTACAGTCTTTTGGTTTACTTCAGAAATATATCCCAAAATATTCGCACTATGATCTACCTGGTAATCCCTTAAAGATCGCTTCTGAATATAAAATCCGTCATATTTCCGCATTTTCTCCTGCAGGTAGGCATATTCCCCTTTGGTAAGCTGAGGTACGACCACTGAAGGTAGCATTGGTGAATATATTTTAGCCTTATCCAATTTTTTTCCGAGCTGGTCGGGTGTAAGACTAAGAATTTCACAAAATTCTGTAGTGTCAAAAGGTTTTAAATTTCTTGGGATCACCATAACATCGTAAGAAGGCTGGTTGGAAACCATTAAGTCACCGTTACGGTCGTATATGTAACCGCGCTGCGGATAATCATATACCACCTTAATGGCATTATTTTGAGATCTTAGGGCAAAAGAAGTATCCACAACCTGTAGATAAAACAAGCGGCCAAGAAAAATAATTCCGGTGGTGATTATTAATATGTAAAGGAGTACTCTTCTCATCTAAATTTTTTACTGAATAGAGCGAGGCTCAGGAAAACTAAAATTATTGTAAAAATACTAGAGTATAAAGTCTTTTCCAGAATTAATAGAACATGGTTAAAACTAAACATTTCCAGTGAAAAAAGTACTAAATGGTGAATAACAACCATTAGAAAAATATAGCTCAACTTTGCTCCAAACGGCGTGGCAGAAAGGCGCAAGGTTTGGTGATCATAACTAATTCCAAAAGAAAATCGTAAAAATTGCGGGCGAATAAAAGCAGCTATTAAACAGGCTGCAGCATGGATCCCGCCGCTGTCCTCAAAAACATCAATACTTATGCCAAGGAGGAAAGCTAATAAAAGGAATAAGCTTCTATTGGAATTAAAAGGATAAAGAAGAATGAACAGAAAATATAGATAAGGGTTTATAAACCCTAGGAAGTTTATATTATTCAGCACCAGGACCTGTAGGAAAATCAGACCAAAAAAACGGGCAATATTTGATATGGTGCTGCTATTCATTTTGTTGTTCCAGAGCCTCGATTTCTTCTTTGTTTCTGTTTTCTATTACATAGACATAACCAATATTGGTCATATCATTAAATAGATTGATGTTTATTGTATAATAACTACCGGTGGCATCCAGGCTAAAATCCTCTATACTACCAATAGGAAGACCTTTTGGAAAAATTAAAGATCGTCCTCCTGTAACGATAGTATCTCCTGTTTTTACAGGAGCCTGCCTTGGTACATCTATTAACTGTATAATATTCGGATCTTTACCATCCCAGATTAAACTTCCAAAATGGTTGGTCTTGTTAAGCTGGGCGTTGATTTTCGACCGACTATTTAATATTGAAATTACCCGGGAAAAATTACCATTTACACGATCTACAATTCCAATAATGCCCTGGCTAGTAATCACACCATATTCGGGAACGATGCCATCATTCTCTCCTTTGTCTATAGTTAGATAATTGTCGAGTTTTGAATAGTTATTATTAATAACTGTAGCTGCCCTAAAAAAATAATCCCCTCTAAAGGAGGTAGTATCAAGATAACTTTCTACCGCAGTAGTGTCAGTTAAATTCGTAAGAATATTCCGAAGTTCTTTGTTTTCTTCCAGAAGGCGCTTGTTGTATTCGTCAAGGTGCAGATATGTCTGGAAATCATTTGCCCAGGAATAGACGCCGCCTGTAACAGCGTTGGCAGAACTTATAAACTTGCTTTTGTGAAAGGAGTGGGTCTGAATAGTTAAAAACAAAGACAGCGCAAGCAGTAATAAGAAAAGAATATTGTTCTTATTCTGGATAAGAAAATTAAAAATCTGCTGCATAACACGCTATTTCCCTATTTAATCAATATCCCTTTGTAGCGATGTAATGTTTTTAGGGTTATTCCGGTACCTCTTACAACGGCTCTCAAAGGATCTTCCGCAATGTAAACGGGTAAATCTGTTTTTTGTGATAATCTTTTATCCAAACCTCTAAGCATAGAACCTCCACCTGCGAGATAAATTCCGGTATTATAAATATCGGCAGCCAGTTCTGGTGGTGTTTGGGATAAAGTTTCCATTACTGCATCTTCTATACGAAGAATGGATTTGTCCAGTGCTTTGGCAATCTCACGGTAAGAAATATTCACCTGTTTAGGTTTTCCGGTAAGTAAATCCCGTCCCTGTACACTCATTTCGTCTGGTGGGACTTCAAGATCTTCAGTGGCAGCACCTATCTGAATTTTAATTTTTTCCGCAGTACGTTCCCCTACATAAAGGTTATGCTGCGTACGCATATAATAAACAATGTCATTGGTGAAAACGTCTCCTGCAACTTTAACCGATTTGTCACAAACAATCCCTCCAAGGGCGATAACTGCAATTTCTGTAGTACCACCTCCTATATCCACAATCATATTACCTTTTGGCTGCATAATATCCACCCCAATTCCAATTGCAGCAGCCATAGGCTCATGTATAAGATAAACCTCTTTCCCGTTTACACGCTCTGCGCTTTCTTTTACCGCACGCATTTCCACCTCTGTAATTCCAGATGGGATACAAATTACCATACGAAGGGCAGGAGTAAAGAGTTTTTTCTTTAGTGCCGGGATTTCTTTAATAAACATCGTAAGCATTTTCTCACTTGCGTCGAAATCGGCAATTACTCCATCTTTTAAGGGGCGAATGGTCTTGATGTTTTCATGGGTTTTACCCTGCATCATGGCGGCTTCTTTTCCTACCGCGGTAATTTTTCCAGTAGTCCTGTCGCGGGCTACTATGGAAGGACTGTCTACCACAACTTTATCATTATGAATGATAAGTGTATTCGCAGTTCCTAAATCTATTGCTATTTCTTCAATGAGAAAATCGAAAAATCCCATATAATAATTGTGTGTTGAGGTTTGGTAAATGTACTAAAATTAATGTTTGAAATGACGTGTTCCCGTCAGCACCATTGCAATATTATTTTGGCTACAGTAGTCTATACTGTCTTTGTCTTTTATCGAGCCACCGGGCTGTATAACTGCCGATATTCCTGCGTCACCCGCAATTTCAACACAGTCTGGAAAAGGGAAAAAAGCATCACTTGCCATTACCGCTCCTGTTAAATCAAAATCGAACGAATTTGCTTTTTCAATACTGTGGCGCAGCGCATCCACACGGGATGTTTGTCCTGTACCGCTCGCCAAAAGTTGTTTGTTTTTCGCTAAAACGATAGTATTCGATTTGGTGTGCTTGCAAATCTTAGAAGCAAATATCATATCAGATAACTCCTTATCTGTAGGTTTATTCTCTGTTGCAAAAGTTAAATCTTCAACAGAATCTGTGATATTGTCTTTATCCTGAACTAAAACGCCATTAAGACAGGTTCTTACCTGATGTTGCGGCAGTTCTGTTTCCTTCTGAACAAGTAAAATCCTGTTCTTTTTTCCTTTTAAAATTTCTTCTGCTTCCGAAGAAAAAGAAGGAGCGATCACCACTTCACAAAATAACTTGTGTATTTCTTCTGCAGTCGCTTTATCAATTTCCACATTACTAATCAATATTCCGCCGAAAGCTGAAACAGGATCACCGGCCAAAGCATCTAAATAGGCTTGGTGAATGCTATCTCTTTGTGCTAATCCGCATGCGTTATTATGCTTCAAAATTGCAAAAGTAGGAGCGTCTGCTTGAAATTCACTCATCAGGTTTACCGCTGCATCTACATCGAGAAGGTTGTTGTAGGAAAGTTCTTTTCCGTGAAGTTTATCGAATATCTCCTTAAATTTACCAAAAAAAGTTCCTTTTTGATGTGGATTCTCACCATATCGCAAAGCTTTTGCAGTCAGGATACTTTCTTTGTATGCGGGAATTTCTATTTCAGTATTAAAATAGTTGAAGATCGCAGTGTCATAGTGAGAGGAAATGTTGAAGGCTTTAGCTGCAAATTTCTTACGATCTGCAAGGCTCGTTTCTCCATTTTTCTCATTTAGCAATCCTTCAAATTCCTGGTAATCATTTACTGAAGAAACGCAAATTACATCCTTAAAATTCTTCGCTGCTGCACGGATTAAAGAAATTCCGCCAATGTCAATTTTTTCTATAATATCCTGTTCTGAAGCACCGGAAGCAACGGTTTTTTCAAAAGGATATAAATCCACAATCACAATGTCTATTTGAGGAATCTCAAATTTTTCCAATTCGCTAACGTCACTTTCATTATCCTGGCGGTTAAGAATTCCTCCAAAAACTTTTGGATGAAGGGTTTTTACCCTTCCACCCAGAATTGATGGGTAAGAAGTAACATCTTCAACAGGAATTACTTTAATTCCAAGATCCTTTATAAATTGCTCGGTACCACCGGTAGAATAAATGGTAATCCCAAGATCATTTAATTTTTTGGCGATTGGTGCTAAACCTTCTTTACTGAAAACAGAAATTAGGGCAGATTTAGCTTGTTTTAAGTTACTCATTATGTTGTGTTTGTTAGGGTGGCAAAAGTAAGTAATTCACTCAAAAATATTAAAGGCTGTTGTTCTTATTTGTAAAGAAATTTTGTAACGAATAATTAATGCCGTCGTCTTATCTGTAATCCCTAAAAAAACAGTGGTTTCTCATGCTTATTTATCTTAGAGTTTTAAAGGAAAGTTTCTTTTTTGCATTAAATGCACTTCGGAATAACAAACTGCGTACTTTTCTTTCTTTGCTGGGAGTTACAATAGGGATATTTTCCATTATCGCGGTACTTGCTGCCGTAGACTCTTTGGAACGGGAGGTGAAAGGTAGTCTTAGTGCATTAGATAACAGTACCGTAATTGTTATGAAATACTCTTTTGGTGCTACAGATATTCCACAATGGAAAAGAGAGCAGTTTCCCAATGTTTCTTATGATGAATACCAGCACCTTACTCGTAGTGTTCCAGATGTGGAAGCTTCGACTTTCGCTCAGGGTGTGCCAGATGAATCCATCAAATTTAAAGATATTACCAGTACTGGTGTTAGTGTAATTGCTATTACCAGCGGTTACTACGATATTGAAGAATTTGAAATTGCCGAAGGACGATTTTTTAATGAATCTGAATCTGCCAGTGGAGCACCTGTAATTGTTATGGGCTACGAAATTGCCAATAACCTTTTTGAAAATACTAATCCGTTAGGAAAGCAGGTTAGGATGTATGGCAGGAGGTTAACGGTGATTGGTGTCCTGGAAAAACAAGGGTCCGGATTATTTGGAGATTCCCGGGATGGCCAGGTGATGGTGCCGGTGAACTTAACGCGCCGGATATTCGGAGATAATAATCAGAATATTTTTGCACAAATAGTTCTAAAGCCTGAAGATGGAGTAGATAATGACGAATTTCTTGCCGTAGTTGAGCAGCAACTTAGGAATTACAGAGGGTTAAAACCAGATGAAGTCAATACTTTTTTTGTTAACCAGGTTCAGGGATTTGCAGATACAATAGACGTAATCACTGGGCAACTCAACGTTATCGGTTTAATAATTAGCGGATTTTCACTTTTAGTGGGTGGCTTTGGAATTGCAAACATCATGTTCGTAAGTGTAAAGGAGCGAACTAATTTAATCGGAATTCAAAAATCGCTGGGAGCCAAGAACCGCTTTATTTTGTCACAATTTCTGTTTGAAGCCATAATTCTGTCGGTGATTGGAGGATTAATCGGACTATTCTTTGTTTGGGTGGTTTCTCTTATTGCTTCGCAGTTTACCGGGGATTTTGAATTTGTGCTTTCTCCAACTAATATTTTGATTGGAACGGTAGTTTCTGCAGTTATCGGTCTTATTTCCGGAATTATTCCGGCTGTTTCCGCTTCAAGATTAGATCCCGTGGAAGCAATCAGGACAGGAATGTGATTTTTGAAGTTAGAAGTACGAGGTACGATATACATTAAATGTTGAATTTTAAATTTTGAATTTTCTTCCTCACTTCCTTTTGCCAGGAGTGAGTAGTGAGTAGTCTTTCCACTCTCCTCTCTCCACTATAACAGCATCCAAAAACTGCAATTATCGATCTCCTGAAAGTTGTTCCGCTTCGAACTACGAACAAAAAACTTCGAACTCCAAAGAGCATGCTCTAAATTGGCAATTATCGGCCTGCAGAGAAGGAAAAGAGTAAAAGGAGTGAAAAGTGAAGAGTGAGTAGTTCAATGAACTTTCCACTTTCCTCTCTCCACTATAAGAGCATTTAAAAACGGCAATTTTCGATCTCCTTAAATGAACCACGAACAAAGAACTCCGAACTCCAAACTCCAAACAATCTAAGCTACAATCCGTGCTACCTTCTCATTCACCCATTCTAAAAACGCTTCATCTTCTTGAGTAAAAGGATCGGGAGTATTGGAATCGATATCTATTTGTCCTATGTTCTCACCGTCTACAAAAAGGGGAACAACAATTTCTGCCTTTACATTTATACTGCAGGCGATATAGTTATCCTGTGCTTTAACATCTGGCACCACAAAATTCTGGTTAGAAACAGCAACCTGACCACAGATACCTTTTCCGAAAGGAATTATGGTGTGATCTGTTGGTTCACCGGCAAAAGAATGTAATTTAAGTTCTTCTTTATCGCCATTCTTAAAATAAAAACCAACCCAGTCGTAATAATCCACATTCTCCCGCAATAGCTCGCAAATTTCAGTAAGTCGTTCTTCTACAGAAGCCGAATTTCTTGCAATTATTTCTTCAACCTGGGTTTTTAATTTTTCAAATGCCATAGCTTTATATTTTCTGCAAAAGTATTTACTTTTTTATAGTCGGCAAGCTTTAGTATTTGTATAAATTTGTTAAAACCCATTACTTATTTGCTTCAGCTATTTCGGAAATACAGTTCGGTGCTTCGGTTCATTTTTATGTTCCTCGGGAGCTACTTTGTGTTTTCGATGTTTTATAATGCCTACCTGATTTTCTTTAAGTCCGACTTCTATTTTCCGGATTATCTTACTCATCTTGTTGGCGTCCAAAGTGAATCGCTTATAAATTCGTTTGGCTATAGCGCGACTGTACTTCCGCATCAAACAGAGCCTTCCATGAAGCTGTTTGTAAATGAAGTTTACCTGGCCAGGATTGTGGAAGGTTGTAACTCAGTTAGTATTATTATTTTATTTACGGCCTTTATTCTGTCGTTCTTTGGAAAGCTTAAAGCCACTTTATTGTACATTCTGGCGGGATCGGCGATCATTTATGCGATGAATATAATAAGAATTGCCATTTTAGCCGTCGGTCTTTACGAATATCCGCAGTACTCTTCGATCCTGCATAGTGTGGTTTTTCCGCTTATTATTTATGGAACAGTCTTTATCCTTTGGGTGCTTTGGGTACAGATTTTCTCTAAATCATTTCAGAAATGAGGCAAAAACGTAGAATAGCAGGCATTTCTTTACTGGTGATTTTACTGGTAATTGTACGTTATTTTGAAAATTCGCTTTTTTACGATCCCTTGATTTGGTTTTACCAGGGAGATTACCTGAATAACAAAATTCCGGAATTTGACTTCTGGCCGTTGGTGCTGAATGTCATGCTGAGGTTCTTCATCAATACAGCCATTTCCCTTGTCATCTTGTACGTTGCTTTTCTGAACAAAAACATTCTAAAATTCAGTGCCCTTCTCTATGGAATCCTTTTTCTCCTCGCCGGCAGTATCTTTATCTATCTTCTGCTTAATATCGAAAATGAGCATTTTCTCGCCCTCTTCTATGTAAGAAGGTTTCTTATTCATCCAATTTTCATCCTGATTTTACTCCCGGCTTTTTACTACTATCGCCTTAGAAACACAAATTCCGGTAAAACTGAAAGTTTTTCCAATAATAGCTAAAGCTGGCCTGCTGTTATTCTGCTATTTTTGTCACTTCCAACTTTTTAGAAAACGGTTTATTAAAAAAGTTGTATTTTTGTAGCCGATGAAAAAGTCACTTCATAATAGTATTTCTATATTAATGGCCTTTGTAGTGCTGTTTTCCACCGTTTCTTTTACGGTAGATAAACATTTCTGCGGAAGCATATTGGTAGACACTGCAATTTTGGCAAAAGCTGAAACCTGCGGGATGGAAATGTTGTCTTCCAAAGATACGATTGATGGAGATGCTTGTTGCAGCAACGAAAAAGTAGCTGTAGAAGGGCAGGATGAATTAAAACATAACTTCCAGTCTTTCGATCTGGATCAACAAATGTTTTTAACCACGTTTACCTGGTCTTACATCAACCTGTTCGAGGGACTTCCGGAACAGGTAATTCCTTTTAAAGATTATTCCCCTCCTTTGCTGGTCTCAGATATACATCTGGTAGACAGCGTTTTTCTTATTTGATAATTTATAGATGTTGTAGTTGGTAAGCTAAAGCTCTACCAGCAGGCACAGTTGTGTCTATTTCAGAAATCTTCCTTCGGACATTTCTGAAGCATTTCATCCTTAAATTATTAAAAGAATGTTCAGTAAAGTTATTAAGTATTTCCTGTACAACCGGTTGGTGGCCGTGATCCTGCTATTATTTCTGGTAGGATGGGGAATTGTTACAGCACCATTTAATTGGGACACCGGATTTTTACCCAACGATCCTGTTCCTGTAGATGCCATTCCCGATATTGGTGAAAATCAGCAGATCGTATTTACAGACTGGCCGGGCCCGTTCCCCGCAGGATATTGAGGATCAGATTACCTATCCGCTTACCACTTCCTTACTTGGGATTCCCGGAGTGAAATCCATACGGAGTTCCTCGATGTTTGGGTTTTCCAGTATTTACATAATCTTCGAAGAAGATGTGGAATTCTACTGGTCACGTTCACGCGTCCTGGAAAAACTGAATTCTCTTCCGGCAGGTTTACTTCCTCCCGATGCACAACCGGCGCTGGGGCCAGATGCTACCGGCTTGGGGCAGGTTTTCTGGTACACACTTGAGGGCCGTGATCCTGACGGGAACGTTACCGGAGGCTGGGATCTTCACGAACTTCGAAAAATTCAGGATTATTATGTGAAGCTTGGTCTAAGCGGAACCCGAGGTGTTGCCGAAGTTGCTTCGGTTGGTGGATATGTTCAGGAATATCAAATAGATGTTAATCCAGATGCTTTAAAAGCTTACAATATCGGTATAGATCAGGTGATGATGGCCGTTAAAAATTCCAACCGGGACGTAGGTGCAAAGACAATGGAAGTAAATAAGGTGGAATATCTTGTGCGTGGGCTTGGATATATAGAATCCATTGAAGATATAGAGAACACAGTTGTTTCAGAAAATGAAAATACTCCGATCTTAATACAGGATATTGCAGAAGTTCATCTTGGGCCGGCACAACGCCGCGGATTACTGGATAAAGGGGGAGCCGAAGTTGTAGGCGGGGTGGTGGTTGCCCGGTATGGTTCAAATCCGTTGCAGGTAATTGAGAATACGAAAGAGAAGATCGCAGAAATTTCATCAGGCTTACCAACAAAAACCTTAGCCGATGGAACTGAGAGTCAGCTTACCATTGTTCCGTTTTATGATCGTACACAGCTGATCAACGAAACGATTGGAACGTTAGAAACTGCACTTTCTCACGAGATCCTTATTAGCATAATTGTAATAATTGTGCTGGTGCTTAGTATTAGAGCGTCCTTCCTTATTTCAAGTTTGTTGCCAATCGCCGTCTTAATGACCTTTATCGTGATGCGGTATTTTAATGTAGATGCTAACGTAGTTGCGCTTTCTGGAATTGCAATTGCAATTGGGGTGATGGTGGATGTCGGGATCGTCTTTGTCGAAAACACTATCCGGCACCTGGAATTCCCTGATAATAAAAATGCCACCGGAAATAAACTGCTGGAAGTGATCCACAGAGCTACCATAGAAGTGGCACCTGCGGTGACCACTGCTTTGGCGACCACTGTAGTTAGTTTTCTTCCGGTTTTCTTTATGGAAAATGCTGAAGGAAAACTTTTCCGTCCGCTGGCGTTTACAAAGACTTTTGCTATTGCTGCGGCTTTCGTGGTAGGAATCCTGATATTACCGATGCTTTCCTACTTCGCTTTCAACTTTAAAATAGACAAAAAACGGACTCAGAGAATCTGGAACATTATCCTGATAATTTCAGGGATTGCACTGGCTATAATTTTTGGATTCTGGCTTCCGCTGGCACTTACGCTTATCGGGATCCTCAAAATAGTGGATGCTCAAAAACCCCAATTATTGGGCAAATATTCAGAAAATATTATTCTCGGGATCATTGTCGCAGTAAGTGTACTTTTCCTTTCGGAAGAATGGATGCCGCTCGGTTTTCAGAATTCTTTATTTTCAAACTACATATTTGTTATCATTTTGCTGGCGCTCACGCTGTTGTTTTTAATGGCGATCGTGAGATACTATGAGCCGATTCTTACATGGTGTCTGGAAAATAAGGGCAAATTCCTGCTTTTACCGCTTATCACTATTTTCTTCGGAATAATGATTTGGTTCGGGTTTCCGAGGATCTTCGGTTTTGTAGCTAACGGACTCGAGAAAACGGGATGGGAAGTGAGAAAAACAAGCGTCTGGTCTGGTCTCACGCACACATTTCCCGGTGTGGGAAAAGAATTTATGCCTTCGCTAAATGAAGGAAGTTATTTGCTGATGCCTACCACGATGCCACACGCGGGGATAGAAGAAACCCAAAAAACTGTTCGTCAGTTAGATATTGCAGTTTCTTCAATTCCTGAAGTTGAAGTGGCCGTGGGCAAAATGGGAAGAGTGGAAAGCGCTCTGGATCCTGCGCCTATTTCTATGTTTGAAAATATCATCAACTATAAGCCGGAATATCTCCTTTCTGAAGTAGGGAAGCCAATGGCTTTTAAGGTAGATGAAGATGACAGGTTTATCCTGAAGTCCGGTGATACTGTAACAAACTCCGAAGGAATTGAGCGGGATATTCTAAAGGAGCAGCTTATTGCAGATGAAGACGGCGAGTATTACCGAAACTGGCGGGAACACATCAGGAGTCCTGATGATATTTGGGACGAAATTGTGCAAAGGACGAACCTTCCGGGTGTCACCTCAGCGCCAAAACTTCAGCCTATAGAAACACGCCTGGTCATGTTGCAGACCGGAATGCGTGCTCCTATGGGAATTAAAATCTACGGGCCGGATCTGCAAAGCATTCAGGAGTTCGGAATTCAGCTGGAGCAGTTATTAAAAGAAGTTCCTGCAGTTAAATCTGAAGCTGTTTTTGCAGATCGGGTGGTTGGGAAACCTTACCTGGAAATAGACATCAACCGTAATGCCATTGCGAGGTATGGATTGAGCATAGAAGATGTTCAGCAAACTATCGAAACTGCAATTGGCGGAATGGAGATCACCTCTACTGTAGAGGGACGGGAACGTTTTCCGGTTAGGGTCAGGTATCCGCGGGAACTTCGGGACGATCCCGAATCTATAAAACGGATTCTGGTACCAACGCGTTCCGGAGCGCAGATTCCTCTGGGAGAACTTGCCGATCTTAACTATGAGCGTGGGCCGCAAATGATAAAAAGTGAAGACACCTTTTTAACCGGTTATGTTCTTTTTGATAAACGCGAAAATTACGCAGAAGTAGATGTCGTGAATGATGCGCAGGCATATATCCAGGAGAAAATAGATGCCGGGGAGCTGGTAGTTCCTGCAGGAATAAGCTATAAATTTTCGGGAAATTATGAAAATCAGGTGCGGGCGGTAAAACGTCTTGCCATACTAATACCTATTTGTCTGATCATTATTTTCCTGTTGCTGTATTTTCAATTTAAAACAGTGATAGCCTCTACGATCCATTTTTCGGGAGTTTTTGTGGCTTTTGCCGGTGGTTTCATCATGATCTGGCTTTACGGGCAGGAATGGTTTATGGATTTTGCGGTCTCGGGAATGAATATGAGGGATTTGTTTCAGATGGGGACAATTAATCTTAGTGTGGCAGTCTGGGTCGGATTTATTGCGCTCTTCGGAATTGCCACCGATGATGGGGTATTAATGGGAACTTATATCCACCAGGTTTTTGAAGAAAGAAAACCCACCACGGTTCCGGAAGTTCGGGATGCTGTAATGGAAGCTGGTAAAAAGCGGGTAAGGCCGGCCATGATGACTACTGCAGTGACAATAATTGCCTTATTTCCGGTGTTAACTTCCACAGGAAAAGGTTCCGATATTATGGTTCCAATGGCCATCCCAATAGTTGGCGGAATGCTGATTCAGATAATGACCATTTTTGTGGTGCCGGTATTACAGGCGTATTGGCGGGAACATTCCCCCTCTGACTCCCCCGAAGGGGGAGAATAAAAATGGTTCTCCAAAACAAAAATTATTATGAAATTATATATAAAAATATTCTTTAAATCATTGAGGCTCCCCCTTCGGGGGCTGGGGGGATTTTTGTTTTTCTTCTTTTGGGGGCTGGGGGGATATGCCCAGAATTTGGACAACTATCTCCAGGTTGCTGCAGAGAATAATCCCGAGGTGCAATCTGCTTACACCGCTTTTGAAGCGGCTATGCAGCAGGTACCTCAGGTTTCGTCCCTGCCCGATCCTACGCTCACCATGAGCGCCTTTGGAAGGATGGTAGAAACGCGACTGGGAGCACAGGAAGCGCGGTTTTCTTTAATGCAGATGTTCCCGTGGTTTGGAACTTTGGAAGCAAAAGCGACTACGGCAGAATTAATGGCTAAAGCAAAATTCCAGGAATACCTGGATGTGCGGGGAAACCTAAGTTATCAGGTGAAATCGGCCTATGCTGAAATTTTCCAGTTATCGGCAACTATTGCGGTAAAGGAGGATAACCTAGAAATCCTGGATTCTTACCGGGAACTGGCCTTGAGAAAATTTGAAGCCGGGAGCGCACCCATGGTAAATGTGGTGAAAATTGATATACAGCGGGAGCAGGCAATCACTGAAATTTTGCTGTTGAAAGAGGAACTCGAAACATTAAGGACTCAGTTTAACTTACTCTTAAACCGAAGAATTAATGAAGAAGTTTTTGTTGCAGATACGCTGATGGTTGAGGAGCTATTTAATGAGATGAAGCCGGAAATAATCAATGAGCAGAATTTTGAAGATCATCCTGCGATAGAGCAGTTTAACCGGCAGGCTGAAGCATATGAGAGTCAGCAAGTGGTAGCCAGGAAAAACGGACTCCCGCAAATCGGAATTGGAGTGGACTACTCGGTAATTTCAGAAAGAACAGATGCAAATCCTGTCAATAACGGGCAGGATGCAATCATGCCGATGCTTTCGGTAAGCCTGCCCATCTTCAGAAAAAAATATAAAGCAGCGCAAAAAGAAGCTGAACTTATGGAAACTGCAACAGAACAAAACAGGGAGGCGAAAATTAACAATATGAAGAGCGAACTGGAGATGACACAGTACAAACTTCGGAAGGCACAGCGGCTAATTTCGCTTTACGACAGGCAGCTGGAAAGTTCGAAGCAGGCCAATAAATTACAAATATCGGCCTTCAGTAATGCGACCGGTAATTTTGAAGAAGTTTTGCAAATGAATCAGGATATTCTAATGCTTCAGCTTCAGAAAATAGAAGCAATAAAAAATGCTTTTGTGGCCAATGCAAAACTGGATTATTTCTTCATTAACAAAAATCAGGACTAATGAAAAACAGAAAAAATATCATAATTATATTGATCACATTGCTGATTGGTGGTTTTATTGGCTGGCTGGTAAAACCTTCAGGCGATACTGCAGAATCTTCTGAACATGATCATGCAGCGATGGAAGAAGATCAAATCTGGACCTGTTCCATGCACCCGCAGATTCGGCAACAGGAGCCGGGAGATTGTCCAATTTGCGGGATGGATCTTATTCCGCTTTCAGAAGACAATGCTACGGGAGATCCTGAAGTGTACAGGATGAGTGAAAATGCGCTGAAACTTGCGAATGTAAGAACGATGATCGTGGGCAGCGGAGATGCTCAAAAGGAAGTTCGTTTAAATGGAAAAGTGGTGGTAGACGAGCGAAATGCCTATACCCAGGCTACTCATATTCCCGGTAGAATAGAGCAGTTGCGGGTGAATTTTACCGGCGAAAGTGTGAGCCGGGGTCAGACGCTGGCGACAATTTATTCTCCGGAATTAGTCACAGCGCAGGAAGAACTTTTGCAGGCGCAGGAAATTAAAGAAGGTCAGCCCGAACTTTTCGAAGCTGCAAAACAGAAGCTAAGAAACTGGAAAATTGGTGAAAATCAGATTCAGCAGATTTTAAATAATAATCAGGCGATACAGCGCTTCCCGATAACTGCTGATGTCAGCGGAATTGTTACTGAAAAAATTGCCGATCAGGGAGATTACCTTGAGCAGGGAATGCCGGTGTATGAAATTTCCAATCTTGAGGAAGTGTGGGTGGTTTTTGACCTTTACGAAAGTGAACTCGGCTGGATTGAGGAAGGCAGTACAGTAGAATATACCATCAGGTCGCTTCCTGGAGAGACATTTACAGGAGAAATAAGCTTTATCGACCCTTTGCTGAATTCCAATACCCGCGTTGCCATGGCGCGAGTTGAGGTAGAGAATGAAAACGGAAGGTTAAAGCCCGGAATGTTTGCTTCGGGAGTAGTAGAAAATCAGGTGGGACAGGAGTCTTCCGAAGAAATTGTAGTGCCGAAATCTGCGGTGTTGTGGACAGGGGAACGTTCCCTGGTTTACATAAAATCAGAGTTGGAAGATGGTGCAGGTTTTAAATTGCGGGAAGTAACCCTTGGCCCTTCGCTGGGAGATTCTTATGTGATAGAAAACGGACTGCAGGTAGGGGATGAGATTGTAGTAAACGGAACTTTTACCGTAGATGCGGCCGTGCAACTGGCAGGAAAGCCCAGTATGATGAATCCTGATATTAACCAGGAAGTTTTGAATGAGACTTTTACACTGCCGGAAGATGCCAGGAGCAAAGCGGCAGCTGTTGTAGAAAATTATCTGCAGCTAAAAGATGCGCTAGTGAATGATGACTTTGATTCTGCAAAGGAGTCAGCGTCAAGCCTGGGTCGAAAATTGGCAAATATCGACCCCAATACATTTTCAGAGGAGGCAAGGGCTACAATGGAACAGTTTAAGACACAATTGCAAAACCGGCACAAAGCAGTTGCTGCAGCCGGTGATATTTCAGCAATGAGAAGTAATTTTGACGAATATTCTGAAGTGATGATCAACTTTGCTTCCACTTTTCAGCCTCTGGATCAAAAACTTTTTGTTCAGCATTGCCCTATGGCAGATAATGATAACGGTGCCAACTGGCTTAGCCTTTCCGGTGAGATTCGAAATCCTTATTATGGAGAAGCGATGTTAACCTGTGGTGAGGTTTTAAAAGAAATAAATTAACTTTAAATATTAAATAGACAGAAAATGAAAAAAGTACTTAGAAATGCAATGTTTTTTGCTGCGATCGCAGGAAGTATAAGTTTAACCTCCTGTAAAGACAATAAAGAAAACGAGGAAGTGGCGCCGCCAATGCAGAATGAAATGCATCAGGATACTATGACTGAAGAAAATGAGGAGGTTACCGAATCTTCCCCGGAATTTACCGAAGAAGCTACCGCAGAGGTTTATAATGCGTATGTAGAAGTTAAAGATGCTTTGGTAGATACTGATGCTTCAGAAGCACAGAATGCTGCGGAAAATCTGGTAAGCCGTTTAGAAGAAAATTCCGAAGAATCTGAACTTTTAGAACCGGCACGTAAAATTGCTGAAACTGAAGATGTAAATCTACAGCGGGAAGCTTTTTCAGAATTAACTGCAGCGATGCAGCCTGTTTTGGAAGGAGCTTTGGCTTCGGGAGAAATTTATAAGCAATACTGTCCCATGGCTTTTGAAGGACAGGGAGACTACTGGTATTCCAGTTCCAAGGAAATCAGGAATCCATATTTTGGTGACAAAATGCTTAACTGCGGAAGGGTAGATCAGACCTTAAATTAATTATGTAATTCAGAAGAGCTGCCTGTTCGATTAAATAAATCCGACAGGCAGTTATTCTTTTAAAATTTTCTTTTGGAGAAAACTACTATTCATATCAAAAATGTGGTTTGCGGCCGCTGTAAAACAACGGTGCGTGATATCCTAACAGGCTTAAAGATTCCGTTTAGTGAGGTTTCACTTGGAGAAGCCATTCTCGAGAGACCGCTAACAGATATGGAAACACACGATCTTCAGAAAGAATTTAATAAAGTAGGTTTTGAACTGCTTCAGAAGAAGCAGGAGCGCATTATTAACAGCATCAAATCGATCATTATCGAACAGGTGTATGAAGAAGGGCTCAGAAATGTCAATCTTTCGGAAATACTTAGTGCAAGGCTTAATTATGATTACAGCCATCTCACCAACTTGTTCAGCAAGAGCGAAGGACATAGCATACAAAGTTTTCAGAATTCCATAAAAATTGAAAGGATAAAAGAGCTACTGGAGTACGACGAACTCAGTATTTCTGAAATTGCTGCCGATATGGGTTATTCCAGCTCGGCCTATCTTTCTACCAGTTTTAGAAAAGCAACTGGTATTAGCCCTTCCGCTTATAAAACAAAACATCTAAACAGCCGAAATAGTCTGGATTCTGTTTAAGTTCCCTTAAAACTGTAAAATCTTACCATAATTTTAAAAGTCATTTCCATTTTTCATTCTTAATTTAGAGATAAACCAATAAAAACTAAGTTATTATGAGAAATGAAAAATTTATTCACACATTAGGAAATTGTATTAATCACTGTAATTATTGTGCAGACGCCTGTTTGGGTGAGGACGATGTAAAAAAAATGGTTCCTTGCGTAAGAAAAGATAAAGTTTGTGCTGAAGCCTGTGCGGCCCTTGTACAAATTTTAGCTGTACAAGATGCCGATGCAAGAGGACTTGTAGAGTACTGCCAGAAAGTTTGTAGAGATTGCGCTGAAGAATGCGAAAAACATGAAGCTCAACATTGTAAAGATTGTGCAAAAGCATGTAGGGAATGTGAACAGGCTTGTAAAGCTTATTTAGCATAACCTAATTATCAGTTACTAATCAATAAAACCCAGTTTTGCTGGGTTTTATTCTTTAACGAAAATTTCTATGAGTCAATACGAAAAGAACAGTCTTAGCCTCGGAAACGCGGTGGCAATGGGAACCGGAGTAATGATAGGTGCAGCGATTTTTGCCCTTTTAGGACAAATAGCAGAACTTGCAGGTGAATATTTTGCCCTTGCTGTTGTAGTGGGAGGGATCATTTCCGGCTTCAGTGCCTATTCATATATCAAGATGGCGCACGCCTATCCCTCTGCGGGAGGTATTGCCATGTTCCTTCAAAAAGCCTACGGAAAAGGAACTATTACTGCCTTTGCGGCATTGCTAATGGCTTTTTCAATGGTTTTAAATGAAAGCCTTGTTGCCCGTACTTTTGGTACCTATACCATGCAGTTGTTTAACGGAAGCGAGGATAGCTTTTGGGTTCCTGTGCTTGGGGTAGGGCTTTTGGTGGCTGCTTTTATAATAAATATCCTTGGAAATGAAGTAATTGGAAAAACCGCTATGACTACTGCAACCATTAAAATTGGTGGAATTCTGGTTTTTGCTGTTGGTGCGCTTTGGGCAGCCGATTTTACTGTGGGTTCTGCTATGCCTTCTGAGGCACCCGAAAACAGTTTTACGAAATACATAGCCTCTCTGGCACTTGCTATTCTTGCTTACAAAGGCTTTACTACTATTACTAACAGTGGCGGAGAAATAAAGGAGCCTCATAAAAACGTGGGGAGGGCAATTGTCTGGTCGCTGGTGATTTGTGGTGCGGTATATTTTATTACTGCCCTTGCCGTAGGAGCCAACCTGGAAATTCCTCAGATCATAGAGGCTAAAGATTATGCCCTCGCAGAAGCTGCACGTCCTCTCTATGGAAATTTCGGTTTGTGGTTTACGGTTGGAATTGCTATTGTGGCCACCATAACTGGTGTTATTTTCAGCATTTTTGCCGTTTCAAGAATGACGGCGATGCTCACAAATATGAAGTTAATTCCACATTCTCACCTGGGATTGCCGGGAAATATTCAGCAACATATGCTGGTATATATTGTGGTACTTTCTATTGCCTTAACCGTTCTATTTGATCTTTCGGGGATTGCAGCTATGGGCGCAATCTTTTATCTCATCATGGATATCATCATTCATGTTGGTGTACTACGACATATGAAAGACAAAGTAAAAGCGAATCCTGTAATTGTAATTACGGCCATTGTGCTGGACGTTGTTGTATTGATAGGTTTTGTGTGGGTAAGAGCACAAACAAATCTTACTGTTATTATTGTTTCCGCAGCCTTAATCGTAGTTACATTTTTTGGCGAAAAATTGTTTCTGAAGAACACAGATCAGGAAGGGAAACTGGAAGATTCTAATCAGGATCAAGACGAAAACAGCGGTAAAGATTAACAGCGAATCATGAAGCTTTATATTAAAAATATGGTCTGTAACCGCTGTGTAATGGTGGTGCAATCTCAACTTGAAAACCTGGGCCTGCCTCCCGTTTCAGTAGAACTGGGGGAGGTGGAGATTCAGGACGATCTTAACGAGGATGGAAAAGAGGCTTTAAACAAAGTGCTCAATGAGGTGGGTTTTGAGCTCATTAACGATAAAAAAAGCCGCTGGATCGAGCAGATAAAAAAGGCGGTAATTGAGCTGATTTATTTGAAGGAGGAACAGCTAAAGACAAATCTCTCCACATATATTGCTGAAAAACTTAACCACGATTATTCATATTTAAGCAATCTTTTTTCTGAAGTTCAGGGGATTACTATAGAGCAATATTACATTGCTCAAAAGATCGAAAAAGTAAAGGAATTGCTGGTTTACGATGAACTGTCCTTAAGCGAAATAGCAAACAAACTCAACTACAGCAGCGTTTCCCATCTTAGTAAACAATTTAAAAAAGTTACCGGCTTAACTCCGTCGTATTTCCGTAAGGTAAAGGAAAAGAAGCGCAAACCCATCGATGAGCTTTAAATTGTACCAAAAGCTTCCAAAATTGTATAATACCTTAAGCTGATCTTTTTCCGAAATTTGTAAAGTAAAGAAGAGAACAATGAAACATACCTATAAAATCACCGGAATGACCTGCAACGGCTGTCGTTCTCATGTTGAGGAGGCCCTAAATACAGTTGAAGGCGTCACAAATGCTTCCGTTGATCTCGAAAAAGCCGAAGCTGAGATTGAAATGGAACGGCACATTAAAATTGGTAAATTTCAGCATGCATTAAAAGAAGCGGGCGGGAATTATGAAATTATGATGCCTTCAGAATCTTCTTCTGAAGGAAAAGAAGGTGAAAATGTGATGAAACACACGTACAAAATCACCGGAATGACCTGCAACGGCTGCCGATCGCATGTTGAGGAAGCCCTAAATACAGTTGAAGGCGTTACAAATGCTTCAGTCGATCTGGAAAAAGCCGAAGCGGAGATCGAAATGAAGCGGCATATCGAAATTGGCAAATTTCAGCATGCATTAAAAGAAGAGGGCGGAAATTATGAAATTATGATGCCTTCAGAATCTTCTTCGGAAGAAAAAGAAGGTCAAACTGTAATGAAACATGCCTATAAAATTACCGGAATGACCTGCAACGGCTGTCGTTCTCATGTTGAGGAAGCTTTGCGCAAGGTTGAAGGCGTGACGAATGCTTCAGTGGATCTTGAAAAAGCCGAAGCTGAGATTGAAATGAAGCGACATATCGAAATTGGCAAATTTCGGCATGCATTAAAAGAAGCGGGTGGGAATTATGAAATTATGTTGCCTTCAGAATCTTCTTCGGAAGAAGAAAAAGGTAAAGATCTGATGAAACATACCTATAAAATCACCGGAATGACCTGCAACGGCTGCCGTTCTCATGTTGAGGAGGCTTTGAGCAATGTTGACGGCGTGACAAAGGCTTCAGTTGATCTTGAAAAGGCCGAGGCTGAGGTCGAAATGAAGCGGCACATCAAAATTGGCAAATTTCAGCATGCATTAAAAGAAGCGGGCGGGAATTATCAGATTTTCGTTCCGGGAGAGGAAGTGTACCATCCACATACCGAAAAATCGGAATCAAAAGGTAAAGGCACAGGAACATTTTACTGTCCCATGCATTGTGAAGGGGAGAAAACCTATGATGAACCCGGCGATTGTCCGGTCTGCGGAATGGATTTGGTGGAAGAGATGAGTTTAAATTCCGGAAGCGGGAAATATACCTGCCCCATGCACCCGGAAATTGTAGAGGACGAGCCGGGAGATTGCCCAATTTGCGGAATGGACCTGGTACCGTTGGAAACAGATGTCTCTGCCGAGAAGAAGACTTATCAAAAACTACTGAAGAAATTTTGGATTGCTGCAGGTTTTACTTTGCCGATTTTCTTTATTGCAATGAGCGAAATGCTAACCGATAACCCGCTGTACGATGCGCTGGATATGTATTACTGGAACTGGATTCAGCTTGGGCTGTCCATTCCGGTGGTGTTCTATGCCACCTGGATGTTTTTCGAACGGGCATGGAAATCTGTAGTTTCCTGGAACCTGAATATGTTCACACTAATTGGAATAGGCGCCGGGATCGCGTGGATCTTCAGTGTTTTCGGATTACTCTTTCCTGATTATTTTCCGGAGCAATTTAAAACCGACGCAGGAACAGTTCATGTTTATTTTGAAGCGGCCACAGTTATTTTAACGCTGGTTTTACTCGGCCAGTTACTGGAAGCCCGTGCTCATAGTCAGACGAATTCCGCAGTAAAAGAATTGCTGAAACTTGCACCCAATAAAGCCATTCGTGTTGTAAACGGAGAGGAAGAAGTGATTGCCACAGATAAAATTCAGGTTGGGGATATTTTACGGGTAAAACCGGGAGATAAAATTCCGGTGGACGGAATTATAGAAAAAGGGGAAAGCAGCCTGGACGAATCGATGATTACCGGGGAACCCATTCCGGTGGAGAAAAGCAAAGGTGACACAGTTACTTCCGGAACTATAAACGGAAACCAGAGCTTTACCATGAAAGCCGAAAAAGTAGGTGATGAAACCCTGCTGGCGCAGATTGTAAAAATGGTAAACGACGCAAGCAGATCGCAGGCTCCTATTCAGAAACTCGCAGATAAAATTTCGGGATATTTTGTGCCGGTGGTGGTCATAATTTCGGTGGTCACTTTTATAATCTGGGCGATTTATGGGCCGGAGCCGAGTTATGTATATGCCCTCATAAATGCTATTGCAGTGCTGATTATTGCTTGCCCGTGTGCTCTGGGACTCGCAACTCCAATGTCGGTCATGGTAGGAGTTGGAAAAGGTGCGCAAAACGGTGTATTGATTAAGAATGCACAGGCGCTGGAACAAATGGATAAAATAGATACCCTTATCATTGATAAAACGGGAACGATCACCGAAGGAAAACCATCTGTGGAGAAAGTTGTTGCAGTTTCAGGTTTTTCTGAAGAGAAAGTTTTGGAAAAAATAGCTTCGGTAAATTCGCAAAGCGAACATCCTTTAGCTGAAGCCACCGTAAATTATGCTAAAGCAAAAAAGATAAGTCTTTCTGAAGCTGAAAATTTTAATGCGGTTACTGGGAAAGGAGTAATGGCGCAGCTTCAGAATGAAAAAATAGCGATTGGCAATGAGAAAATGATGGAAGAAGCCGCGGCTGAAATTCCTTCAGAAATAAAAGAAAAGGTCGCTTCAGAACAACATCTGGGTAAAACAGTTTCTTATTTGGCGGTAGACGGAAAAATCGCCGGATATATCACCATTACAGATCCAATTAAGAAAACCAGCCGGGCGGCAATTTCAGAACTGATAAGCCGCGGAGTTGAGGTAATTATGCTTACCGGTGACAATAAAAACACAGCTGCCGCGGTTGCAGAAGAACTGCATCTTACTTCTTTTAAAGCCGGAATGTTGCCGCAGGATAAACAAAATGAAGTAAAACGATTACAGGCAGAGGGGAAAAAAGTTGCTATGGCCGGTGATGGAATCAACGATGCACCCGCTCTCGCACAATCTGATATTGGAATTGCTATGGGAACCGGTACAGATGTGGCGATAGAAAGTGCAAAGATTACGCTAGTGAAAGGAGATCTACACGGAGTGGTTAAGGCTAAAACCCTGAGTAAAAAGGTGATGAAGAATATAAAGGAAAATCTGTTTTTCGCACTGATTTACAATTCTCTTGGAGTGCCAATTGCTGCCGGGATTTTATATCCTTTCTTTGGAATTTTACTTTCTCCAATGATTGCTGCGCTGGCAATGAGCTTTAGTTCTGTTTCAGTAATTGCGAATGCTTTAAGACTGCGAGGCGCGAAAATAGGAAATTGAATGAGCTTTGGCTGATGCTATGAGCCTGACTTTACATTTTCAGACATAAAAAAACCGGAGATTTTTTCTCCGGTTTTAAAAAAAAAAATTGATTTTCTCAATTTAAATTTTTACATATCGGCTCCAGGTCCGGTTCCAACTCCTGTGTTTCCAACAGTGAAACCACCTGGTGTTGCAGTAGTACCGCTGTTTCTTACAAAACGACCTGTACCTAATGTTGGGTCATAACCATAAGTCTCCGGGATATCCTCTGCTCCATCAGATGTATAATAGGTATAGCTTTGATCAGCAGGATTGTCGGTATATAATCTTGGATAATAAGTTTGTCCAGTTTCATAACCGTAACCTTCATTAAATCGTGCAGTTACATTTTCACTGGCACCAGGTTGAATGTATTCGCTTACACCTACTTGTTCTTCATAATTAGGCGTACCATCTTCATTCTCACCGTAAAGGCCAATATAACCACCGGTAGAACCAGTGTTTACGTTACTAAACATAACATCACCTTCTTCAGTTACCATTTGATCATCATCAGCATAAATACTGGGTGCAGTAGTGTTTACAGTTTGCGTTACATCTGCATCATTAGCGTCCATAATTGGATCATCAATACTTTCATCGTAAGTTCCCGGTGTTCCTTCGGTAGGATTATCAGAATAAAGAGAAACGTCAAAGTCATCACCATCGGCATCTCCGGTTAGATTTGCGTCTTCATTTAATTCGATTCTTACCTCTCCGTCTTCATCATCTTCGATAAGGTAAGGTTCGGCTGCCATTGTCTGGTCGTCGGTATTTCTTACCACGACCCAGCTGTCCTGGCCAACTGTTACATCTTCTATAACAAGCGTATTACCGGATAATGTTTGATCACTTGCTGTGATTGTTCCTGTTGCATCTGGCATTGGGTCTGGATCTGTCACATCATCATCGTTGTCACAACTAGCCATTCCAACGGAAAGGGCTAAAATGAAAAAGTACTTACTGTATTTTTCAAAGTTCATCATTGATTTCATAGTCATCTTTATTTTATGGTTAATAAATTATAAAGGCAAAATTGTGAAACAAAAAGGGTCTGACGAAATTTTATATGTTGTTTAATCTTACTTTAACTCGAATCTTAAAGCGGTTACAAATTTAACTGCTGAATACAGAAGTATTGTGAAAAACCGTTAAACAAATGGTGCTGCTATACCATTTAAGCAAGAAGATAGAAATAAAAAAGCCTGCCATTTTGTGAATGGCAGGCTTTAAAATTCTTAAACCAATCGGATTATCCTTTCGCGATAGGATTTAGGATTAAATCGATACGTTCTAATGCGTCCTGTAAATGGTACCAGGTGAGTGTATCCCCCGAATTATAAACAGAATTTCTTATCTGTCTTTGCAGCACTTTAAGTTCTCCACGCACTACAGGGCGAATGTCACTTTGTGCAACATCAATGCTACTCTGGGTCACCCATTGCCGGTATCTTGCAGGGATTTCTGCCTGCTCTTTGGTCATAAGATATTCCATCCTGTCCAGGTATGCACGCTGAAGGTTTCTGCGATATCTGTCTGTTTTTCCTCCTGAAGATAATTCGCTCCAGATCCCTTTCCTAAGATCGGTCATCATATTTAGCAGGGAATAAGCTTCGCTGCCGTTAACCTCTTCATTTTCCATTAAACGCGCCATTCTTCCGAAATCCAGGATATTATTTAGCGCCCTTTCCTGCATGTTTCTGATCCTTTCAATATTGCCGTCAAATTCAACTTTATTGAAAATACTGGGATCCATAAGCCATTCCGGAGTTTCAAAAAGCTGGGTGTGCAAAAAGTTCATGGCCCGCTTTTGTTGCTCTTTATCCACATGCGTATATACGGCACCTTCCTGATCGTAAGTTTTATAATTTTCGTATACTCCTCCAATATTGGCAGCAACATGACCCATGTACCTGTTGTATTGGCCTACGATCTGACCGTAAAGATCATCAAGATCTTCATAATCTTTACCATCTTCAGCAGTCCATTCCAGTAAATTTGGTAGAATACGTTTTAGGTTTTTAATTCCGTATTCACTTGCAAGTACAGCGTCGTCACCTAAATCTTCGGTTTGTGAACTGGGATCTATAACTCCGCCGCTTTGTTGTCTTCCGAAGCGATACATAGGATCACCGGCATGTTCGAGAATCCACTGGTCAAGAATTTCTTTTTCTTCTCTTCCTTCTTTCTCCGGAATAGGACGGTAACCCCATTTTATTGCATACTTGTCGTAAGGGCCGATATTTGGCATTAGAGCCACATCACCATCACCGGGCTGTGCGATATAATTGAAACGTGCGTAATCCATAATCGAAGGAGCAGTTCCAAATTCTGCCGTAAAAACAGGATCACGCAACTTCTCTACAGGATAAGCCACACTGCTTCCCATGTTATGCGGAAGCCCAAGTGTGTGACCAACCTCGTGGGAAGAAACAAAACGGATCAAACGTCCCATAACTTCATCTTTAAAGGCTACACTTTGTGCATCTTCGTTAATTGCAGCCGTTTGTACAAAAAACCAGTTTCTTAGCAAAGTCATTACGTTGTGGTACCAATTAATATCAGATTCTAGTATTTCCCCTGAACGTGGATCGCTCACGTGGGGACCATTGGCGTTAGGAATAGGGGAAGCCAGATAGCGCACTACAGAATAACGCACATCCTCCGGACTCCAGTCTGGATCTTCTTCTTTTGAAGGTGGATCTTTGGCGATAATTGCGTTTTTAAAGCCTGCTTCTTCAAAGGCCACCTGCCAGTCTTCTATACCTTGTTTAATATAAGGAACCCATTTTTCCGGGGTTGCCCTGTCTATATAATAAACTATCGGTTCTTTTGGCTCTACAAGTTCCCCGCGTTTAAATTTTTCCATGTCTTCTTCCTTTACCTCCAGTCTCCAACGGTCCAGGTAACGTACTTCTTCGCTTTTTTGTGCCTCCAGGCCGTAATCTACCTGTTCTCTTGCGAACCAGCCAACACGTTGGTCGAAATAACGGCGTTCCATTGGCTCTTCAGGCAGTAAGATCATGGAATTACTGAATTCCAAAGAAATAGAGCCTAAACTACTGTTAGAAGGTGGATTTCCTGCGCTATATGTCTTAACGTGTCTTACTTCTACATTTTCAGGATAACTTCTTATCGTGTCGATGTAAGAACGCTCGTCGTCCAGGCGGGAAACTTTATATTCTTTTCTTTCATCATCCTGAAGGCCAAGAGCCATAATATCTTTAGTGTAAAGATCAGTAACATCAATAACAACATTATTGGACACTGAATCTTTTCTCATCGTCTGGATAGGAAACTTCTGAAGGATTGGCTCAAAATTAGAATTCACCACAGCCTCGTGAACAGGTAAAGAATCTGCCGCGTAAACTTCATAAGAAACTACGCGAAGTAAAACATCGTCACCTTTCTTTTCCCACTTATGAACTTGTGTATTCTGTTTTCCACCACCAAAACCAATTCCGCTGGCAGTTTTCGCTATCCTGGTTACGGTTAACATTTCGCGATTAAATAGACTGTCCGGGATTTCGTAAAAATATTTGTCGTCTACCTTATGAACGGTAAACAATCCTTTATCGCTCTGTGCATCTTTGGTTATTATTTTGTTGTAAGGTTTTAGCTTGTCTTTACTCTTCGCTTCTGTATCTTCTGAAGCCTGAGCGGTGTTTTCAGAACTTCCTGCCTGAAAAACAGCACAACCGGAAACAGAAACGGACAAAGCCACAAGAAGTGCCTTGTAAGAAAAATGTTTAATCATGAAAATTTATTTAATTGTGGTTTTAATTAAGCGGAGATATTATATAAAGAATTATCTGCCGCGTTTCTTTGACTCCTCAGAGCCTGAAAGGTTTAAAAATTAGTTAAAAATCCGGACTTAAAATCCTTTAAATACAGGAAATTAAAAGTTTTATTTCTGAAGGTCTGGTTGTGCTTAACATACGATATTTTCCTTTTAATAAGATAAAACCATGAGGAACAGTATAATAATGCTTTGTTAAGCCGGATCTGATGTTAGAAAACCTGGATAAAATTAGGTAAATTGAAGAGGAAAATAAAAAAAGAATTATGAAAAAAGTAGTGCAATTAGTAGCTCAAAGAGCAGGAATTACAGAATCACAGGCAGAAACTGCAGTAAGAACGGTAGCTTCCTTTTTAAAAGACAGATTGCCTCCCGGAATTGCAGGGCAGGTGGATAAATACCTTGAGGATGATGCTGAAGGAGATAATGTAGGAAAGAAATCTGATGATGGACTTGGAGGTCTTGGAAATAAAATTAGTGGAGCCTTTGGTCCTAAATAGGTGCGCTTAAATAAAAGCAAAAACCCTCTCGTTCTAATGGAAGAGAGGGTTTTGTGTTTTACAAATACATGCAGGCTCTATGGCTTTTTATTACAATCTCCACTTCGACAAACTCAGTGTGGCACCAGAGGTGCAGTCCGGCTCAGCCTGTCGAAGCCTGTTCATGTTTAAATCCAACAGCGCTTAACATCTAAAACCACTTTTCAACATCTTCCAGTTGAAGGGCAGCTATAGGTAATTTGTTCTTTTTCCTTAGTCCGTTAAGTTTTTGGTGCACCTGAGTCGGTTTGTTTTCCTTTAATTTGGAAACACTTATAAACTCATGCATTACCACATCCACCCATTCCTGTGGAACTCCAATTTTGATGAAATCTTCAGGTTTTGGAGTAGGTGCTTTCTTTTCAGGTTTCATTTGGGGGAAGAACAGTACTTCCTGGATGGATTGGTTATTGGTAAGGAACATAATTAACCTGTCCATTCCAATTCCCAGTCCGGATGTTGGTGGCATTCCATATTCCAGCGCACGAAGAAAATCATCATCAATAAACATTGCTTCGTCATCACCTTTTTCAGAAAGCTTTAGTTGCTCCTCGAAACGCTCGCGCTGGTCTATAGGATCATTTAATTCAGAATAAGCATTTGCAATTTCCTTTCCGCAGACCATCAGCTCGAAGCGTTCGGTTAATTCCGGATTATCGCGATGTTCCTTACATAGCGGACTCATCTCTTTCGGGTAATCTGTAATAAAAGTCGGCTGGATAAAGTTGCCTTCGCACTTTTCACCAAAGATTTCATCGATAAGTTTTCCTTTACCCATCGTCTCATCCACTTCTACTCCCATTTCTTTAGCAGCTTCAAAAAGCTCCTTTTCAGATTTTCCGAAAACATCATAACCGGTAAACTCTTTTATCGCATCAATCATCGTGATGCGTTTGTACGGAGCCTTAAAATCTACCTGGTGCTTTCCAAAAGTTGCCTCTGTGGTGCCATTAACCGCAATCGCACAATGTTCAAGGAGTTTTTCGGTAAAATCCATCATCCAGTTGTAGTCTTTATAGGCTACATAAATTTCCATGGCGGTAAATTCCGGATTATGGGTTCTGTCCATTCCTTCATTTCGGAAGTTTTTCGAAAACTCATAAACACCGTCAAAACCACCAACAATTAATCGCTTCAGGTATAACTCATTCGCGATTCTCAAGTAAAGCGGAATATCCAAGGCGTTGTGATGCGTAATAAACGGTCTTGCTGCGGCACCACCGGGAATAGATTGAAGGATAGGAGTTTCTACTTCAAAATATCCTTTATCATTAAAGAAATTTCGCATCGCGTTGAACAACTTGGTGCGTTTCACAAAAATTTCTTTTACCTGTGGATTCACGGCCAAATCTGCATAGCGCTGGCGGTAACGGTGTTCAGGATCTCTGAATCCGTCGTGGGTATTTCCTTCTTTGTCTGTTTTAGGAAGTGGCAGCGGGCGCAAAGATTTGCTCAGCAGGCTGTAATCTTTTACCATTACCGTCATTTCCCCAACCTTGGTCTTAAAAAGTTCTCCCTGAATTCCAATAAAATCACCGATATCGAGCAGCTTCTTATAAACTTCGTTATACTTGCTTTTATCCTCTCCCGGGCAAATTTCGTCCCTGTTAAAATAAACCTGGATTTTACCTTTTGAATCCTGTAATTCAGCAAAAGATGCTTTTCCCTGGATACGTCTGGACATTAAACGGCCCGCAATTACCACTTTTTTACCTTCTTCAAAATTGGATTTTATTTCAGAAGTAGTGTGGTCCACCGGGAAAAGTTCGGCTGGATAAGGGTTAATTCCGGATTTTCTAAGGGCAGATAATTTTTCCCTTCTTACGATTTCCTGTTCAGATAGCTGCATGATGTTATTTTGTCAATTATTGCCAGGCTTATACCTTTGGCAGGTGCAAATATAATGACAATCAGGCTATCCACCAATGCGAGTGAAAGCCGAAATTTTAATTCTATCTTTGTGCCGAAAAATTTGAGTAAAATGAGTATCTGGCGCGCTATTTTGTCGGTTTTATTTCCTCCGCTGGCGGTTTACGACAAGGGTTGTGGTTCAATAATTATTGTTCTTATCCTAACACTTTTGGGCTGGATTCCCGGTGTGATTGCCGCGCTTATTATTCTGAATAATCCAAAGAGGTAGAAAAATGAACAGGAAAGTAGAAATCCAGAGGTTGGGATTGCAGGATTATAAGGAGGCCTGGGATTATCAGGAAAAGTTGTTTAAAGCCACACTTGACAAGAAAATAAAGAACCGAAGGGAAAATTTAAATGAAGCGACTACAAATTATTTGCTTCTGGTAGAACATCCACATGTGTACACTCTTGGAAAAAGCGGGGACGCTGCGAATTTGCTGATTTCTGAAGAAGAATTGAAGCATAAAAACGCCAGTTTTTATAAAATAAACAGGGGAGGGGATATCACCTATCACGGCCCCGGGCAATTGGTGGCTTATCCTATTCTCGATCTCGATAACTTTTTTACTGATATTCATAAATACTTACGCCTGCTGGAAGAAGCAGTGATCCAAACCCTTAAGGAATACGGATTAAAAGCCGAAAGGAGTGAAGGCGAAACAGGAGTCTGGCTGGATGTAAATACGCCTTTTGCAAGAAAAATCTGCGCGATGGGGGTAAGAGCAAGCCGCTGGGTGACCATGCACGGACTTGCACTCAACGTGAATTCCGATCTGGGATATTTCGATAATATTGTACCCTGCGGGATCCAGGACAAGGCAGTAACATCCCTTAATGTAGAACTGGGTAAGAAAGAGATTCCGTTGCCAGAAGTTCAGGAAAAATTACTGATACATTTTGAAAATCTTTTTGAAGCTGAGTTGAATTAGGTCTGCACAAACGAAAACATTTCTAAATTTTTTTCATTTTATTATTCTGGAATTAAAATAATTCTATTTTTGTTAAATTATTTAACAAAAGGGCTTTTTGCTCTGTAATTTAATTCATCACCAGCGTTCTTCACATCATTAAAATGAAAGATATACTTCTTGTCCTTTTTACCTTTTTTTGTCTCAGTAGCTATGCACAAAACGACTTCCAGAAGGGATTTTTAATTACTAATTCCGGGGATACTTTACATGCTTTAATTAAAAAAGAGGTTTGGATAAATAATCCAACGCAACTGGAATTTAAATCATCAGAAAGTGTGGATATTCAAACCCGTACCATTGATCAGGTACGTGAATTCGGGGTGCCGGAGCATTACCATTATATGAGGGTGGATGTAAGGATGGATAGGAGCGATAGTGATTATTCTAAATTGAGCAACGATAGAAATCCAGACTTTCAGGAAGAGAGGGTGTTTTTACAAAGCCTTGTGGAAGGGGCGGCAAATCTTTATTTTTATCGCGAGGGCGGTTTGGAACGATTTTTTTATTCAGTAGAAGGATCAGATCCAGAGCAGTTAATTTTTAAAAAATATAACACGGCAGAAAACAAAGTTGGGATCAACTCCAGGTACAAACAGCAATTATGGCAGGATGTAAAATGTCCTTCTGCTACTATTAATTCTTTTAAAAATCTCGATTACAGGCGTGGAGAACTTGTGCGCTATTTTGTAAATTATAACGAGTGTACCAGTTCTAATTATGAGAATTTTACCCAAAGAAAGGATACAGATTTTTTTAATGTCAAGGTTAAAGTAGGGGCCGGTATTTCCGCTTTAAAGATAGACCAGGGAAAATTTGGAAATATGGTTGAGGGGCAATTGCAGACAAACCTCAGGCTAGGAATGGAAGCCGAATACTTCTTTCCATTTCTTAATAGAAAATGGTCATTTTTTATTGAACCGACTTATTATAAATTTAAGAGTGGAGATGAAGGTGTCGCTTATTTTACTATTGCTAATGTGCCTTCCAATCCTAATGCCACTTATGCAAGAGTAGACGCATATTTCGAAATAGATTATGCTGCAATAGAAATACCGCTGGCTTTCAGATATTACGTTTTAACAAAAGAAAATTCCAATTTTTTCCTTAATGGTGGCGTTGCAGTTGAAAAAATACTGAATTCTTCAACAAAAGCAACGAGAATAGATGGATCTGATTTAAATAGAAAATTTGATCTCAAGGATGCTGGTGCGGCAAGTCTTTTATTTGGTTTGGGATATTCCTTTAAATCCTTTAGTATAGAAAGCAGGTATTATATAGGTAGATCCTATAAAACGCCCCAATGGAAAGTTGGCCATAGCAATAACTTTACCCTAAGCCTCGGTTACAGGATTTTCTAAAAATAAGTATAAGCATGTTCTTCGGAAGAAAATTCTATCACAAGAGAATCAAAATTTGTAATATAAAATCGCATTATCATCTCCCTGCACCACAAACTCCAGGTTTCTGTCCAGATCTGCATTATTGAGGTCGATTTGAGAAGTGCCGTAAACAGGAAAGCCTTCTAAAAGCTCAGCATTGGAATTGAAAATGTACACCCGCTTCGCCTGAGTGTCTGTCACCGAAATTAAAACCCGGTTGTTAACGTAAAATATCTGCGGTTTGGTGTAAAGTCCAAAATCAAGCTCTACTTTTTTTCCTTCAATAGAGAGGATATTATCCGAAAGCGTTACCAAAGTTTTTGGAGTAGCGTTCAGATAGTGGTTTTCTGCAAGATTCCTGTTTTCTTTCTGCACTTTTCCCAGCTGATCAATACTTATTAATTCCCCTGCAGCACTGGTAGAAATAAACCTGTCCTGGTATTCATACCAGTCATTTCCCGATAAATCAAAAGTTTCGGCTACAGGAACACGTACATCTCCCTGCCGGCTCAGGATATTAATTTTTCCGGAGTTTTCAGCGATCAGGATGTAATCTTTGGTGCCGATTCGTATATGCTTTGGCGGATTAGTAATTTCTGAAGCCGCTTTGCTGAAGTCGAAACCTTTTACAGGTTTTCCGTCGCCGTTGTACATATAAATACGGTCTTCCTGCGTGACGACAAAACGAAACTTTCTGTTGTTGTCATAGTCAAAAACAGAAAGTGGTTGAGTAATAGGATCGTTAAACTGAAGGGGAAAAGGTTTCACGTTATTTCCGTTCCGGTCAAGTATTTCTACAGAATTCTGTGTGCCGAAGGCAAGCTGAAATTTACCATTTTTTAGGAGGTCCATTTCGTGGACGTTTCCGATAATTCTGCTTTTTAGCTGTTTTTTCCAGTAAATATTATTCTTGTTGGAGATGAGGTATAGCGTGTTGTCTACATCCTGCACCGCGATATCCATCTGGTTGGTAAGATGATTTTTAAAGAAAAACGGACGTGTGGCCAATTCGGCTTCCAAAGCAACAGAGAATACCTCTTCAGGCGCTGCGTTGGAACTCTGCGTCTGCTCAGACTCATGAATAATGCCGTGAATATGCGCAAAATCATCTTCCTGGACAAATTGTACCGCGCCAATCCTGTAATTCTGAAGGTCTATATTAAGGACATCAGATTTTGCGTTTTCAGGAACAGCCTTGGTTAGTAATGGTAAAAAATCCTTTCCGTTTGCAACCATAAGCATAGAAGATTCCGAAGAAAGTTGCTCCATCGCTTCCTGGTAATATGCCTTTTCGCTCAGGGAATTGTTGTTTAGAAAGTCAACAATTACTTTTTCCAAAACATTTGTGCTACTGCCAAAAATCAGGAAATTATTCAGCCGGATAAAGTATTTTGGATTTTCAATAGTAATTAAAGAAGAAAAACTTCTGACGAATTCCGGAGTTTCATCGATTGAAAAAATTTCTGTATCCCGATAATTGCCAAATTTGGCACTGCTCTTAGAAAGCACCTTCTGAAAAGTTTTTTCAATATTAATGGATTTCATTATGAAAAGGGGATTTCCCTCTATATATATAAGACCTACTTCATTTACTTCAGAATAAAGATCAACAGCTTCAAAAATGGTGTCATGTTGAGTCTTTTTAAGGTTTTGCTGAAGTATTTCCGCATTATTAAAGGTAAAAGAGAGAAAACCTGAAGCAGAAGATGGTGTTATTTGTGCAATTTCGTTCCGGTTTACTCCAGTACCTTTAAAAATATTCAGAATTGATGCAGAATCCTGCGCTGTAATGGCAATTCCGTTAAACCTGATTGCTTTTTCTTCCAATTCGAGATCAACAGCACTCCAATTTGCCAATTTTTGATCCCGTCCTACTTGTAAGCCTTCAAAAAATGCCTGTATACCTGTATTCGTTTGATGATTGATAAATACTGAAGTTTTTGCTTTATCTGTCGCCGCAACTAACTGCCGAAAATTGCCATTTTCGACATTGCTTTTATCCTGAAGGCTTTTCTCCAGTACTTCCCGGGAATTGCTGGCCAAAAAATTCCCTCCTTTTTCTGAAATATAAGTGCTGATTCCTTCTAAAGTGTAGTGCTTAATTTGCCAGTTTTCGGCCTTAAAAGTTTCCAAAGACTTATTCCCAATAGAATCCAGGTTGATTTTTGGCTGTCCTTTGGTCACCAGCAGGTAATGGGACTCCTCCTTTTCAGTCTTCCGGATACTTATTATACTTTCTCCTATGCTATCTATGTGTTCGATAAAATTCAGTTGATCCTTCAAATCTTCAATTTGAAAGACTTTGTCGGAAAGAAGAGGATTTTGAGAAACCTGGGAAAAAAATTCCTTTAAATCGGGTGATTGAATAATAACAGATGCGTCCTCATGGATCTCATTATATATAGGTAAGTTTTTTTCCGCATCATTTTCACATGCGGTAAATAATAATAGGTATAAAAGGAAGAATAAAAATCTCTTCATTAATGTAAAAGTTAATATTTAGAGTTGAAATCTAATTCCAGTTGCTCTGGTAATAGTCTGAAGCTTTTTCTGTGATATTTCGTAATGCCAAATTCTTTGATTGCCGCCCGGTGTTCTAAAGTTGGGTAACCCTTATTTTGTTTCCAGTTATACATGGGAAATTCTTCATGAATTTTCTCCATATAGGCATCGCGATGCGTTTTTGCGAGAATTGAAGCTGCTGCAATACTCAAATATTTGCCATCTCCTTTAATAATACAGTCATGTGAAACGTTTTTATAGGGTTTAAATCTGTTTCCATCCACTAAAATATGTTCGGGACATTTAGACAGTTTTTCAATGGCTCTGTGCATGGCAAGAATGGAAGCATTAAGGATGTTAATTTCATCAATTTCGTCCATAAAAACATGAGATACACCGAAACATACTGCGCGACGCTCAATTTCAATTTTTAAGATATTGCGATTTTTGAGGCTTGTTTTTTTTGAATCATTTAAAAGAGCATACCTGAAATTACGAGGTAGTAAAACAGCAGCAGCAGTAACCGGTCCGGCCAGGCAGCCGCGGCCTGCTTCATCTGTTCCTGCTACGCTAAAGGAAGATCTGAATTTTTTAAGCATTTTTAAGAAATATTCCGCGTTGATTTCGGTGCCAAATTTAACAAAATATGCGATGAAGTTAGAGTGATGTTGAGGTTTTAAGAAATTAAAAATGAAATATATTTTGTTTTATTAGTAATTTATTATGATTTTTGGCGCAGGCTAATTCAAATTAAATAATAATGAAAAGAAGATTAAATGGAATGCTGACGCTGTTACTGGCGTTGGTGGTGCAAATTACTTTTGCGCAGGAAAAAACTGTCACCGGGACAGTTACGGATGATCAAGGTTTGCCTCTACCTGGGGTGAATGTAATTGTCCAGGGAACAAACCAGGGTGTACAAACAGATTTTGATGGGGAATTTAGTATTTCCGTAGATCAGGGTCAGGTTTTGGTTTTTAGTTACATCGGTTTTGCTACACAAGAAGTTCCAGTAGGAGCAGGTAGTAGTATTAATGTTGAACTTGATGTTGATGCCGCAGCTTTGGAAGAAGTTGTTGTTACCGGGTATAGTACCAGTACAAAGCAGTCCTTTACCGGTTCGGCAAAAACTGTGGATGCTGAGTTGCTAAACCGTAAAAACGTATCTAACGTTGCTCAGGCTTTAACAGGTGAGGTTGCCGGTGTTAGGGTAATTAACTCATCGGGACAGCCGGGTAGTACGCCTGATATTCGTATTAGGGGTATAGGTTCTGTAAATGGTAACACTTCTCCTCTTTATGTGGTAGATGGTGTTCCTTATGCAGCTAATAATCCTGGTACTACAGACAATCCTGCTGGGGATGTTAGTCTTGCCGGTATTAACCCAGAAGATATTGCTTCTACCACTATTCTTAAAGATGCCGCTGCAACCGCTATTTACGGTGCTCGTGGGGCTAACGGTGTGGTTGTAATTACTACCAGAAAAGGTAGGGCTGGAAGATCACAAGTCGAGGTTAGTACCAGAACTGGTGTTAACTTTAGTCTTTTGCCTCGATATAATACAATAGATTCTCCGGAGCAATATATTGCTCTTGGTTGGGAAGGTCTATATAATCGTGGTGTTGCCGAAGGTAGGGATCCTATTGCTTTTGCTAACCAAACTTTATTTTCTGGGTCTGGTGTTCAGCCACAATACAACATGTGGAATGTTGAAAATGGTGGGCAATTAATTGATCCTGAAACAAGGATGGTAAGGCCTGGAGTTACAAGAAGATACGATCCGGAAGATTGGGAAGATTATGGTTTCCAGACTTCAACCCGTACAGAAGCTAACCTTAAGATTAGTGGAGGTAACGAAACTACCAGCTACTATTCATCTGTTGGTTACCTTAATGATGTAGGTTATATTATCGATTCAGATTTTGAAAGGATTTCAGGTCGTTTAAACTTGACGCACCAGGTTAAGGACTGGCTTTCTGGTTCTGTAAACATGGGCTACTCTCTTTCAGAAACGAATAATAACGGACAGTCTGAAGATTCTGGTAGTGTTTTCTGGTTTGTAGATAACATTCCTTCTATTTATCCTTTATTCCTTCGTGATGCAGAAGGAGGAATTGTAAATGACCCTATTTATGGTGGGCCACAGTACGACTATGGTGAAGGTCGTGGTTTTGGAGGTCTTACCAACTCTATCGCAGATGCAAATTACAGTGGTAGTAACTCTAAAAGACATACATTTGATACCAATGCTTTCTTAAAAGCAGATATTACTGACGGATTAAGTTTAGAAACCAGGTTTGGTACACAGTACTATAACGACAGCTTCAATAGTCTTCAGAATCCATTTTACGGTCCTAGTGCCGGACAGGGAGGTTCTATTTATAAAGAAAAAACAGAGCTTTTTACTTATAACTTCTTACAGTTGTTGAGATACAGCAAGAGTTTTGGAGGACATACTATAGATGCTCTTGTTGCTCATGAAAGTAATTCCTGGGCAAGACAGACGTTGTTTGTTTCTAAAAATAACTTAATAAATCCTGATGGAACAGAGTTGAACAATGCTGTTGTAGGAAGTTCTCTTCCGGGTTCTTATACAGATGATTTCACACTAGAGAGTTTCTTTGGTCAGATTAACTATAATTTTGATGATAAGTATTTTCTTTCTGGTAGTGCCAGAAGGGACGGTTCTTCAAGATTCTTACAAGATAAATGGGATACTTTTGGATCTATAAGTGGTGCATGGGTACTTTCAAATGAAGGTTTTATGCAGGATCAGGGTCTCTTTACATTCCTGAAATTAAAGGCTAGTTATGGTCTTATTGGAGAACAGGGAGGTATAGGTTTTTATCCTGGATATGATAGATTTGATATTGGAAACTTAAATGATGAACCTTCTTTTTCTTTTGATGCAGTTGGAAACCCGGATTTAACCTGGGAAACTTCAAAAATGTTCCAGACGGGTGTAGAGTTTAGTCTTGGAAGATTTCTAGATGGTTCTGTAGATTTTTATAGAAAAAATACTGACGATCTTCTATTTGAAAGAAGGATTCAACCTTCAAGTGGTAGGGCTATTATTACCGTAAATGACGGGGAATTGTTAAACCAGGGTATTGAATTTGATCTTACAGGACATATTATAAAAACCACAAATGCATTTTTTGATGTAAGCATAAACGGGGAGATAATTGAGAATGAACTGTTGAGAATGCCTATAGATCCTTCTACCGGAGAACCAAAGGTTTTAGATCAGCAGGGACTTTATGGTAGGTCTGCAGGTCATTCCATTTATGATTTTTACACAAGGGATTTTGTAGGTGTAGACCCTGCAGATGGTACTTCTCTTTGGAAAGTGTATTATGTTGATGGAAATGGGGATGGCTCATTCCAAACTGGTGAGCAAATTGCAAATATGTTAAATTACCTTGAAGCAAACCCAGATGTGGACCAGAGTGATATTATGGAATCTACAACAAAGGTTTATAGCCAGGCGACAGAACATTATACAGGTCAGTCTGCAATTCCAGATGTACGTGGTGCCTTTAATTTGGCTGCAGGTTACAAAGGCTTTAGTTTAAGCGCGCAGTTCCTTTACAGTATTGGTGGATATTCTTATGACGGTGCTTATGCCGGCTTAATGCATAACCGCGTTGTGGGTGGAAACAACTGGCATACAGATATCCTTAACAGATGGCAGGAGCCAGGTGATATGACTAACGTTCCACGTTTGTCTAATAATCTGGACCAAAACGTTAACGCATCCTCAACTAGGTTTATAACTAAGGCAGATTATCTTGCGCTTAATAACGTACAATTGGCCTACAGTGTTCCTGGTGCTTTTACTGAAAGTATAGGATTAAACTCATTGACTATTTCCCTTAGTGGAGACAATTTATTCTTATTGTCTGAAAGAGATGGGTTCAACCCGTCTACTGCAGAGGCAGGGCAGTCCAGTACTTACAGGTACTCTCCGCTTTCCACATTCACTGCAGGTGTAAGAGTGAACTTTTAATTAAAAAAAATGAAAATGAAAATTAGATATTATTTAGGAATAGCTATAGCCTCCCTTGCTTTCACTGGCTGTAGCGAAGAGTTTCTGGAAACCGAACCAACGGAGTTCGTTTCTAGCAGGCAAATTGCTGATTATTCTGATAAGAATCCTGGTCTCCAGGCAGCAAACATCTCTGGTATTTATGCATTAATGTATAATACTGGTACGGGTGGAACAGATTTGGATCATGATGATTTTGGACAGAAAAGTTATGATATTTATGGGGATTTACTGTCTGCAGACATGGTTTTGGCAGGATTAACCTACGGTTGGTATTCTGGTATTTCCCAAATGCAATCAACTATTGATTATACAGATATTGACAACTATAAGCCATGGAGATATTACTATAGAATTGTTTTCTCGGCAAATTTAGTTATTGAACAACTTGGTGGTAACGATGCTGTGCCAGAAACAGAAGAAGGACAGTATTTTATGGGTCAGGCAAAAGCCCTTAGAGCTTATGGGTATTTTTACCTTGCACAGTATTTTTCTGAGGAATATAATCCTTCAGAACCTATTTTACCTCTTTACACTACAACTGATGTTGCAGCTTTGCCTTTAAGCCCAACTTCAGAGGTTTATGATGTAATGGTTTCTGACTTGCAGGATGCTATTGAGCTTTTAGATGGCTTTAACAGATCTGCAAAGCAGGAAGTTAACAAAGAAGTTGCTCAAGGCTTATTAGCATACGTTTATGCTGCTATGGGGAATTATGAAGAAGTTAAAACAGTAACCCGTGATGTTATCGATAACGGTGGTTTTTCTCTTATGACTGCTGAAGAAGTTTCTTATATGCGTCACGATGGTCCTGATACAGATCCTTATGGTGGTGGTTTTAATGATGTAAATATTCCAGGATGGATGTGGGGTGTAGATATCACTCTTGACCAGGGACTTGATTTGGTTTCATGGTGGGGACAGGTAGATCTTTTTTCTTACAGCTATGCCTGGGCAGGAGATCCAAAATCTATAGATGCTAATCTATATGCTGCAATTCCTGCAGATGATGTTCGTAAAGCACAGTTTGCAGATGCACGTGGTAATGGTATCTTATTTCCTGTAAATAAGTTCTATGATCCTGCACGTACTATTGGAGCACAACGTAATATTACTACCGATTACCTTTATATGAGGGTTGCAGAAATGTATTTACTTCATGCTGAAGCTGCTGCCAAGACCGGTGACGAAGCTACTGCAAGAGAAACATTAAAAATGCTTCTTGACGAGAGAGTGGATGATTCTTCTTATGTAGATGACCTGTCTGGTGCAGATCTTGAAGAGGAAATTTACCTGCAAACAAGAATTGAGCTTTGGGGTGAAGGTAAGAGTTACCTGGCGATGAAAAGAAATATGGCTACGATTACCAGAGGACCTAATCACCTTACTAATGCCGGAGAATCTATTCCTTATAACGCCGATAAGTTGACTTTGGAAATTCCACTTAGTGAGATTCAAAATAATCCAAGTATTAACTAGTCCTCGGGATTAATTTGGCTGGGAGGCGCAAATTGGGTCTCCCTAAAGCCAATATTTAATTTCTAATAAAATATATATTACATTATGAAAAAATATTTATTAATCATGGCTGCCTTCGTTTCCACTTCCTTCTTTGTTGGGTGTGAAACAGACGATGAGTTTACGGCGCCTAATTATGCAGCGCTTGAAATGGGTCCTGTAAATACTACGGTTCCACTTAGTGGAAGTACAACTTATGACGTGAGTGTTTATACTGCTAATATCGTAAGTAACGACAGGATTTTTGATATTGAAGTAAGAGATGCTACTACTTTAAGTGAAGAGGCTTATTCAATTCCAGAAACAGTTACAGTTCCCGGTGGTACAAATGAAGGTGTATTTACTGTAAATGTTGACGATGTTAATCTTACTCCTAATGGAGCAGCCCTTATTTTAGGTATTTCTTCAGCAGAAGACGTTTTAGTAGGAGATGATTTCCGTTTAAATGTATCCTGGTCTTGTGATAATCCATTAACAGTTGATTTTGCATTTGATGCTTATGCCAGCGAAACCTCATGGAATGTTGTAGATAACGATGGAACTGTGCTTTTATCAGGAGGTGGTTTTGCAGATGGAGCAGAAGCAGCTAATGTTTCAAGATGCCTTCCTGACGGGGAATATACGTTTACAGTTTTTGATTCTTATGGAGATGGTATGTCAGAAGCAGGTTCTGTTACTTTAAGTTATGCTGGTGAGGAGCTTGTTGTAATTCCTGGTGATTTTATATCTGAAAGAAGCGTAGATTTTACTCTTGGAGAAGATGCTGGTGCAGGTGATCCTTATGTGAATGAAGACGAAGACACTGATGATTCTGAGGGAGACGATTCTGAAGGAGATGATTCTGAGGGAGACGATTCTGAAGGAGATGATTCTGAGGGAGACGATTCTGAAGGAGACGATTCTGAAGGAGACGATTCTGAAGGAGATGATTCTGAAGGAGATGATTCTGAAGGAGATGATTCTGAAGGAGATGATTCTGAAGGAGATGATTCTGAAGGAGATGATTCTGAAGGAGATGATTCTGAAGAATAATAAATAAACCAATTTTAGGTTATTAAGCCACCCTTCGGGGTGGTTTTTTTGTTTAGACCATTTTCTGGTTCAATTCATTTAATATTATACTTTTGTGTTATCTCAAATTCACTAATGAAACAAGCGTTTTTCACTTTAATTTTTGTTTTCACTTCATTGTTTTCACAAGCCCAGGAAAGGACACTTTCCCCAACCGGGAATACCCAGGGTGAACCCGGTGCAGCACAAGCAGATTCTGTTGCGGTACCACCTATAGATCTGTTTCAGATCATTTCTTACGATAATGATACGACTTACGTAGATACCACACTTAATATAAAAAAGGATTATCGGTTTAATTATCTTCGGAAGGATAACTTTGAGCTTCTACCGTTCTCAAACACAGCACAGCCCTATACTTCTCTTAGTCATAACCCTGAATTTAATACAATAATGCCTCAATTCGGGGCACAGGCAAGGCATTTTGGTTTCTTTGAGACTGAAGATATTAGCTATTACCGCGTTCCCACGCCATTAACCGAACTTTATTTTAAAACCGTCCCCGAGCAGGGACAGCAGTTGGATGCATTTTTCACGATAAACACAAGCGACAGGTTAAACTTTTCAGTAGCCTATAAAGGAGTGAGGGCGCTTGGTAAATTTCAACATATCCTAACCAGTACAGGGATCTTCCGTACCACCGCCAATTACCAAACTGCCAATAACAAGTATCAGCTCCGCACTCATTTTGTATCTCAGAACCTTCTGAATGAAGAAAACGGAGGATTGTCTGACCAGGCACTGGAACAATATTTAAATGAAGAAGAAGAATTTGATGACCGTTCCCTATTAGACGTTAGGTTTGAGAATGCCGAAAGTACTTTACACGGCAAACGATTTTACCTTGATCACAAGTACTTTTTAACCAATCCGGCGTCAGATAGTTTAAATAGTCTTTCGGTTGGGCACGTGTTTAAATCCAACTACAGAAAATTTCATTTTTCCCAGGAATCAGCAGCGCCAGATTTTTTCGGAAAATCCTTCGAGACCACTAACCTTCGGGATGAAACAAGGCTGCAAGAAGTTTACAACGAGGCCAATGTCAATTTCCGAAATAATATTCTGGGAGAATTTAAATTCCGGGCAGGCTTTAATCGTTACAACTACGGTTATAATTCTATTTATGTCCTGGAAAACCAAACCATCACGAATAGATTGATGGGTTCAGTAGTTTCTGTGGGAGGAGAATATAAAAAGAATATTCAGGGCTTTAATCTTGATGCCGAGGCATCATTAAACATAGGTGGCGATTTGTCGGGAAATTTTTTAAGGGCCACCGCCTCTTATGCGCTTAATGAGGAAAATCAAATAGAGTTTGGATTTAACCAAAGCAGCAGAAACCCTAATTACAATTTTCTGCTATATCAAAGTGATTATATAAATTACAATTGGCAAAACGATTTCGACAATATTAATTCCCAAAATCTCCATTTTAAAATAGATTCTAAAAAGCTATTTAATGCTACAGCCAACCTTACCCAAATCCAGAACCACACGTATTTTGAATTAACTGATGCTGGTGTGGTAAAGCCTTTCCAATATGGCGATCAGGTAAGATATTTAAAGGTGAAGGCAGAACGGGAACTGGAATATGGCAAATTTGGAATGTATCATACCTTGATGTATCAGAATGTGTTTAATGGTGCAGATGTACTAAAATTACCAGATTTTGTTACCCGTAACTCTTTTTATTATCAGGATCACTGGTTTCAAAAAGCCTTATATCTACAGACAGGATTCACATTCAAGTATTTTTCAAAATATGAAATGAATGGATATGACTCTGTTTTAGGAGAATTCTTTGTTCAAAATCAACAGAATTTAGGAGGTTTCCCCGTTGTGGATTTCTTTTTTAACGGAAAAGTTCAGCAAACCAGGATATTTTTCAAACTGGAACATCTCAATTCCCTCATCACCGGAAATACCCACTTTTCTGCACCCGGTTATCCCTACACCGACTTCCTTGTCCGTTTTGGACTCGTTTGGAACTTCTTTATGTAAATTTTTAGAATTTATTTAGACGTTTCCGCTCCCGGAAAAGGTCGCGGCCGGGCTATCCGCTCTATCTTATAGCGGTTTTAGGAATAGTGAGGAAGTAAGTATATATAAAGAGGCCGATAATTGTCAAATTTGGGCATAGACTTTTTTCCGCTATAAGGATGCCGCTGCTATCCCTAACGCAAAAGGAGTGAAGAGTTTTGAAAAAGAGTCTGCGATAGCTGCGGGAGATTTTTTGAATCAGGAAGCAGGAGACAAGAACCAGTAGGTTTTGAAAAGAGGAAGCCTGGGATTTTAAACCCTCTTTTCACACTTTTCTTATAACAGAGACCTGTGCCAATAATTGCAAAATTTCGACGGCGACTTAAAAATAGTGTCCATTCATATTATTAATTTTAAAAACGAATATGGTTGACAATTCTTCTCGGCCTATCGAAAGTTTATCGTAAAATTTAAAGTGAAGATTCCGTAAAATTTTAGGCTGTTTGAGCCAAAGGAATCATGAAGCTTCATCTTAAATTAGTGGCGAGTTCCTAAAATTTAAAAATTGAACGATAAATTTAGATAAAGTTTCGTGAGCCTAGACTTTTTTGTTTCTTTTTCTGCATCCGACGACTGAAAGGAGAGGAATGCAAGCAAAAAAAGAAAGAGGTCCTTGGAGTATAATGGACTTAGCATATAATAAGGAGCGCCTGATAATTGCCAAATTTCGATATCCCGTTAGGGACAAGGCTATGACTGCTGCTAGTAAC
>NZ_JAVRHM010000050.1:0-2643 GCF_031846525.1 Autumnicola patrickiae
AGAGCGTGATTGTCCGCAGGACAATCAGCTGAGCAAGCAAGCAAAGAGTTTCGATTCAAGAAATAATTAAGCATTGTTTTTATAAGTTGTTGCCACACGTTTTCCTTTATCATAAATATACAATCAATGGTAATTCAGGTCTTAAATCAAATGTTTTATCCTGAAAATTATTGTCAAAGTATAATTCCATTAAATGTTCTTTTCCATTTCTTACAGTCAAGTGTGGAATTCCGTTAACCGCTTTTATCGTTTCTGTTTCTAAATCTAAGTCAGTCGATGTGATGACAATATTTGTGATTTTTTTCGCTCCATTTGGATGCTTATAAAACTCCCTTGCAAATGCGTATTCGTCTGGAATATTTTTTAGGTCTGATATTGTTTCAAATCGGTCGGATTCAATTTCTGGATAAACGACAAAAATCGAGGGTTCTTGAAGATGTGTTTTTGAATTTTTAGCTGAATATATATTTGCATTCTCCTCCATCCAATCTTGATGATAACTCACTTTTTCAAAAGGAATTTTTTCCGCATCATAATCCTTTACTTTTAGAGCAAGACTAAACGGTAAAGCACCATTTTTTTCAAAGTTGGCTCTTTCCGTAAAATCTAAATCCTTATTTTTTTTGATATTTTCCTCCAATTCGTTTTCGTCATAAACAAAAATTAGCTCAAGGTAGCCATTTAAAAAATTGAAATATTTCCCTGCTGTTCCTTGTCCTTTATGAACTTCCGAAAGTGAATCGGGAACAGAAGTAAATCCAATTTCGGTTAATCGTTCTTTGCCAGTTTTCGGATTTTTAACCCAAATATTGAAATGGTCAAGCTGTAAATCAGATGAAACATTTTTAGTTTTTGTTTCAACATTTTCGGTATTTCTATTTTTCTCTGGTTCATTTTTACACGAAATAAAACTTGCAATCATCAATATTAAAATTGGAATTCTGTTTTTCATCTTGATTTTGTTAAATTCTGACTAACGTCAAATTAATTGGTTGGTGCTAAGGTTGGTGAAAACCCCAAATCTTCTGGTTTGAGCTCCAATTTAGCTATATTTTTCTTTAGCCGCGCCACCATCTTTAATTTTCGCTTTTGATCGAGGAATAGGTATTCAGTTGGAGGAAGATATGGCACTTTTTTTACCATCATGTTCCAGATTATCACTGCCAATTTTCTGGCTGTGGCAGAGACTGCAGCAGTTCTGCCTTTTCTGAAAGCTACTCTTCTAAAGAAATTTGACAGATGTGTATCTTTTAAATTCCCTATTGAATTAGCTGCCTGCCTGAAAGCTATTTTTAGCCGGTTACTACCTTTTGGTATTCTGTGGCTTAAAATCTTTCCTCCGGATATCTTGTTGTTCGGTGCTAACCTTAACCAGGAGGTGAAGTGTTTGGCAGATTCAAATTTCTTGAATCCTTCCGGCCCAATCTCACCCATGATAGACACTACTGTAGCGTGGCTCAAGCCTTCTATGGCTAAAAGGTCCACACCTTCAAAATACTGATAGGCTACCTGGTTGAGATTTTTAATTTTTGGAGCATTTTTGTTGATCCTTTTGTGTGGCTTTTCGGTGGTTTTAAGTGCTCTTTTGGCAGGGAATTTTTTGAGCTCTGCATTGATGAATTCTTCCATCTGTTTATCACACTCATCGATCTTCTTTTGCAGGAACAGGTATGTTTCGTATTCCTGCTTTAGGCCGAAAAGGAAATCTTCCCTGTTATTACCGTGCAATGCTTTGGCTATCTCTTCTTCTGACTTTCTGCAGTTGTAATGCCGGTGCTTTGCAAGTTTTTCCGGATCTAAATTTCCTTTGCAGATATCTCCAATAATTGCAAGTCCTGTAAGGCCACAAATATCCTTGACCACCACATCAAGCCTAAAGTTTAAAAACTTCAGGAATTTCTGCATTTTATGAGTAGTGGAAGCAGCCTGATCTACCCAGTTGCCACGCTGCCTGCAATAAGTCCGCAGCTTCTCTGTGGTTTCATCTGGAAGAAAACTCCCAGAAAGAAGTCCCAGGGTATGCAGTTGCTGGATCCACCGGCAATCCTTCACGTCTGTCTTCTTTCCTTTGGCATGTTTGGTAAATTTCCCATTGACAAGTACCACTTCAAAACCTTGTTTAACCAGCTCTGTAAAAAGGTTTTGCCAATAATCACCTGTAGATTCCATTGCGACAGTGGTAATATCCTTTGATTTCATCCATTGTCCAAGTGCAGTAAGTTCTTCGGCATACACACCAAATTCCTTCACATCATCTTTTGACTGCCCAACAGCTACATAGTGTGAGCGGCTACCAATATCAATCCCGGCTGCATTGGGATTGATGACTTCCATAGAAACTTTTCTTCGTCCCATAATTAAAATTTTAGAAAAAGACCCTAAGGAAATGTATCTTTGATTTGAACAATATTCTGAACGGGCTCTCCTGAAAGGGGCACCACTGAAATTATCAACAAGCTCCTGAACCACTAATTCAGGGGCTTTTTTACATTTCGACCAGAATGTGTCTCGGGCTTTATTTCTAGCACCAATTTAAAAAGCGGCCACACAAAGAGTCTATTTAAATTTAATAAAGGATAGTGATATTTTTCGCCCCGTTAGCCAAAGAAATTAATGGAGTTTCTTCATGTGGGGAATGTGTGG
>NZ_JAVRHM010000051.1:0-2587 GCF_031846525.1 Autumnicola patrickiae
TGGATATCTCGGATCGATTTGTGCCAGTGATTTCGGTCGGTTAGTGCCAGGCATTTCGGTTCAAATTGTGCCACTTTTGGTTTTTAGTTAAGCCTATATCGGTTCGTTTTGTGCCAGTTGTTTCGGTTCGTTTTGTGCCACTTTGAAAGATCAAGTAAATAATACCTTGTCGCTTAAAAACAAGCGATATGGCCAATACACTTGATCCAATGGACTTAAAACAAATTATTTCCTTACATCTCGATGGATTTAGCAACCGTAAAATAGGTGCCACCCTTGGGATCTCCCGCAATACGGTAAATACTTATATGCGGCTGTTCAAGGCCAGCGGTTCTTCCCTTAAGGAATTATTGGCCCTTGATAATGCTGGCTTAGAAAAGCTTTTTCCTTCCCACACTACTATTGACAACCCTCGTTATGAGGAACTGATGTTATATTTTGAGGGGGTCAATAAAGCCCGGAATCATCCAGGGTTTACTTTTTTATACCATTATCAGGAATATGTAGCGCAGGCTAAAGATCCTTATGGTTATACCCAGTTTATGGAACACTACCGGCGCAAATATGCCAAGGTCAAAGGTTCGATGAAACTTGAACACGATCCTGGGAATGAAGTCTTTATTGATTATGCCGGCAAAAAGCTCCAAATTATTGATAAGGAAACCGGTGAACTGATCCCGGTAGAAGTATTTGTAGCCATCCTTCCCAACAGCCAGTACACTTACGTGGAAGCCTGCAGGAGCCAGAAACGAGAGGACCTGATTACCTGTTGCTGTAATGCCCTGCACTTTTATGGAGGCGTCCCTAAAGCCATTGTCTCCGACAATCTAAAATCAGCGGTTACCCGTGCCAGCAGGTATGAGGCTGACATAAACAGGAGTTTTAAAGACTTCGCACGGCATTACGACTGTGTGATCAATCCTGCCCGGGGCTATGCCCCGCAAGATAAAGCCTTGGTGGAGAATGCCGTAAACCTTGCCTACCAGCGGATCTATTATCCCCTCCGGGAGATGAGCTTCTTCTCTTTGGAAGATCTGAACCGGGAGTTAAAACGCTTGTTGGAGCGGTATAATGACCTCTTGTTCTCCCGCAAAGAAGCCAGTCGCAGGGAACTCTTCCAATCTGTGGAGCGGGAATACCTAAAGCCACTGCCGGAGACAGTCTATGAACTGAAAGGCTACCGAAGGGCAAAGGTTCAGAAAATAGGCTATGTATACTTCTCCCCGGATAAAAGCTATTACAGCGCACCCTATCGCTATATAGGAAAGGAAACCACCATCCATTATACCAGTTCCGTGGTAGAAGTATATTACTATCATCAGCGAATCGCCCTGCACCAGCGCAACCCATCAAAAGGCAGTTATAATACCAATAAAGAACATCTTAGCAGTACCCATAAATACTATAGCGATTGGAGCCCTGAATTTTTTAAAAAGAAAGCGGCCATACATGGCAAGCACGTGCTGGGCTGTATTGAGAAAATAATCACCGCGGTAGACTATCCTGAAATAGGATATAAACGAGCTATGGGGGTCATCCAGCTCCATAAATCCTATGGCTCCCAGCGATTGGATGATGCCTGTAAAAGAGCTTTGCAGGCAGACGCGGTTACTTACCTGCGCATTAAAAATATCCTGAAAAACAACCTGGACAAAAGCTCCCTGTTTTACCAGGATCTCGAAGAAGATAAACCACACATCCCGGAACACGATAACTTACGGGGTGCTTCTGCATATAAATAATAAACCATTTAAATCCAATGAATATGAATAACAATCAGACTATTGAAAAACTTAAACAAATGCGCCTGGGGGCTATGGCCCAGTTGCACCAGCAGCACATAAAGGACAATCGTATAGAGAATATCACTGCTGATGAATACCTCGCTCTGCTGATCGATCACCAATGGGAAGACCGGCAGAACCGGAAGATAGAGCGGCTCTTAAAACAGGCCGGCTTTAAACAAGAGGCGAACCTGGCCGATGTAAATTACACCCAGCAACGAAACCTGGATAAGAACATGTTTACCCGCCTGGGGACACTGGATTTTATCACCAGAAAGGAAAATATTATCCTTACCGGGGCGTCGGGAGTTGGTAAAAGTTACCTGGCCCAGGCTTTAGGGCATCAGGGATGTATGATGGAATACAAAACCATTTACACCAATACTGCCCGCCTTTTTAAGAAATTAAAACTGAGTAAAGTGGATGGCACTTATCTTAAGGAACTTGGGAAACTCATTAAAGCGGATGTACTGATCCTCGATGACTTTGGCCTGCAGAGTTTTGATAACCACGCCAGGGAAACCCTGATGGATATCATCGATGACCGCTACAACAAAGCTTCCACAATTATATCTTCACAAATACCCGTATCCGCCTGGTATGATATTATTGGGGAAGGGACTATTGCAGACGCTATTTTGGACAGGATCGTGAACTCCTCGCATCGGATCGACCTCAAAGGAGAATCACTAAGAAAAGGAGCTTTAAAGAACGAGTAACATTAATTTTTTATATAATTGCAGTATCTTTCAAAGTGGCACTGTTTGACCGAAACAAGTGGCACCATCACTCCGAAATAGCCA
>NZ_JAVRHM010000052.1:0-2197 GCF_031846525.1 Autumnicola patrickiae
TTTTAAGAGGGCAACAATGCGAGGGGTAGCTTTGGGATCAAGCAGTTTTAGCTCGTTATTCTCCCCTATCAATCCATAACCGCTTTCTACGCAGTGGCCCATCAAAGCGCAGGCGGTAGAATGCTCACTTGCTTGTTTAGTATATTGCGAGGGTGAAATACGCCGAAGACAAATAATATCCACTACGTACCCGTCCAATACTTCTTTTTCATTCTTTCTCATATCTATCAATTAATTTTTATCGTTTTTCTTTAGTAGCTGTGCATCACTACTACTTCAACTACTTTATTACTGCTAGCGTACTTAGGCTCACCAGAATTGACCCAAAGCTGATGTTCATTCGTTTTTCTCTTATGCATCACTAGGTTGATACCTTTTTGCAAATGCAAGAATAAATAATCCAAAAAATTCCCGGGTATTTTCTATCCCGGGTTTTTCGGCTTTTATAGTCTAGGCAATGTTCTCGGCATCATGATCTCTGTACCAGCTAATCGCACAATCGGGAATCAATAACAGGTAAACAGCATAACCAGTATAGAAAATCATGGCCACCTAATAAAAGGCAGGAAAACCCTTTTTAAAAACGGCAGATCGCATAAAATAGCACCAGATAAATAAATAGAAAACCATAGCAAAGGATCCGGATCATTTAACTGCAGGTTGGCAGAGAACAAAATCAAAAGAATAAATGCAGTGTTGGTAATTTCACTTCTCAGAATTTAGTCTTTGTTCCTGTTTGTACGCAAGTAGCGCAGGTATTCTGCGATATTGTCTACCTGTTCATCTGAGAGTTGTTTTTCATTAAATGCGGGCATAACACCAATTCCGTTTCTTATCTGAAATTTAATAAGAGCCTTTGGCAAAGGTTTATTTATAATAGCCAGCCCCACACCCGACATTGCTCCAGGATGACAGGAGGCACAGTAATTGTTGAACAGTATCCTCCCATTTTGAAGCTGCTCTGTTGGCAGCGTGACCACTTCAGCATAAGGTTTTGTCTTTGGGGCAGAGCAGCTAATAATGGCAATGCCTGATAGAAGCGCTATAGCTATAAACCTGTAATTTCTTCCTTTTAATCTTGTCTTGTAATTTTCCATACCACACCAGAATTTTTAACAGGGTTAGCACCTTCCTTGCTCGTTGCAAGGATTCCAAAATCTGTAATATACAATGCAGTACCATCGGGACTGAACTGCACTGACACCGGTCTTTCCAAACCTCCTGTTTCCAACCAGGATGCCGGTCCGTTCTTTTTCGCTTTATTAGTGGCAAAATCCTCCACGATCCCTGTTTCTACATCTGCGCGAACCACGCGGTAACCCACAGGGGAAAGTACTTTACCTACTCCGGGTGCCATATCGCCAAACTGGGCTATGAAAGCCTGGCCTTCAAAGCCAAAGTCTTCATTTGTGGAAAAACTTATTCCGTTGGAGGAGGAGTGAACCCCCAAACTTGCCACGGGCTGTGGCGGCGTACCGGGATCATTCACCAGTATTTTTTTTGGGTCTTCTTCTCCAGGCACCTCCAGGTGGGTTATGGACATACTTCCATTGTAGTCTGGCCATCCATACCACGCATCCTGCTCTAGTTTAAAAAGCAAATCTCCTGTTCCCCAAACGGGACGGCTGCCCCGAACATCATAAGAGTTATTGGTAACGTAGATCTGTCCATCTGGGGCTAATGCGAGGCCGTAAGGATTTCTGAACCCCCAGGCTACCACCTCAAGATCGCCACCGTTGATTGGCACCCGCATTACAGCACCCGTACAGGGAATTGCTCCCTTTATCACCTCATTTGTTTCAGCTTTTTTATTATAAGAATGGAAGGGGCCTGTAACTGCTTTATCATCGGGATCTTCGCTCAGAACATTTTTTGTCTCACTGTTTATTGCATTTATAGTAATATCCTTACATGGGATATCGTGAAGATCGGGAAAGCGGTGGAGCCACCCAAAAGAGGCATTATCATTACCCACTATTCCGGAATTGGTTGCCGTGCCTTGTCCAAAATACAGATACCCATCTTTTATGACCGGGCCATTCGTATGGTGGTCCCCAAGACTTGGTAAGCCCTCAACCAGTGCCTGTGCAGTACCTTCTTTACTCACCTTGAGTATTTTTCCTCCCTCGAGCTGCCCTCCTTCAGATATGTAAAAGAAACCGTCGCTATAGGTAATACCATTCCAGGGTCCATTTTT
>NZ_JAVRHM010000053.1:0-2178 GCF_031846525.1 Autumnicola patrickiae
CCAAAAGACAAAGGATTTTATTGAGCAATATACAAGACAGGATAGACTGGTAATAGAACAGAAACTAAATCTTTCAGAAAAACAGAAAATCCAATTCATAACCAGACTCAATTATTTATACAGGCCAGAAAATCGGCAGTACTACTATTCTTTTTTAAAAAAAAATTGTTCGACTGAGATTCGAGATTTGTTGAGCGAAATAGGGGTGAATTTTCCCAAAGAAAATTTAGGGGTATCTTATAGACAATTAATTAATTATCATCTTGCTGATCATCTCTGGCTGAGATTTGGCATCAACCTGTTATTAGGAAAATCAATAGATCAGAACCCCAATAAATTTGAAAGTACCTTTTTGCCAGTATATCTAAAAGAGGAAATTAGTGATTCCCAATTGAATGGAAGGCCGCTGGTGAAGTGGGAACAAACCTTAAATAGGGTTGAAAATAAACAGAAAAGAAGTCTTCCATATTGGTTTTCCCCAATCCTGATTTTTTCTCTTTTATTTGTACTTTTTCTTTTTTGGTTTCCTCGGCCAGCTCAAATAGGAGTAATAGTTTTAATAGGTGGAATGGGCCTGCTACTGTCGTTGATGTGGTTTTTTTCTGATCATCCGGAGGTTCGAAATAATTTAAATATTCTTTGGTGTAATCCCTTATATCTACTGTACCTTCCTTTAATGATCAAAAATAAATCAAGAATTCCCTTGGCTTTTTTATTAATGACATCATTATTTAGTACAATTTTCATTTGGCTATTAGATATACAATTATTTGATATCGCTATTATACCTATATTATTGATATTGGTATTATTAAACTATATACAAATAAAAAAAAATAGAGTGCAAAAAACAATATTCGTCCAGAAGGGTGTCCAGACACTGGATAATTCAGCACCCGGACAAAGAAAGGAAATGTCTATGATGAAACCGGATAGCCTGTGGGGGTTCCTGGAAATTCAAAAGAGCTAGTGGGAAACATACATTGATAAATGGGAGAAAGAAGAAGAGCAAATTCCGGAAATGCCTTTGCCGGAGCGGTTTCAGGCAGAGGAAGTAAACCTGCTGTTACAAGGAGTTGGTAGCAATTGTGCCGGATAAAGGATAATTTTTATAACTAGGATTAAAAATAAAAAAAGAGATAATGGAGAAAACAACATTTAAGATAGCCAAAATGGATTGCCCTTCGGAAGAGCAGATGATCCGGATGAAGTTAGAGTCTTATGCTCAAGTGAAATACCTGGACTTTGATATTCCCAACAGAAAATTAGAAGTATATCATGTGGATGGCATTGAAGATATACAGACATCGATAGCCAGTTTAAAGCTCGGGGATACACTTCAGGGAACCGAAGAAGCCGAGCCTCCCGTAATGGAAGATCAGTCCAAACAAAAAACAATCCTTTGGTGGGTGTTGGGAATAAATTTCGGCTTTTTCATTATCGAAATGACCACGGGGTGGATTTCTTCTTCTATGGGCCTTATTGCAGATTCGCTGGATATGCTGGCAGATTCGATAGTATATGCGCTAAGTTTATTTGCAGTAGGTGGTGCCATTGCCAGGAAAAAGAAAGTGGCAAAGTTTAGTGGCTACTTTCAAATGGCATTGGCAACACTTGGTTTTGCAGAGGTCTTGAGGAGGTTTTTTACCAGTAGTGAAACACCAATATTCCAGTGGATGATTGTAGTTTCCATTTTAGCCCTACTGGGGAACCTTATTTCGCTTTGGTTGATAAACAAGGCTAAAAGTAAGGAGGCCCATATGCAGGCCAGTGCCATTTTTACGTCCAATGATATTATTGTAAACGGTGGGGTAATAACAGCGGGGGTACTGGTCTATTTCCTGGATAGCAAATGGCCCGATCTGGTGATTGGCGGAATCGTTTTCACGTTTGTGATGCAGGGCGCCATAAGAATTTTAAAATTATCTAAATAATGCAAATATATGTTGCACAAGACGTTGAGCAACAACAAGATGGCTATGAATAAACGAAATGTAGCATTATTGATTTTACTGTTGTTGGCAATAGACCAGGCTATAAAGATTTATGTGAAGACCCATTTTTATTATGGCGAGGAGTACTACGTATTTGGCCTGGATTGGTTTCGCTTACATTTTTTGGAAAATCCCGGGATGGCCTGGGGCTTTAAGTTTGGGGATGGATACCTGGCCAAGCTTA
>NZ_JAVRHM010000054.1:0-2008 GCF_031846525.1 Autumnicola patrickiae
GATTACTACAGAGACTTCTTTGGAAGCCGACAAATAGTTCTCGGTTTCTTCGGCAGAAATGGTTACCGGGTAAGTCCCTGTATTGGTATATCCTTGCTGCGGAGCAAACTTCAATGTAGTTTCTTCATGATTCAGGCTTGCCGCCACATTCTTCACAGTTCCATCATAAGTAAAAGTTTGAATAGCCTCGGCAGTGATTACGGCTTCGGCTTTCTCGATAACAAGATTGGCAGTCAGAACTTGATCATTAAAGTTATCCTGACTTACAGTTGCAGTCACTTCATAAGTACCTGCATTAGTTTTCCCATTATCTGTATACTTTACTGTCGCTCCCTCAGGAAGACCTGTAACAAAAATACTGTGCGCAGTTCCATCGTAGGTAAAGGTATCACTAGCAAGAGCCACTCCTGTGATTTCTGCATTTTCAATTTTTAAAGACACTTCTTTTGAAGCTGCCTCATAATTACTGGTTTCTTCAGCAGAAATGGTTACTGGGTAAGTCCCTGCATTGGTATATCCTTGCTGCGGAGCAAACTTCAATGTAGTTTCTTCATGATTCAGGCTTGCCGCCACATTCTTCACAGTTCCATCATAAGTAAAAGTCTGAACAGCGTCTGCAGTGATTATTGCTTCAGCTTTCTCGATAACAAGATTGGCAGTCAAAACTTGATCATTATAGTTTTCCTGACTTACAGTTGCAGTCACCGTATAAGTACCTGCATTAATTTGCCCATTATCGGCGTATGTTACTGTCGCTCCCTCAGGAAGTCCTGTCACGGCTAAGCTATGCGAAGTTTCATCATAAGTGAAAGTGTTACCTTCAAAAGCCACTCCTGTAATTTCAGCTTTTTCGATTATCAATGAAACTTCTTTGGAAGCCGACAGGTAATTGTCAGTTTCTGCTGAAGTAACCTTTATTTCATATGTTCCTGCGTTAGTGTATTCTTGCTGCGGACTGTAGACTAAGCTAGTTTCTGAATGGTTTAGGCTCGCTTCAAGGTTCTTAGCAGTTCCATCATATGTAAAAGTCTGTACAGCTTCCGCAGTGATTATAGCTTCGGCTTTTTCGATCACAAGCTCGGCAGTCAGGATTTGATCATTATAGTTTTCCTCACTCACTGTTGCAGTCACGGTATAAGCCCCTGCATTAATTTGTCCATTATCGGCATACTTTACTGTAGCACCTTCCGGAAGTCCTGTAACAAAAATGCTGTGCGCAGCTCCGTCATAAATAAAAGTATCACCTTCAAAAGCCACTCCTGTGATTTCTGCATTTTCAATAACCAGAGACATTTCTTTTGAAGCTGACAAATAATTGTCGGTTTCGGATGAAGCAACAGTAACAGAATAATTACCTGCATTGGTATAGCCTTGTTGTGGAGCAAACGTCAATGTAGTTTCTTCATGATTCAGGCTCGCCGCCACATTCTTCACAGTACCATCGTAAGTAAAAGTCTGAACAGGGTCTGCAGTGATTACGGCTTCAGCTTTCTCGATAACAAGATTGGCAGTCAGAACTTGATCATTATAGTTTTCCTGGCTGATAGTTGCAGTCACTGCATAAGCACCTGCATTAATTTGTCCGTTATTGGCATACTCTACGGTCGCTCCTTCCGGAAGACCCGTTACAAAAATACTGTGCTGAGTTCCATCATATATGAAGGTATCTCCTTCAAGAGCCACTCCTGTGATTTCGGCATTTTCAATTTTTAAAGAAACCTCTTTTGAAGCTGCCTCATAATTACTGGTTGCTTCAGCAGAGATGGTCACCGGGTAAGTCCCTGCATTGGTATATCCTTGTTGAGGGGAATACGTCAATGCAGTTTCCGAGTGGTTTAGACCAGCTGCAATATTCTTAACAGTACCGCCATAGGTAAAAGTCTGTGTAGTTTCAGCAGTGATTATGGCTTCAGCTTTTTCAATAACAAGATCTGCAGTCAGTACTTGATCATTGTAGTTTTCCTGGCTCACTGTTGCAGTCACGGTATAAGTCCCTGCATTAATTTGT
>NZ_JAVRHM010000055.1:0-1837 GCF_031846525.1 Autumnicola patrickiae
TAACGTTCTAGAAGCTCTCATCCAAACTTTTATTTGAAGTCAAAAAAATAGTGCTACCAGGATAATTTAAGCAGCACTACCTATAATTAATCCAAAAACTAAGACCTAAGAATTATCGTCTATTCCTGCATCGGGTGCATTCTTTTTCACTGAAGTAATTCCATTTTCCATAGCATTTAGGGTAGTGTAAACTTCGCTTGTGCCGATAACCTGACCGTTAGTTGACTTCAGATTGAATCTATGACCAGAAGCCGTTTCTTTACGTTCAAAAAGTTCATCCAACTGAGAATTTTTCCGAACAGACTCTATCCCATTCATACAAGAGGGCTTTGCTTTGTAGCCTTCGCTGCTTAAAATCACTTGACCATTTCTGGCCTTTAGGTTAAAACGGAATTCTCCTGCTTTATCTTTTTTAATCTCAAATTTACCCATAGTAATAATTGGTTTTTAATGTTCTTTTTAAAGATAAGAAAATTGAGTCAAATAAAAATCTTTAACAATGCCTTCTCTATCAGCCTAAATTTCACATAGCAATTAATACTGTTAGAATTGGTAATTACAAATACGCAGAACAGAGAATTAATATTATATAATCATTCAGCACATTAGCCTTCCGTACCTCCAGGCTAAAGAGCTTCATTCACAAGCACCGGACACAAGCGAAAAACCGTCACCTTCCATTTCGCTTATTCCGCCTAAATGGCGGAAATGCCTCATTCCCGGTTCCGGTTTTCCACTTAAGTCCTCAAATTGGATTCCATAATTAATTTAATTCCGCTTCCTGCTCCTTCCCTACTCTTCCATTTACCTATTTGAAGTATTCCCGGCCTTCACTGCCACTACCTTTTTTTGTAATGCAAAATACCAAGTTTTAGAAGTTAGTCCGGACTGCATAAAGCCGGTTTCTGCGCTCCCTTTTTATAAGTCCTCCCTAATTCTAAATCTTGAAAATGTATCAGCATCAAAAAAAGGTAACAGTGAAGGCGCTACGGAAAGTAAATCTAAAAACGGAAAAATGAAATCATACAAATCCACAAAAAGGAAGCGGAATTAAAAAATCAAAAAAGGAAAACGCTCAGGATACAATAAGTAAATCAGTTAAAAATCAATTATAAACCTTTAAATCTTTTAGTTATGAAAACGCTTAGAAACACAGTACAGTTAATTGGAAACGTAGGGGAAGATCCAAAATCTCACAGGTTTGAAAACGGTATGTTGGTTTGCCGATTCTCTCTGGCCACCAATGAACAATTTTTTAAAGACGGAGAGAAAACTCAGGAAACACAATGGCACCAGCTTGTAGCCTGGAGTAAGCAGGCAGAACTAGCTAGTAAGTATATCGCTAAGGGAAAGGAAATTGCTATTAAAGGCAAATTAACTTATCGCACGTATAACAATGAAGCTGGAGAAAAACAGTACATCACCGAAATTCTGGTAAATGAGATCCTTTTATTGAGCAGCTCAAAACAGGATAATAATTAATTAAAAGTAAAGAGGGCGTCATCGTCGAAAATTGCGCCCTCTTTCATTATCTAACTTTAAACAAATTAATAATGGAAACCAAAGTTAATGAAATCGCAATAAGTTATAGCGGAAGTATTAAAACAAAAATGCTTCCCAAAATATCTTCTTCCCGTGATGCTGCCAACCTTCTATTTGAGCATTGGGATAAACACAACATTGAACTCTTTGAAAGTTTTAAAATGCTGCTCCTTAATAACTCCAATAAGGTAAAAGGTATTTATACGCTTTCTACCGGTGGGATTACCGGAACTTTAGTGGATATAAGAATTGTATTCGCGGTAGTCCTTAAGTCTGTAACTACCTCTATAATTTT
>NZ_JAVRHM010000056.1:0-1744 GCF_031846525.1 Autumnicola patrickiae
AACTAAGCGTTCGTGTGGCCGGTACGGCCCAACATGAACGCACTGTTGACTAAACCGGTTCCTTGCCGGTTAACTATATATGGGGATTAGTTTGTTTTTAGAAGGTAAGATTTGTTAGGTAGGATTCCTAAACCTCTATTTAGGATGGCGGTTTTTTGTTATTGATCCAAATTGCAACTGCTTTTTACTACGTTTTTTACTGGTACTTACAGGATTTATTGCCATTTTGATCATTTTAGGCCATAGGTTTCCTATTACGCCTGGAAGAATCGTTTTTTATACTTTTTATACTCATTTATTTGATTGTTTTCTTAGTTTTTCCATCCAGTATTCTGGTGGGCCTCGTGCCGTAAAGGTAGTAAGGGTCACCAATTTTCCTTTCTTGCATACCGGGCACTGGCGGTGTTGAAGTGGTTTACGCTCTTTGAGTTGTACCCGTCCCAGGCTTTTCCGTAGCTTGGTAATCGTAAATTTTTTATGGTAGGCACTCAAGATTCCATAATGCCGGATGCGAACAAAGCCTTTTGGAAGTACGTGAAGAGCGAACCGCCTGATGAACTCTGCATCAGATAAACGTAATAAGGATTTTCTTCCCCCGTGGCGGTAGTCCTTTACAGAAAATGTAACGCTTTTATTATCCAGGTTTTTTATCCGATGGTTACTGATGGCGATCTTATGGGTATAGCGGCCAAGGTATTCCACCACCTGAGCGGGACCTAAAAATGGGCGTTTGCAATAAACTACCCAATCATTTTTAAAAAGGCTTTCGTAGAAGTCTTTGGATTGCGGTTCCAGTTCCTTGCGAAGGGAAGCCACAAAACGAGCCCTAAAAACGGTGCTCATAGCCTTAACCGGGAACAGGTATTTACCTTTGCTTTTTGCAGATTTCCATTGACCGCTTTGGGTAATACCACCCCCGGGAACAATACAGTGCAGGTGTGGGTGCAAAGACAGGTTTTGTCCCCAGGTATGCAGGACGGCGATCATTCCGGGTTTGGCACCTAAAAATTTATGGTTGGATGCAAAACCCTGAATCACCTGCCATGCGGTTTTGAACAATAACCTGTATAGCAGTTCCGGCCGGTAAAGGCACAGGCGGTTAAGTTCCTTGGGTAGGGTAAAAACCACGTGGAAGTAAGGTACATTAAGAAGTTCCTCTTCCCGTGCCCGGATCCATGCTTCCTTTTTATGTCCCTGGCACTTGGGGCAATGGCGGTTCCGGCAACTATTATAACTAAGGTGGAGCCTATGGCAGGAAGGATTGTTACAGCGGTCGATATGACCACCCAGGGCAGCAGTGCGGCATTTTCGCAAGGCGTGCAGGGTTCTTGTCTGCCAGCTGTTGTAACAATATTTGGATAAAGATTCCGTGTTCCTTTCCAGAACCTGGGCCACCTCATAGGCAGCAGGTTTCACGCCTGTTCTTTATAGAGCCGGTCCAACGGACTGAATGGCTTTTGCCTACCTAGTTGTGCCACATGAAGGTAGGTGAGGGTGGTTTGGATATCTGCGTGTCCCAATAGATCTTTGACACTGATAATATCCAATCCCATCTCCAAAAGGTGGGTAGCATAGCTGTGCCGAAGGCTATGTGTAGTGATTTCTTTTTGGATCCCGCTGTGTTTACGGGCTTCGCGGACGATCCATTGCACCCCCATGGCAGATAACTGAGCTGGATCACCTTTCCTGTCGTTGCCATTAAAGCACCAGGTGGTAGGATTGTCTGCAACAATATATTTTTTTA
>NZ_JAVRHM010000057.1:0-1521 GCF_031846525.1 Autumnicola patrickiae
CGGGCGTAATTGTCCGCAGGACATTCCGCTAAGCAAGTGAACAAAAAGTTTCGATTTGAAACTGGCTCAAGCATTGTTTTTAGCATCAATGAAAAAGCAGTAATCGAGTATCTTTAATATTCACCATAAAAACTAAAGATATGGAATCCCGAGTTACTGCCTTACCAAAGTTATTCATAGGAATTGACATCCACAAGAGGAGCTGGAAAATACACTGCAGCACCGATCTTTTTGCCGGTAAATCTTTTACTATGCCACCGGAGCCTGAGAAGTTACGGGAATATGTTCAAAAACATTTTCCGGACCACGAAGTCTCCACTGCCTATGAAGCGGGTTGTTGTGGTTATGCTGCTCATCGTAGTTTTGTAAATTTTGGCTGGAGATCCCTGGTGGTAAATCCGGCCGATATTCAACGAAAGGGAAAAGAACGATACACCAAAACCGATAGAATCGATGCCCAGCTCATTAGCAGAGAACTCAAAGACGGTCGTCTTGAGAGTATCATAGTTCCCGATATAGAACGGGAAGAACTCCGTAGCCTTTTCCGGCGCCGTAATGAACTGGTTAAAGACTTCAGACGTGTCAAATCTGTAATTAAAATGCAGTTGCTCTATTATGGAGTCAAAGTTCCTCCTGAGTTTGATAATGATCACTGGAGCCACGATTTTCGTCATTGGGTAGATAGCCAAAAGTTTGTTTTTGGTACTGCAAGGGAATGTATGGCCAGTAAGATGCGTAATTTTCGTTTTATTGATAAGGAACTTCGAGATGTATCGAGCCAGTTAAGAGCTTATTGCCGTAAACATTTTAAGCAGGATTTCTATCTACTAAGGAGCATTCCTGGTATTGGAGGAATTGTAGCAGTTGGAATCATTGCTGAACTGGGTGATCTAAGGCGATTTAGCAGCTTAAAACATTTGGCAGGTTATGTTGGTTTGGCTCCCAGCATATATCAAAGTGGAGTTAATTCAAAATCAATGGGGATGAACCCCAGGTGTCACAGACTAATCCGATCATATTTTGTGGAAGCTGCATGGCAGGCAATTAGAACAGATCCCGTAATGCAGGCTTATTATCGCCAGCACCTGGGCAAAGACGTCAAAAAAATAATAGTAAAAGTGGCTCACAAATTACTGAGCCGAACTTTAGCAGTGATTAAAACTAAAACTCCTTATGAAATTGGAGTGATATCATAATCTATAACTCATGACCAAGCTCAAAATATTAAAAGTCTATACCACAAAACAATATAGGTGGCCATTTCAGGATCACATTTTTTAGCTAGTGGATAGACTTAATTAACCAATCATAATGATGCTGGTGACACTCATTAGAAGTGACCACATATAGGATGCGGAGCGGGTTATTTTGCATTGAATTCTAACTGAAGCAAAGCTTCAATCAGAATTAAACGCGTTAAAATATATATAGGAATGAAATAAGAAAAATTAAAATATTAAATTTGAGAGAGCAGGTTATTGCTTTTCATAGGATATATTGTTGTAATGCGTTTTTATTCCC
>NZ_JAVRHM010000058.1:0-1389 GCF_031846525.1 Autumnicola patrickiae
AATCAGTAGTGTCCGATAAAACTTTTTAAAAGCGGGATTCCAAGAAAGGATTTTCCCGCTTTTTTATATCTTGTTTTTACCACAAAACTCGATATATGAGCAAAAGTAAAAACTTTAGCGGACAGCCGATTATCAAGCAGGTTTTAAATTTTATCAATCCCAAAGAAATTCACCGGACAGCCAAAAAGCACAATAGCGACAGGTATACCAAAAAATTCACCACCTATGAGCATTTGACCACAATGATCTTCACTGTTATCAGCGGTTGCAGCTCATTAAGGGAGGTCTCCAGCATAATGCTTGCCTGCGAGGGGAAGATCAACCATTTGGGGCTAAAGGATTTTCCCAAGCGCAGTACCTTGTCCGATGCCAATAGGCGAAGGAGTAGTAAAGTTTTTGCGGACATTTACCATTCACTTTATGAACAATACTGCCATTTTTTATCGGACAGCAGACCTTCGGAGCCAGCTGTGAAGAACCTAAAAATCATCGATTCATCCACCATACCGTTGTTCAGCGACATCCTCAAGGGCGTGGGACGTAATCCACTTAACGGCAAAAGGAAAGGTGGCATTAAAATGCACACGATGATCAACGCCAGGGAAGATGTTCCATGCTTGATAAAGTTCTCTAGTGCCGCAACCCATGACCACACCTTTTTAAAAGAACTCGACTTGAAGAAAGGCTCTTTTGTTGTTTTTGATAAGGGTTATGTTGATTACCAACAATACCAAGAATGGACATTGAAAGATATATATTTTGTTACCAGGCAAAAGGACAATGCCCGTTATACGAGCCTTGAAGAATTTGATATACCGGATAATGTGGACGATGCTGTCCTGAAAGATGAAAAAATAGTGCTTGCCGATAACAACGGCGGGGAATTCCAACTCAGGAGGATAGCCTTTTGGCACGAAGAAAAGCATAAAGTTTATGAATTCATTACCAACAACTATGAACTTCCCGCCGATAAGATAGCGGGTATCTACAAAAACCGTTGGCAGATCGAAACAATGTTCAAAAGGTTAAAACAAAATTTTCCACTCAAATACTTTCTGGGCGATAACCAAAATGCCATTGAAATACAGATATGGACCAGCCTGATCATCCAACTTGTGATGCTTGTCATTCAGCGAAAAGCAGAAAAGAAATGGGCTTATTCCAATATGATGTCCGTAATAAGATATCATCTGATGACTTACATTGACCTATTCAAATTCCTGAAAAACCCAGATTCAAAATGGGAGGATATAACTACAAAAAATATGGATCAACTGAGCCTTTTTGATCCATAAGGGGCTTCTATACGAGAAAATAATCCGGAACCCAACAAAATCAACCGACAAAAAAGCCTTTTTTGCTATTTTAGATTTTTATCGGACAACAAAG
>NZ_JAVRHM010000059.1:0-1335 GCF_031846525.1 Autumnicola patrickiae
AGGACTATCTCATAAACTGTGTAAATAGAAAAATAACAGGGGTCGCGACCCCTGTTATTTTTTTGTCTAATTTTAAATTTTACACAGTATGAAAAAAGAGGATTTATTTAACGATGAATTTTTGAAGCAGTTTAAAAGCGGTGATGAGCTCAATGGCTTTTTAAAGCAACTGCAAAAACGTGGCATTGAGAAAATGCTGGAAGGCGAATTGGATGGCCATCTGGGCTATGAGAAGAGCCAGAAGTCCAACAACCCCAATACCCGCAATGGTTTTGGCCAGAAAAAGGTACGCACTTCTTTCGGGGAATCCCAGATCCAGGTCCCCCGAGACCGGAATGCTTCCTTTAATCCGATGATTGTCCCCAAACGGGGCAATATGGTTGATGGTATTGAAAATGTCATCGTATCGCTCTATGCCAAAGGAATGAGCAATAGCGATATCGAAGAACAGATCAGGGAAGTTTATAATTTTGAAGTTTCCACTTCTACCATCTCCAGGATTACCGAGAAGGTCACCGAGGATATCGTGGCCTGGCAGAACCGTCCATTAGAACCCGTATATCTTATTGTTTGGATGGATGGGATCGTATTCAAGGTACGGGAGAACTCCAAGGTGATCAACAAGACAATATACATAGCAGTTGGGCTTCGCAGAGATGGAAAGAAAGAAGTATTGGGACTTTGGTTGGGTAAAAATGAATCTGCAGCTTTTTGGATGAGTGTCCTTACCGATATAAAATCCAGGGGAACCGAGGATATCCTTATCACGGCTACTGATAACCTAAACGGGTTTACCGATACCATCAGGAACGTATTCCCTGAGTCCAAAACCCAAATCTGCGTAGTGCATCAAATACGCAACGCCTGCAGGTATGTGGTATGGAAGGACAAAAAAGCCTTTACAGCAGATATGAAACATATCTACAACGCACCTAACCAGCAAGCTGCCAAAGCTGCCCTGGATGATTTTGCAGGGCTATGGGAAAGTAAGTATTCTTATGCTATAAAGAGCTGGAGAGATAACTGGGAAGACCTTACGGTATTCTTTGAGTTCCCCCTGGAAATAAGAAAGATCATTTATACCACCAACCTTATCGAGAACCTCAATGGTAAAATCAGGAAGTACACTAAAAATAAATTGTCTTTCCCTACCGATGAGGCAGTGATGAAATCGGTATATTTGGCTACAAGGGAAGCCACTAAAAAGTGGTCAATGCCAATTAGGAACTGGGGCATTATTTTAAATCAGTTCCTTACGATCTATGAAAAAAGGGTCAGACTTTAAAAAGTCCAACCCCTGTTATTTTAACTTTACACACTTTGCGGGATAGTGTC
>NZ_JAVRHM010000006.1:0-193467 GCF_031846525.1 Autumnicola patrickiae
AAGAATATGCTTAATTTATTTTTTAATCAAAACCTTAAAAATATGGATCAGCAGAAAATTGATCAAATGCGGGCTACGCTTAGTAAGCTTGAAGATATCAAAAACAGCCAGGAAAGCATAATTGATAAAATCAACCATGTAATTACAGATCTGTTTCAGCATCCAGATAAAGAATTGGAAAAAGCAATGGAGAATGCTCATCAAAAATCTTCAGATAATGTGGATTCTGTTCGGGATGCGATTGAAGAGTATGAGATGAAACTTAACAAACTGGAGAACCAGGGTTAGACCTCGTCCAGAAAATAAGTTGAAAGGTAATTTATATACTTATTAGAAGGAGGTCTTAAAATGGCAATTTTCGGCATAAAGTTTTCTGGCGAAGAAAACCGCAACGCCACTTTTTTAATCAGAAGAAAGCTTAAGTGAAAATCTCAGAAATACATTGGTGATTTAACTTTTGAGTTAAACACTAGTTAAAGCTTATTGAACCAGTTTAAGGATTGCCTAAATTCGTTTACTATAACCGACCAGCAACTTGTTGCTTAAAAACTAAACTTATGAAAGATTTAATCTGGCTTATTATTGTTCTATTAGTTATCGGATGGCTGATAGGCTACTTTGCCTTCCCAGACCTGGGTTCAATAATCCACATTTTAATTGTGGTTGCGATAATTATGATCGTGTATAAACTACTAACTGGTCGCAGACTATAACGATTATTTTGAATATAAAGTAAAAACCTTTGAGCAATCAAGGGTTTTTTTATTCCTAAAAAGAAAACATTTATGTGGAACTTAGAAAATAAAAAAGCTGTTATTACAGGAGGAACAAAAGGTATTGGTAAAGCCGCAGTCCTCGATTTTTTAGAATTGGGGGCCGAAGTACTTTTTACCGCAAGAAATGCTGAAGATGTAAAGAAGCTGGAAAATTCACTGAGGAATGATGGGCATAAAGCTACAGGCATTGTTTCAGATTCAAGTTTGGAAAAAGATCAGTTGGAATTAAAGCAATGGGTGGAGAAAAACTGGGGAAATGTAGATATTCTGGTAAATAATGCTGGAATAAACATTAGAAAAAAAGCTCAGGATTACTCTGAAGAAGAATACCGGAAAGTACTCGAAGTCAACTTATTCTCTCCTTTTGAATTAAGCAGAAAACTGTATCCACTTTTAAAAAAGTCCGGAAAAGCAGCTATAATTAATATAGCATCTTCTGCAGCAATTCAAGATGTAGGCACAGGCACTCCTTATGCCATGTCCAAAGCAGGGTTACTGCAACAAACTAGAAGCCTTGCGGTAGAATGGGCTATGGATGGGATAAGGGTTAACGCTGTATCGCCTTGGTTTACAGAAACTCCCTTAACCGAGGGTTTTCTTGATCAAAAGGAAAGAATGGAAGCCATTATTAAGGGAACTCCGTTAAAAAGAATTGCACAGGCTAAAGAAATGTCTTCTATCATTGCTTTTCTGGCTATGGATAAATCCTCTTATATCACCGGCCAAAATATCGTGGCAGATGGAGGAATGAGTATTAATGCAATTTGAAAGGGTTAATTTGTATATTTAATCCTAATAAAATTCCGAAAAAACTGTCGGAAGCCTAAAATTTTATAAAATGAAAAACCTATTCTTCCTTCTTATCTTCGCTGCAACTTTGAACAGCTGTAATCAGAATAATACAGCAAATACTTCTTCTTCAGCAGAAAACACAGACTTGCCACAACAGATTGCAAATGCGAATGGTTTACAGTCTTTTGAAGATGTAGAAAAACTAAATTTCACCTTCAATGTAAAAGTTCAGGATACCATAAGATCCCAAAGAAGCTGGGAATGGAATCCCCAGACCAATGAAATTAGCCTGACTGAAAAAGGTACTACCCGCAGTTACACTCAGGATGAGGATTTGACTGAGGAGGAAAAGGAAATAGATCAAAAATTTATAAATGACACCTACTGGCTGTTGTTCCCATACCAGCTTGTATGGTCTGATGCAGAGATTACAGAAGAGGAAAATGCAACAGCTCCCATTAGCGGCGAAACAATGAATAAATTAATTGTTTCCTATGCAGTTAACGGCGGCTACACTCCTGGTGATACTTATGACATTTATTATAATGACGATCTAATAGTCCAGGAGTGGGTTTACAAATCTGCCGATGGAAACCGGGAAATGCCTACCTCCTGGGAAGACTACCAGGAATATAACGGGGTGAAAATTGCCAAATCCCATAAGTCTCCTGACGGAAGTTTTGAATTGTTCTTTTCGGATATTGTAGTAGAATAAAAAAGTTCTTAACTACAATTTGGGTGAAAAACGAACCGTTTATAACAAAAATCACCTTTTTTTACTCAAAATCCCTTGTTTTAATACCTGTCCGAATGTAAAAACATCCAAAAAAGAACAATAAAATGGTGCTGGAGCCAACCTGATAACGTTTGGTTCACGCCAATCCAGAAAAATGCCATTTTTCATGAGATAGTTAAAAATATCTTTGCCTTCACCATGTAGAAAAACAGAAATTTGGGTTCCCCTTTCCTTTTGATCTGAAGGAGTGATAATTTCGAAGCTACTCTCTACTTCTTTGTCTATTTCCTGCAGAACAAATTCCAGGTAAGCAACTATCTTATTCCTTTTCTTGATAAGGGCTGGCATTCCTACTTCATCGAACATTTCCAGGGATGCCAGGTAAGGAGCAAGTGCCAAAACCGGGGCATTGCTAATTTGCCAGGCATTTGCATCGGGTTCCGGTTGAAATTCCGGCTCCATCAGGAATCGACGTTCCTTATTATGCCCCCACCATCCTTCAAATCGAGGCAGATCTTTTAGGTTATGATATTTTTCATTTATGTAACATCCGGAAGCATTTCCGGGACCCGAATTCATGTACTTATAGCTACACCAGGCTGCAAAATCCACCTTCCACTCATTCAGTTTAAGTTCCACATTTCCAGCTGCATGAGCCAAATCCCAACCTACAAAAGCGCCAATATCGTGCCCTGCTTTAGTGATTTTCTGCATGTCGAAAACCTGCCCCGAATAATAATTTACTCCTCCAATCAAAATGAGTGCACACTCCTCTCCTACTTCTTCAATTTTCTGAAGAATATCCTCAGTTCTGAAATTATTTTCCCCATCCCGCTTTTTAATTTCGACAATCGCTTCGGAAGGATCATAACCATGAAATCGTACCTGGCTCGCCAACATATACTGGTCGCTCGGGAAGGCTTTTTCCTCACAAATTATCTTATATCTCTTTCCGGAAGGCCTGTAAAAAGAAACCATTAATAAATGAAGGTTTACGGTAAGGGTATTCATTACTGTAACTTCTGAAGGTTTTGCACCAACTACTTTTGCAAGTTTCTCTGAGAAACGCTCATGATAATCCCACCAGGATTTTTCGGCTTTAAAATGGCCTTCTACGGCGAGGTCTGCCCAGTCCTGCATAATTTCATCAACATATTTTTTTGCCGACCTGGGTTGCAGGCCAAGGGAATTTCCTACAAAATAGACAACCTCTTCCCCATCTAATTCAGGAAAAATAAATTCTTTTCTGTACTTCGCAAGATTATCTTCAGCATCCAATCTTAATGCAAATTCCCTTGTATTTTCAAACTGCATAGCATTCCTTTTTGTGTAAAAATACGATTTAACGAGGGAAATTATAATTAATTTGGCCTTCCTAAATTACTTAGATTTGTAAAAAGCAAAGCGATGGATTTTCTACCAGATAAAATTGAGAATTATATTATTGCCCATTCTCAGAAAGAACCTGAATTTCTTGCCAATCTGAACCGTGAAACCTATCAGAAAATACTTCAGCCGCGTATGCTTAGCGGACATTACCAAGGGCGGTTACTGAGTATTCTATCCAAAATTATCCGGCCAAAAACTATTCTTGAAATTGGTACTTTTACAGGCTATTCCGCTCTATGTCTTGCCGAAGGATTGGTAGAAGATGGCCATATCCATACTATAGATATAAATGAAGAACTTTATGATTTTCAGAAGAAATATTTTAAAGCTTCGGCTTTTAAGAATAATATCAAGCAATATCTTGGTGATGCCCTGGATATAATTCCGCAGATAAACGAAAAGTTTGACCTTGTTTTTATAGATGCCGATAAGCCAAATTACCCCGCCTATTTTGATTTGATCATAAACAAGATGAATCCCGGAGGCGTAATTTTATCTGATAACGTCTTATGGAGCGGAAAAATTGTGGAAGAATTAAAACCTGATGATGAATCCACAAAAGCTTTGCTTATGTATAATGAGATGCTGGCTAATGATACGCGAGTGGAGACCATTATACTTCCTATAAGGGATGGACTTACTTTAACGAGAAGAAAATAGAACTTGAAAAATTTTTTCAAGAGATAAAATCACAAAGCAAATCGTTTACCTGATTTTTGATAGGCCCAAAAGAATAGGAAAGCCATTATTACACCTACAAAAGCACCTACTATTATATCTGAAGGATAATGAACTCCTACAAAGATCCTGCTAAGTACAAATAGGAGGGGCCAGATATAGCCTAAATAGATCCATGAAAATTTTTCCCTTAGCACCAGAACGATAAAAGTGACCGCTGCAAAAGATGTAGATGCATGTCCCGAAAAGAAACTATAATTGGTTGGTTCCTGAAGGATACGGATTATTTCCATGAGGTCTGGATTATTGTTAGGCCGTAATCTTATAGCAATACCTTTAACAAGATTAGTAAACGCCAGGGTGGTTCCAACTGTGGCAAGCAGGAAAAGGGAAGTCATCACTGCCTTTCTCCAATAATAAGCAATAAAAAAAAGGATAAAAAATAAAATGTGTAGAGGGATCCAGTTTTCGGGCTGGGTTACAAATATCCAGAAATTATCATGAGATTCTATTCCTAAGCTGTTCAGATAAACAAAGAGTTCCCTGTCCCACTGTGTTAGCTTATCCCACATACTTTTCCAGAGGCTGTTTAAAATTTACGTCTTACGGAGCCGGTGATTTCATCGATATCTTCTCTCACCTTATCAATTTCACCTTTTATATCGTTAGACATATTTTTATCGATTCCCTGCTTTTCTGCACTTCGCTGGATTTCACTTTTAATATCATTGGAAGCATTACGGAGCGTCTTCATACCTTTCCCCAAACCACGGGCAATTTCAGGAATTTTATCAGCTCCAAATACCATGACAAGGATGAACATAATGAATGCAATTTCGGCACCGCTGATAAATAATGGTAGTAATAACATAGCACACAAATATATATACAAATATGGCTAAAAAAAAAGCCGACTCGTTAAAGTCGGCTTAATATTTTAAGTTAAAATTAATTACTCTGCGTTCTCTTTAAATTGTTCAAACTGATTTTTTGTTTCTGTCTCCGGCCAAGTATTATTAGACAAGTCTACATCTGCAGTTTCCAGGTCGGGATCTATCGTAATTTTTAAGATCTCTTTGTCTGTAGCAATAGCTTTGCTCACCCGATCATCATTTTTTCTCCAGATTTGAGCAGGATAAGTCACTTTTTCAGAAGTTCCATCGGCATATTCGTATTCCACAATTAACGGCATTACCAGTCCTCCCGGCTTTTCAAAAACAATCTGATAGAAATAATTAGGAATATTAAGATTCCGGCGCTCTTCTTCAGAAAAGTTATCCATCAAATATTCGTTTAAGGAAGGAGCATTTTCTAATACAGATTTTCCTTTCATGCTCTCCTCAAAACCTTCGCTACCCTCTTCAACTACATAAAGCGCATCGATATCATCGGGATTAGACACACCCTGATTCCTCAGATATTCCAAAGCCTGCTCTGTGGGTTCATCTGTCACAAATAACTTCTGAACCCTCTCAAGACCTATATCTACATTATCTGTACTGTAGAACCAACCATTCCAGAACCAGTCCAGGTCAATGCCTGAAGCATCTTCCATCGTTCTGAAAAAATCTTCGGGCGTTGGGTGTTTAAACATCCATCTTTGCGCATAAGTAGCATAAGCATGATCAAATAACTCCCGGCCCATCACAGTTTCCCTAAGAATATTTAGCGCCGTAGCAGGCTTTCCATAAGCATTGTTCCCAAGCTGATGCACCTCTTCAGGATTAGACATAATTGGAGCAATAAACCTTTGATCGCCTTTCATGTAAGGAACAATTTTAGACGGTATACCTCTTCTGGAAGGATATTCGCTTAAGGGCGCTATAGCTTCAGGATATTGTTCAGCAAATTTTTGCTCTGCCAGAAACTGAGTAAAAGTGTTTAAACCTTCGTCCATCCACCCCCACTGGCGCTCATCACTATTTACAATCATTGGGAAATAATTGTGTCCTACCTCATGAATAATCACGCTTATCATTCCAAACTTAACGCGATCACTATATTCCCCGTTCTCGTCGGGTCGTCCATAATTCCAGCAGATCATTGGATATTCCATCCCCTGATTTTTGGCGTGTACAGAAACGGCTTTATGATAAGGATATTGAAAAGTGTGGTGAGAATAACTCTGCAAAGTACTTGCTACTGCTCTTGTTGACCACTGCTCCCAAAGGGGATTTCCTTCTTTTGGATAAACCGATACAGCCATAACATCTTTACCCATAACATCTACAGCCATCATGTCCAACAGGAATTTTCTCGATGTAGAGAAAGCAAAATCCCTTACCATATCTGCTTTATAGGTCCAGGTTTTTGTTTTTTCGGTAGCTCCTTGTTCAGCCTTTTCAGCTTCTTCCTGGGTTACAATCATCACAGGCTTATCATAAGATTTCTTTGCCTGCTCATAGCGTTGCATCATCTCCCGGGAATATACTTTTTTCCTGTTCTGAAGTTCCCCTGTAGCTTCCATAATATGATCTGCAGGCACAGTGATATTTACTTCGTAATCTCCAAATGGAAGAGCAAACTCCCCGCTACCCCAAAATTGCATGTTTTGCCAGCCTTCTACATCATTATAAACAGCCATTCTAGGAAAAAATTGAGCGATTACATAAGCTCTGTTATCATCGTCAGGAAAATATTCGTATCCAGAACGCCCCCTGTCAGTAACATGGTTATTAATATTATACCACCATTTAATTGAGAAAGTATAGCTATCCCCAGATTTTAAAGCTTCGGGAAGGTCTATTCTCATCATTGTTTGATTAATTGTATAATCGAGGGATTTACCATCTTTGGAAACCTCTTCAATATTAAAACCTCCATCAAAAGGCTCTTCAAGATATTGGTTAACAAAACGTCCCGGGGTGGAAACGGGGGTCATCCCACTTGGATCCTTCTCAAGTGAAGGTGAATCTTTCTTCCGGATATTTTGATCCAGCTGTACCCATAAATACTCTAGATCCTGGGGTGAATTATTGTGATAGGTAATTGTTTCCTCTCCATCCAATCTGGTATTCTCATCATCCAGCACAATATCCATTTTGTAGTCAGCCTGGTTCTGATAATAAGCAGGCCCCGGCGCTCCAGATGCAGCACGATATTGATTGGGCGTTGAAAAAATCTGATAAAGTTGTCTGAACTTGTTCTCGTTTACATGCCCCTCCTGCCGCTGTGACTCCTGATTTTCTCCAGTATTCTCCTGAGCATTAACTCCGGCGAACAAGAACATAATGCACACTGAATATTTTAATCTTATTGATTTCATTAAGTAATATTTAATTTAAAGATTGCTAAAAGTAATATTTTCATTGCTAAAGAATAATCATTAGCCAAAATTTATAATGCCTTTATCTTGTTCTTTATCTAATAAAAGACTTTTTAACTGATCATCCATTCTTACGTGTACCACATTTTTCTGATCATCGTAAAGATCGGTTAGTATGGCATTGGTGACTTCCATTTTATCGAAAACCGGCACATTTTCTATCTCGATATAAAGGATTAGCTGATCTCCGTCATACTCTTTCCCCAGGTATCGAAGCTGTAATTTTTCTCCGTTAATTACAAGTTGCAGCTTTTGCGCAAGATATTTTTTTATACTGTTCTTTACATCTCCGGTCTCCTTCTCATAAGAAAGACTGATATTTTTGCCGTAACGCGTATTAAGTACTTTCTGAAAATCATCAATAAAGACCCGGCTAATAATTTGAAGTGCACCTGAATCTTTTTTGTACTCAATCTCCGTCACGCTCAAATAGAACTCATGGCTGTTGTTCGCTTTAAGGGAAGAAAATAGGAGAAAACAAACCAGGATTAAGGTAGTTCTTTTCATTCAGGAGTTTTTACAAGTCTTAGCAAACATTAGTCCAAATTATATAATTTAAGAAAATCCGGAGCGTGATTTTTATAGTATTCCATAAGCTCCAGTACATTCTCTTGGCTTAGCAAATCTTTGAATTGAGGATCTTCAGCACAAAAATAAATCAAATTAACAATTTCATCTTCGGGAACTTTCAGTTCATCTGCATAAAAAGTATACGGTAACAATTTTCCTGCCTTCTGTGCTATAGCCTGAAGCTTTTCATTTTCCCCGACCTTCTTCAGCCTTTTGATATCTCCACTAAGGTGCCCAATAAGAGCATCTACAGGACTGCCACCATAAGCAGTCAATTTTCTTTCGCTTAAGGTTCTTTCCTTACGGTCATGACGTTTAAAGCCATAATTATCTTCAACAATATTCATTTCTGAAATATCACTGGCCAGGTTTCCGGTTAAAGTTATATTGCTGATCTTCACTTCGTCCAGTTCGTTCATCCCGGGAATTAATTCGACTTCTAGATAACCGGCTTCAAAAATCATGGTGCTAATTACTACTTCCAGCTTTTCGTATTGAATTGAAGAAAATTGGAGAGTATCCTGCTCCCTCACTCTAATTTCGAATGTTCCGGAAGTAGAATTAATAGTTCCCGTATTAGTAGTTTTATTAATAATGTTGATAAAACTACCTTCCAGGGAATCATTTAGGATTTTGCCCTGAAGCTTTACACTTTCCTGAGCAAGTGCCGGGGTAAGATTGCAAAAGCAAAATATTCCGGAAAGAATTAAGCTCCAGCGGAAGCTTTTTATCCTAATTAGTATTTTCATTAGCGAGATGTGATGATTTGATGATGATACTACGCAAAATGAGCAAAAATTTATTCTGGACCTTTCCCATCCAAAAATTCAGGGGCATACTTTATGTAAAATTCCAGAAGATCCAACCTATTTTCATCTTTTAAAAGATATTTCAGCTGATGATTTTCTGCACAATAATAAACGAAATTTATGATTTTATCTTCCGGAATTTTTAATTCTTCCACAAAAAACCGGGTAGAAAAAGCAGCAACACCTTTTTCCACCATCTGCTGAAGTTTTTCATTTGCCACTACTTTCTTCAGCTTTTTTGTTCTTCCGGTAATGGCATTAATTAAAGGATCAAGGCCAACTGCCCCTCCTGCTCCCCCACCCGAAACGGATGTAGAGACGGATGTTGTAGTTGCAGCGTGCAGCCTTCTTTCTGCAGCACTTAAGGCTTTCCTGTTGGCATTTGGAATCCCAAATTGCGAAATGCTAAACGTATTCATATTGCCAATATCCCTGCTTAAATCACCGGTGAGATCGATGTTACTGATTTTCACTTCATCTAATTCGCTTATTCCCGGGACAAGAAGTACTCTAAGATATCCAGCTTCCATTAGCAATGGCGTCACTACGACTTCTAATTTCTCGTATTGAATTGAAGAAAATTCGAGAGTATCTTTTTCCCTTACCTGAATTTGAAATTCCCCCGAAGAAGAATTTATAGTCCCGATATTTGAAGTTTTGTTGATGATATTTATATACGAACCGTCAAGGGAATCATTGGTAATTTTACCTTTTAGCTGAATACGTTCCTGGGCAGAACATAGAAATGGAATAAATAAAATTAGTACAAATAAATATTTCAGCATAAATTAGGGTAGATCTTTTAAGGCTTTAAAACTCCTGCTTGAAATTCTCCTTTTGCTCGAAAAGAAACTGCATTATCTCTAAATCATTTTTGGTTTTCAGCATTTCCTGAGTGAGTCCATTATCTATAACGTAAAAAAGAAAGTCGCTGGTATGTTCCCGGGCAATGTTAAGAGTTTTTGTAAAATATTCCTCTCCAAAACGAAACCAAATTAAGTTTGCCATTTCTTTTGGCAAAAGCTTTTCTACATTCTCCTTATTTCTCCCTTTCTGGTTAAAAATTGCTCTGAAAATATTTGCAAAATTAAGACCCTGATAATCACTTGCTGTTACATTTCCCATCGCATCGTTGCGAACATAGCCAGTGCGGTAACGCTCCGGCATACTTTTTAACCTCAGCAGTTCGGGTGTTGACACCCATTCTTTTTCACCGCCAATTACCCTTATCCTTTTTACATCTACTTCAATAATTCCAGAAAGATCACTTATTTTCACCTCGGGAAGGTCATTTACTGCGGCATTCAAATTAATAGTCATCACACGTTCTTCCATTAGATTTTCTGTCACCACAATTGTAAAATCGTTAAATTGTACTGCAGAAAACACAAGACTATCACCTTGCCTCGCCATTATCTCAAAATCCCCATTATCATCTGTAATTGTTCCGGAGCGCAAATTTTTATTGAAAATGGTAATTCCACCAGCATCATCACCAGCCGGCACAAGAACACGACCATCAAGCAGGCCGCGACTTTCCTGCGCACCTACTACAGAAGTTAGTACAAGAAGAGAAAGGAAGAGAAAATTGCTAATTAAGACTTTCATTGTCTATAAAGTAACAATAGTTCCTTTTAAAATTTACAAATGACACACTAAATTCCTCTTAAAATGTCAATTTTTCTACTTTTACAAAAAACCAGACTATGAAATACGCAATTCTTGCGAGTACATCGACTTTACACGGCCAGGATTACCTGGAATACTTACTTCCAGAGATAAAAAGACTCTATAAAGAAGCTTCAGAAGTAATTTTTATTCCTTTTGCAAGACCTGGAGGGATCTCATTAAATGAATACACTCAGAAAGCAGGTGATGCCTTTAAAATGGCAAATATCGACCTGAAGGGAATCCATGAATTTGAAAACCCCCAGGAAGCCCTGAAAAACGCAAAAGGTATTTTTACCGGTGGCGGAAATACTTTTATTTTGGTTTCAGAATTATATCGCAGAAAATTAATGCAACCCTTAAAGGATGCAATTATGGCCGGAACGCCTTATTTAGGAACAAGTGCAGGAAGTAATATCGCAGGTTTAACGATGCAGACTACTAACGACATGCCTATAGTGCACCCTCCCAGCTTTAAAACCTTAGGTATTATTCCCTTCAACATTAATCCGCACTATTTAGATCCTGATCAAAATTCTACTCATAAGGGGGAAACCCGGGAGACCAGGATCAAAGAATTCCACAGTATCAATTCTCAGCCTGTGGTTGGGCTTAGAGAGGGCAGCTGGTTGGAAATCTCCAATAATAAAATATCGTTAAAAGGAGAGTTGAGTGCCCGAATTTTTAAAAAGGATCAATTACCTTACGAATTAGATGCAAACAGTACTCTAACAGATCTTAGTTAATATGGATTATCAGAAAATACTCGACTCGATTAATGAGGAAATGAGCTATCGCGATGTAACAGGCCAAGTTGCCTCGTATATCCCAGAACTTGCCAAAGTAAACCCTAAAAAATTTGGAATGCACCTTTACTGTGGCCAGAACCAGCATTACGGTTTTGGGGATCACGAAGAGAATTTTTCTGTACAGAGTATCACCAAAGTTTTTACACTGGCTATGACAATGAAGATAATGGGAGAAGATCTCTGGAAGCGTGTGGATGTAGAACCGTCGGGAAATCCTTTTAATTCGCTTACCCAACTTGAACAGGAAAGTGGCATTCCCAGAAATCCGTTTATTAATGCGGGAGCGTTGGTAATTTCAGATATACTTGTAGACCATCTTGATGATCCAAAAGCAGAACTCCTGGCTTTTGTGAGAAAAATTACTGGTGACGATGAAATTCAGTACGATGGAACAATTGCTGCTTCAGAAAAATCAACAGGATATAGAAATATTGCGTTGGTAAATTACATGAAAGCTTTGGGAAACATAAAGTGTGATGTAGAACCTATTCTGGATTTTTATTTTCACCAATGCTCCCTTGCAATGTCGTGCAAAGATCTTGCTAAAGCCTTTATGATTTTTGCAAATAAAGGTAATATCCTGGAGACAGGTGAGAATATACTTAAGCCGGAAAGCGTAAAACGAATAAATGCGCTCATGCAAACCTGTGGTTTTTATGATGAAGCCGGGGAATTTAGTTTTGAGGTTGGCCTTCCTGGAAAAAGTGGCGTAGGCGGCGGAATTGTGGCCATACATCCAGATAATTATTCTGTTGCCGTATGGAGCCCTATTTTAAACCCTAAAGGAAATTCTGAACTGGGAATGAAAGCGCTGGAAAGATTGACGACACTAACAGGAGTTTCGGTATTTTAAACTGAAATATTCAAGCGACAGATTACAACATCCTGTCGTAAAACCGAAGAATCTTTTATAAATAAAAAAATGCTTTCTATTTTCACAGAAAGCATTTCCTATAAATTGAACACTATTAAAATTTAAAGCGCAGCTACGTGTTTAGTCAGTTGAGACTTAAGGTTAGCGGCTTTATTGTCATGTATAATATTTTTCTTCGCTAGTTTATCTACCATAGATACTACAGAAGGCAATAATGCTTCAGCTTCCTGCTTTTCAGCTTCTTTCAGCCTCTTGATAGCATTCCTGGTAGTTTTGTGCTGGTAACGGTTTCTAAGACGCTTAGCCTCATTACTACGTATCCTCTTTAACGATGACTTGTGATTTGCCATTACAAATTCTGTTTAAATTGTTTTCTTAAAAAGTAGTCCGTAGGGGAATCGAACCCCTGTTACCAGGATGAAAACCTGGCGTCCTAACCCCTAGACGAACGGACCAAAAATCATTTCAAATATCGACCTTTTCAGATCACTTCTGCACAAACTCTAAAATTTGTACTTGTTGTAGTCCGTAGGGGAATCGAACCCCTGTTACCAGGATGAAAACCTGGCGTCCTAACCCCTAGACGAACGGACCGTTTTTTGTTTAATTGCGGATGCAAAAATACAACTATTTTTGAATGGCGCAAATGTGAAACAAAAAAATTTCAAAATTTAATACGCCTTTGCAAAAAGCACCCTCTGCGAAGAAGGTTTACCAGTTAATACACAGCTACCCTCTTCTTTTTCCTGATTAAATGGTACACAGCGTATTGTGGCTTTTGTAAGCTCCTTTATTTTATTCTCTGTCTCTGAGGAACCATCCCAATGAGCAGAAATAAATCCTCCTTTTTCTTTTAAAACTTTTTTAAACTCATCGAAAGATTCTACTTCAGTAATATGTAAATCTCTAAAAGATTTAGCTTTTTCAAATAAAGAATTCTGCATCTCAGTCATTAGTCCGCTTATTTTCTCCACGACCTCATCCTGGTTCACAAATTCTTTTGTTAGAAGATCCCTCCTGGCAAGCTCCACTGTTCCTTTCTCTATATCTTTAGGACCAATTGCAAGCCGTACCGGCACTCCCTGTAGCTCATACTGGGCAAACTTCCATCCCGGCTTTTGGGTGTCACGGTCATCATATTTTACAGAAATACCTTTAGCCCTTAAATCTGAAGCTAATTTATTGGCTACTTCAGAAATTTGATCTAACTGTTCATCATTTTTATATATTGGCACTATTACCACCTGGATTGGAGCAAGGTTTGGAGGAAGAACTAGTCCATTATCATCACTATGCGTCATAATAAGCGCACCCATTAGCCTTGTGGAAACTCCCCAGGAGGTCGCCCATACATGTTCAAGACCACCTTCTTTAGTGGCAAATTTCACATCAAATGCCTTTGCGAAATTCTGACCAAGAAAATGGGATGTTCCTGCCTGTAAGGCTTTACCGTCCTGCATAAGCGCTTCTATACAATAGGTCTCTTCTGCACCTGCAAACCGCTCATTTTCGGTTTTACTTCCTTTAACCACAGGAATAGCCATAAATTCTTCAGCAAAAGTTGCGTAGATATTATTCATCTGCATTGCCTCATCTAAAGCTTCCTGTTTGGTAGCGTGCGCAGTGTGACCCTCCTGCCACAAAAATTCTGCAGTACGAAGAAATAGCCGTGTTCTCATTTCCCACCGCACAACATTTGCCCACTGGTTAATAAGAATAGGCAAATCACGGTAAGATTGTACCCAGTTTTTATAAGTATTCCAGATAATTGCCTCAGAAGTAGGACGTACCACCAGTTCTTCATCCAGTTTGGCTTCAGGATCTACCATGAGCTTCCCGGGCTCGTCTGGATTATTTTTTAAACGGTAATGTGTTACCACTGCACATTCTTTTGCAAAACCTTCGGCATTTTTCTCTTCAGCTTCAAAAAGGCTCTTTGGAACGAAGAGCGGAAAATAGGCATTTTGGTGTCCGGTTTCCTTGAACATCTTATCTAATTGAGCCTGCATCTTTTCCCATATCGCATATCCGTATGGTTTTATAACCATACAACCACGAACTGCTGAGTTCTCTGCTAGATCGGCTTTTACAACCAGTTCGTTATACCACTTAGAATAGTCTTCACTCCTGGTAGTTAGTTTCTTCCCCATTAATCAGTTATTTGGCACAAAACTTGTGATTTGTTATACACAGGTTAAATCCTCTGTTAGTTAGCGCAAAACTAACTATTTTTGTAATGTTCAACAATAAAATACACGCTAATGATACGCAATTACAATATATATCGAAAGTTTACATTTTTCATGGCTCCTGTATTTTTGCTATTGTTAGCATCCTGCGGCTCTTATGAGTATGCAGGTTACGGTAACGATGGCATTTATGGTGCAACAAATCCAGATGTTCGTTATGATCAACGGACGGATACACGACAGGATCGTTATGTAGAAAAAGAAAATAAGAACAGCAATAGCAGTTATTATAAAAATTTATTTGCTGAAAAATCACAAATGTACAACGACGTTCTGGAAAATGGCATTTTTACTGATGTAGAATCCTATTCTTCTACAGAAGGAGGCCAGGAAGACGAGTACTATGACGACTCTATGGAATACACCGGAGGTTATGCTCCTTGGGGAGGAGATCCAGATGAGTACACTGTTAACATCTATAACAATGGCTGGTACGGCGGCGGCTTCATGAATCCTTACCGTTGGGGCTGGGGCAACCGGTTTGGATATGGATTTGCCGGACACGGAGGTTACTGGGGCAATCCTTACTGGGGAGGATGGGATCCTTTCTGGGGACCTGGTTTTGGACATCCTTTTATGGGAGGATACGGAATGGGCTTTGGACATCCTTTTATGGGATATGGAATGGGATACGGAATGGGCTTTGGCTGGGGCTACGGCGGTTTATTTAACCCTTATTTCCATAACAGAGGTTTATACAACGGCGGTTGGTATGGCTCTCCTTATTACGGAGATAACAACAGGCGTGAAGTAGCTTATAACGAAGGAAGAAGAAACTCAAGACAATCATATACCGGCAGAAGCAGTAGAAATACATCGGCTACCAATGCAAGAACAAGAAACTCTTCTTATTCCCGAAGCATTCGAGAAATTAGAAATAATAGAACTGCAGATTACAGCGGTTCCCGCAGCAGATCTGTAAGATCTTCTGGCAACGACTCTAACATCTACAGTAGAAGCTCATCCAGATCTACTCCTGTAAGAGTAAATTCTGAATCTTCAAGAAGAAACTCGTCTTACGAAAGATCCTCTCCTACCAGGAACAGAAGCACACAAACAAGATCTTCTACTCCTACAAGAAGTAGTAGCGGTTCTGTAAGAAGCTCTGGAAGCTCCGGAAGAAGTAGTTCGGGTACCAGAAGTTCTGGTGGAGGACGATCCTCTTCAAGAGGAGGTAGAGGATAAACTCACCTGCTTTATAAAATTTGTATTACAGTGGACCTTACAGTTAAAACCGTAAGGTCTTTTGTAAAATACCTTATTAAAAATAAAATTATACTATGAAAAATCTTCTTTTATTTTTCTGCATCGGGTTGCTGTCTATCTCCTACGTAGCAGGTCAAACAACTGCAGATGCTTATAGATATTCTTCAGAAGAATTAACCGGAACAGCTCGGTACCGATCGATGAGTGGGGCTTTTGGAGCTCTGGGTGGTGATATATCTGCAATAAGTATAAATCCCGCCGGTTCAGCAGTATTTCTAAACAGTTTTGCCACCTTTACCCTGGATCACCGGAATTCAGAAAATTCAGTTAATTATTTTAATGGATTAACAACCAATGAGCGTTCAGACTTTAATTTCTCTCAGGCTGGTGGTGTATTGGTATTTCAGGGAAACAGTAATAATCCATGGAGAAAATTTACGATAGGGATTAATTTTACTGAAACTAATAATTTTGATGATAATTTCATTGCCAGTGGAACAAGTAATTCCTCAATAGACGAATATTTCCTGGGTTATGCTGAAGGAGTCCCCCTGGATCTATTGGAGACAGTGGACGGAGAGAGTGTTACAGACCTTTATACCTACTTAGGAGAAAACCAGGGGTTTGGTACCCAACAGGCAATGTTAGGATATCAGGGCTATATTATTAATCCGGAGAGTACAGATTTGGACAATACTTCTTATAACTCTTCTGTAGAAGGAGGTAGTTTCGCTCAGAATTATGCTATGGCCTCTACCGGAATGAATGGTAAATTGTCATTTAATTTTGCAACCCAATATCAGGATTTCCTTTATTTAGGAGCAAATTTAAACACGCATTTCTTAAATTATAATAGTTCTACCCTCTTTACCGAATCAAATAACAACCCTGGTAGTACCACAACTTATGTTGAATTCGAGAATAACCTAAATACAACAGGTGATGGCTTTTCATTCCAACTTGGTGCTATAGCCAAAGTTAATCAGAATGTAAGATTAGGTGCTTCTTATGAGTCACCTACATGGTACAATATAAGAGAAGAAGCCACGCAATACCTGGAAACAGACAATACTTTAGAAGGCACAACAGTAGTTAATCCTAATACAATTAACATCTATCCCGATTACACGCTTAAAACTCCCGGCAAATTAACCGGTAGCCTCGCTCTGCTATTTGGTGGCAGTGGATTGATTAGTTTTGATTATTCTTATAAGGATTACACAAACATGGAGTTTCGTCCTGTTAATGATCCTGATTTTGGTATCCAGAACCAGGAAATTAATGATACTTTCCAGGCGACATCCAGTTATAGAGTTGGTGGTGAATACCGGATCCAGGGATGGAGCTTACGTGGAGGATACAGATTTGAAGAGAGTCCTTACAGGGACAGAGGTAACCTAGGAGAAGTAACAGGTTATTCCGGCGGATTCGGATATAATTTTGGATCTGTTAAACTTGATCTTGCCTATAACAAAACGGAATTTTCAGATGCCCGGGAATTGTACAATGTTGGATTAACAAATGCAGCAAATATTGATCGCGACATTTCTAATTTTGTTATTTCTTTAAGTTTTGGATTATAGATGAAAAATAAAAAAAGTACAATTTTAAGCTTAAAATTCAGAAGGTTATTTCCTGCTGATTTTTAAGCTTTTTTTCATCTTATAAGACTAAAATTACCACTGAATTCCCCGGATTGACCGTTAAGTTCGTTCACAAACAGAATCTTAAACCAGTAATCGTCGGCAGGAAGATTTTCCCCCATCACAGTGCCGTCCCAACCTGGACCCGAAGGGGAAATTTGTTTTAAAAACCTTCCAAACCTGTCAAAAATATAAATTTGTCTAATCGTGATGCCGATTTCATCATTTCCATTAGCCAGGGTCCAGGTATCATTATAACCATCTGAATTTGGAGTGAAAAAGCGCATGTATCCAATTATAGTAAATTCATCTGAAATGGTAACACCACAACCGTTAATCTCCCTCGCACTCACCACATAAGTCCCTGGATTTACATCTCTGAAAACAGGACCAGGTTGCCAGTTACCATCGTTCAGCTGATATTCATGCTCTGTTGGATCGCCCACCCCATGAACAGCTTCGGCTGTTACTGTAGTGCCGCCTGTAAAGTCACTTCCACTAATTTCAATAAGGACTTCAGCAGGCGCTGAAAAATACTGCAATTCGGTCTCAAAATTTTGGCTACATCCGGTTTCGTTATTGGTAAGAACCAGCCTGTAACTTTCTACAGTAGGTACTTCAGAAATAACCAGCACCGCTTCATTGGAAACAATTCCGTTAGTACTTCTCCATTGATAAGAGTATCCGGACCCGAGGTCACTTCCAATACTAATTTCATTTTGCAAACCCCCATCAGGATTTAAACATATTCGAGTAACTTCACTCAGATTAACTTCAGGAAATACGGCCTGATCCAAATCAAAGGAAACTAATTGAGATCTACAGCCACTCTCCACACCAACAACCTGGGCAAAAATTTGATCAGTTTCCTGCCAACTATAGGCTGCGGGAGAATTAACTGGTATATCTTCCTCTGCTGCCTCCTGAGACTCGTAGTAGATAACACTATAATTTTCACGATTTGAATTCCCCGCTAAAATTTCCGCCGAGGCTTCTGTCAAATTCACCGGCTCACCCTCTTTTGAACAGATTACAAAATCTTCAGGTAAAGTGGCAACAGGTGTATCATAAAACGTGACATTAACATCATCTTCTGCAACCTCCTCAACTTCAGAATTAGCTACAACTATTCTATAGTTTCCACTTGTCGTCACATTTAAAGTAGGGCTTGTCTCACCAGCAATAAGATCATATGCTCCAGAAGTTTCATTATAGGTATACCACTCATAATCTGTTGCACCCTCTGTTGTACCATCCAGAACAACCTCCTCTTCCCCACAAGCAATTCTGTCCTCTCCCAGTGTGCTCTCCAGAATACTACAGTCTGTCGCACCAGCACCTGCCTGGGCAGAGTTAGTCTGCTGTAAACTTATATAACCGGGAGACTCAGAAAAATTGGTAATAAGTACAATATAAATATCATCGGCTTGTGCATTGTTAATGGTCATACCTTCAATAGCCGATTCAGAAAAACTACAATCCACAAGGTTCTCTCTACTTAATGCCGCATCATTACAATAATCTTCATCTTCACTGAACGGACCCCAGACTGCAAAATCTACATCCAGTCTTGCTCCCGAACCGTCCTGATTCTGAAATTGTGAAATTTGGAATCGCAGATTTCCCGAGTTTTCTATCTGAAGATAAAACCATGCAGGAAAAGGCTGGGAAAGAAGGCAACCATAAAAAGGCCCTGCTTCTCCATTGGCTAAAGAACCACTCGCATAGTTAGAATTTGGAAAAACCAATTCCTCATCCCCGGCACAAAAAGGATCAACCTCCTCACACAAGCTGCCCTGGCCATAGGTATTACCAGCTGTAATGAATATAAAAATCGTAAAAATTCGTAAGAAAAACCTGAATTTCATCAAATACTAACTCTGCCGCAAATTAAAGAATATAAATCTAATACTTTTCAAAACGCTTTTAATTAACTATTCTCCTGGAAAGCTTATAAATATGTATCTTTGCAAGCTAAACTCCCGGTTTACGACTATTATTGTAAAAATAGGATGAAAATAGATAAGATTTTGAACGAAATAGATGAAATTGGAGAAGCACATGCCAGTAGTAGTGCTGATACCCCGCTTCGTGATGATGCTTTTGAAATAAGCGACCTCGAGAAAATTGAACTTATAAAACAAGATGTAAATAACATCATGAACACCCTGGGGCTAGACCTTAATGATGACAGCTTAAAAGGAACTCCACAAAGGGTGGCAAAAATGTTTGTAAATGAAATCTTTTCCGGTCTTGACCCAAAAAGAAAACCCAAAGCATCTACTTTTGATAATAAATACAAGTATGGGGAAATGCTTGTTGAAAAAAATATTACTGTTTATTCTACTTGTGAACATCACTTATTACCCATTGTTGGTAAAGCACATGTAGCATATATTTCTAAAGGCTCGGTTGTAGGTCTCTCCAAGATGAACCGTATAGTAGATTACTTCGCTAAGCGCCCACAGGTACAGGAACGTCTTACCATGCAAATTGTTCAGGAATTACAACATGTACTTGGAACCAAAGATGTTGCCTGCGTAATAGACGCAAAACATTTATGCGTTAACAGCAGGGGAATAAGGGATATCGAAAGTAGCACGGTGACTAGTGAATTTGGTGGAGCTTTTAAAGAAAAAGAGGTGAAACGGGAATTTTTGGATTACATCAAACTGGATACATCATTTTAATCAGCGTACAATTTATTAAAACAACAGGGCATTTATGGCGCTTTACCAGGAACAAAGCTTAAAGATTTATAACTCCATGACAGGAGAAAAGGAGAAATTTACTCCTATAAATGAAGGAAGTATTGGAATGTATGTTTGCGGACCAACCGTTTATAGTAACGTGCACCTGGGCAATTGCAGGACTTTTATTTCCTTTGATCTGGTTTTTAGGTATCTGAAACACCTGGGATATAAAGTTAGATACGTACGGAATATTACAGATGCAGGTCACCTCGAAAATGATGCTGAAACCGGGGAAGACAGGATAGCTAAAAAAGCCCGTCTGGAACAGATTGAGCCCATGGAGGTTGTGCAACGCTACACTATAGACTTTCATAACATCCTTGAAAAATTTAATAATCTACCTCCCAGTATTGAGCCCACAGCTACCGGCCATATAGTGGAACAGATCGAGATTATAAAAACCATTATTAAAAATGGTTTTGCTTATGAAGCCAATGGTTCGGTTTATTTTGATGTGATAAAATTTAATCAGGAAAACAACTATGGAAAACTTAGCGGAAGAGCAATTGAAGATATGATCGCCAACACCCGGGAACTAGCCGCACAAAGTGATAAGAAAAGTCCCCAGGACTTTGCGCTTTGGAAAAAAGCAGAGCCACAGCATATAATGAGATGGCCGTCACCCTGGAGTGATGGTTTTCCTGGCTGGCACCTGGAATGTACAGTGATGAGCACAAAATATCTTGGAGAAGAGTTTGATATCCACGGCGGCGGAATGGATTTAAAATTTCCTCATCACGAATGTGAAATTGCCCAGGGAGAAGCGGCAACAGGAAAAAGTCCCGTAAATTACTGGATGCACGCCAATATGCTCACCTTAAATGGCAAGAAAATGGCGAAAAGTACAGGTAATAACATCCTTCCCGGAGATATTTTTAGCGGAGAGAATGATGTTCTGGATAAAGCTTTTTCACCCAATGTAACCCGATTTTTTATGCTTCAGGCAAACTACAGAAGCATCCTTGATTTTTCCAATGAAGCACTCTCTGCAAGCGAGAAAGGTTTTAACAGATTAATGGAGGCTTATCATTCTATCGACAGCCTACCGGTGAGTAATGCTTCCTCTTTTTCTATTTCAGAATGGAGACAGTCCTGTTACGATGCCATGAATGATGATTTTAACAGCCCTATAGCGATTGCCAAATTATTTGATGCTGTCAGGAATATCAATAACATAAAAGAAGGAGCATCCACTATTACTTCTGAAGATAAAGAAGTCTTAAAGAAAACAATGTCCGACTTTATGTTTGATGTACTTGGACTTAAAGATGCGCTGGAGGAGAAAAATGACTCGACAGATAAACTTTCAAGCACTATTGGTTTGCTGATTCAGCTAAGAGCTGAAGCCAGAGCAAATAAAGATTTTGCCACTAGTGATAAAATCAGGGATCAATTACAGGAAATGGGAATTCAACTAAAAGATGGTAAAGAAGGCACTACTTTTTCCTTAAACTAAAACTTGTGGAGAAGTGGCTTGCATATCCTTTCATACTTTTGGTGAAATTCTACCAGAAATTCATCTCGCCCCTTACCCCTGCAACTTGTCGCTATACCCCCACCTGCTCACAATATACGCTCACCGCATTAACCAGGTTTGGAGTTTTTAAAGGAGGATGGCTCGGATTAAAAAGGATTTTTAGCTGCCATCCCTGGGGAGGTTCCGGGTATGATCCTGTACCATCAAAATCTGCAGATAAATGATATGGCAGAAACATTCAAATATGTATATTTACTTCCTTAACGAATAAATTCCCTTCATGTTAATTAACGCCATACAATGGAATCCTTCAGAGGGCCTGGATTTAGGTATCCTTACACTTCATTATTACAGTTTGATGTTTTTGATTGCCTTTGGTTTGGGCTGGTATATCATGAAAAGCATATTCGTTAGAGAAAACATTGAGATTGAAAAATTAGATTCCCTATTTATTTATACTGTTCTAGCAACTTTAATAGGTGCCAGACTGGGGCATGTTATTTTTTATGACTGGGATTATTTTCAATACCACCTGTTAGAAATATTTCTTCCGGTAAAATTTGAACCAGAATTTCAGTTTACCGGTTTCAGGGGCCTTGCAAGCCATGGAGCAGCACTGGGGATAATTACAGCCATGTTTCTTTACAAGAAAAGGATCCTGGACAGACCGGTTTTATGGATTTTGGACAGAATTGTTATTCCGGTAGCCTGTGGAGGTATTTTTGTGAGAATAGGAAATTTTATGAATTCTGAAATTGTTGGGAAACCTACAAATTCTGATTATGGGGTTATTTTTCTGAATCTAAGAGAAACTTTTCCGCGTCACCCGGCACAATTATATGAAGCGGTGTGTTATTTGGCAATTTTCGGCTTTTTGTGGTACCTCTACTGGAAAACAGAAAAACGTTTTAAAGTCGGTTACATTTTTGGAGCTTTTCTTGTACTCTTGTGGACGGTTAGATTCTTTATCGAATTCCTAAAGGAGCCGCAAGTAGAAGAACGTGCGGTATGGTTACTTAATACCGGGCAATGGCTTAGTATCCCATTTATCCTGGCCGGATTCTACTTCATGTTCAGGCCTTCTAAAAAGCGCATGCTATGACCATCAAACGCATTCTTCTAATTCCTGTTTTCTTCGGAATTTTAATTACTGCATGTAAGAACGATTCAGAAGAAAATGACAATATTGAAACAGAACCTATTGTCTTTACCAAAGAAGCAGAATTATACCTGCTAAAAGCCGAAGGTGATACGGTACAAAAATTAGATATTGAAATTGCAGATAATGACTATGAAAGGGAAACCGGATTGATGTACCGGGAGAGCATGGAGGAAAACCAGGGAATGTTATTTGTTTACAATACGGAAACCCCTCGCAGCTTTTATATGAAAAATACTTATATTCCCCTAGATCTCATTTTTTACGACAGAGACAGCACTGCTGTAAGTTTCCAGGAAAATGCAGAACCTTTAAATGAAGATAATCTACCTTCAGGAGAAGCCACTCAGTACATATTAGAAATAAATGCCGGACTTGTGGAAAAATGGAACATTGAAGCCGGCGATAAATTTTCTGTAGTAAAAGCAAGCGAATAACACTTTTTTTACATCTGAATTTTTGTATTTGCCTGAAAATGCCAATTTTCGCCTTACAGAATACAGGGTCAGCAAAAGCAAGAAATAATTAGCACCTTCTGAATCACTTCGGAATAAACTATTAAAGTACTGCCTGAAAAGGGCAATTAGCGGCCTTAAATTTATTCCAGATCAGCAAGAGTATAAAGCAAATTCAGCTTCAGAATATTTAAATTATACTTTAAAAGTCCTGCTTGAAAAATGGCAATTTTCGGCCTTAGAATCCTTCAGGTTCAGCAAAAACTACAAGCGAAGCTCACCTTCAGATGAAATTCCTGCTAATCCTTAAAATTCAATGCCTGAAAACGGCAATTATAGGCCTTAGATTTGTTCGAATCAGCAAAAACTAGAAAGCGTAGATCAACTTTAGAATATATTCTTTGCAATCTCAAAAGTCAACGCCTGGAAATGGCTATTATCGGCCTTAGAACCATTCAGAATTGGCTAAAAATAGAAGTGAACATCTATAGTAACATGAAACTTACTGTCTCAAAATGACAAATATAGATAGTGACTTACAAGTCACATAAAAAAAAGGCTCTCCAAATGGAAAGCCTTTTTAGAATAATTACGTTTTGCAGAAATTAAGCTGTGGTAGTAGTTGTACCTGCTTTCTCTGGTTCTTCTTCATTCTTCTTTTTCTTCTCTATTTTGGATTTATCACTTACACTATCAAACATGATAGGTGTGGCAATAAAAATGGAGGAATAGGTACCTACAATAACCCCAACAATAAGCGCAAACATAAATCCTCTAATGCTTTCTCCCCCAAAGATAAAGATTGCAAGCAATACAATTAAAGTTGTAAGCGAGGTGTTTAATGTACGGCTCAAAGTACTGTTAAGTGCGCTGTTAATGGTCTTACCCAATGGCCAGCTGGTATGCTCATTTACAAATTCCCTGATCCTGTCGAAAACTACCACGGTATCGTTCAGCGAGTAACCTATTACCGTAAGGATTGCAGCAATAAAAGCCTGGTTAATTTCCATACTAAAAGGCATCACTTTATAAAGTAGTGAGAAAATACCCAAAACAATAAGAACATCATGGAATACTGCGGCTACCGCACCAAGACTAAATTGCCATTTTCTAAATCTTAATAAAATATATAGGAAAACTACAATAAGAGAACCTAAAACGGCCCAGAAAGAGGCATTTTTAATATCATCTGCTATAGTAGGCCCAACCTTCATAGACTGCATTATTCCCAGAGACCTGCCTCCTGAACCGGCGGTAAACTCGTCAAAAGTTAAATCTGCAGGAAGATAATTTTGTAAAGCATCATATAAATTCTGCTGAATTTCTTCATCTACCTGAGCACCTTCATCTTCTACACGATAATTTGTGGTGATCTTAAGTTGGTTGTTTGGTCCAAAAGTTTTTGCTTCAGCACTTCCGAAGACAGCAACTAGATCCTGTTCCACTGCAGTAGGATTAACATCCTGATCGAACCTAACAGTGTATGTCCTACCCCCCACAAAATCTACACCCTGATTAAGTCCCTGTACAAATAAGGAGCCAACACTGATGATAACAAAAATAGCTGAAGCTATGTAAGCCATTTTCCTTTTGCCAAGGAAGTCGATGTTCATATTAGTGAACAATTTCTTAGTGGCTCCAGTGGAGAACTGTAATGACTTTCCGTTTTTACCGTATCCGTCAATAAATAGGCGGGTAATAAAAATCGCAGTAAAAAGAGAAGTCGCTATACCTATTAGTAAGGTCGTGGCAAAACCTTTAATTGGACCTGTACCTAAGATTAAAAGTATAAATCCAGTTAAACCTGTTGTAATGTTAGCATCAAGAATAGAAGAAAGCGCATTACTGAATCCGTCTCTAATGGCATCCACCTGAGACTTACCTTTTGCGAGTTCTTCTTTGATCCTCTCGAAGATAAGAACGTTGGCATCCACAGATATACCTATTGTTAAGACAATACCTGCAATACCTGGAAGGGTAAGAACCGCACCCAAACCAGCAAGAATTCCAAAAATGAATAAAATGTTCACTACAAGGGCAACATCGGCGAATAAACCAGCTTTACCATAATAGAAAACCATCCATAAAAGCACAAAAATAAGTGCAATTCCAAAAGATAACACTCCACTGTTTATAGCTTCCTGTCCTAAAGACGGACCAACTATTTCACTTTGGATAATTTCTGCTGATGCAGGAAGTTTACCGGCACGTAAAACGTTTGCTAAATCCTGACCTTCAGTAATTGAAAAATCTCCTGAAATTTCACTTCTACCTCCCGAAATAGGACCTGTAGAAACACCTGGCGCAGAATAAACAATATTGTCAAGTACAATTGCTATATTACTTTGTTGATTTGAAGCCTGACCGGTCATTTCTTCCCAAATCTTAGCTCCTGTACCGTCCATTTGCATAGAAACAGCCACATTTCCTAACTGACCGTATGTTTGCTGTGCATCGGTAATTACACTACCACTTAATGGTGGCTCCATATTTCGGTTACCCTTTAAAGCGTACAATCCAACAGTACCTGTTTCTTCGTCTGGAACACCCCAAACGAATTTTGCATATCGTTGCTCAGCAGGCAGTAAAGAACGTACCCTGGACCTGCTCAAATAATCATTAACCTGTGCCGTATCAGCAACTGAAAAAGTCGCAATAACAGGACTCCCCTGGAATCCAGGTGATCTAATAAGTTCGAATAAAGGATTATTTCCTGTAGCTACTTCTGTAGTATCCTCAGCATCTGCAAGAAGTTCGCTGATGTCCTCATCCTCTGTAGTAGTTGTGGTATCTGCAGTGGTAGTAGTTTCAGGAACATCTTGTTCACTTTCCACGATGTCTGCTAATACTGTATTTGCTTCAAAAAGGAAATTTCCTAGTTCAGTATTTTTATATACGTGCCAGAATTCTAATTGGGCAGTACTTTGTAACAGGTTTTTAACCCTGTTTACATCCTTAGCTCCAGGTAATTCTACAAGGATCCTTCCGGAATTTCCAAGTCTCTGGATATTTGGCTGAGTAACGCCAAATTTATCGATACGTTTACGCAACACCTCAAATGCTGATGTAATAGACTCATCAACCCTAAGTCTGATAATCTCCTCAACCTCATCATTAGACATATCAGGATTAATGTCGTCGCTAAGTGCTCTGTTAAAGAAAACATCAGGAGAAGCTAAACGTGCATCTGGAATACTATTGAATTCTTCAAAGAATAAATCTATATAATCATCCTGGCTATCTGCCTGAGCTGCATCGGCGCGGCTTATTGCCTGATTAAATGAAGGGTCATTTGTATTATTAGCAAGACCGCTAAGAATATCTTTTACCGAAATTTGAAGAATAACATTAATTCCACCTTTAAGGTCAAGACCCTTATTTAATTCTTTTTCTTTTGCACTATTATAGGTAATCCCTGCAATAACTTCTTCATTCCCAATAGAATCAAGGTAACTCTGTTCCTCAACATCCCTTAACTCAGAGTAATTCTCTACTCCCTCACCAACTCTTCGTTCTGCATACTCCTCAGCATCGTTTTCAACTTTATTACTTATAAAGGTAAACGACAACTGGTAAAGACATACCAGCCCAAATAAAATTGCAAAAACTTTAATAAGCCCTTTGTTCTGCATTATTCCTTAAATTATAATTAAATAGGTCAATTTTAAAAACGGACAAATATAGGGTTTCAAAAATGAAATCCCAATCTTTTTTTTTTGAATATTTTAACTTTTAAACACAGAAAAGGCCACTGATTTAGTGGCCTTTTCGCTTAAAAATTTTGTTGAATTTATCTTAGAACTCCAGTAGACTGTTAGTCTTCTTCACTCCTTCTGCGCTTTCTTTCATTTTGTTCTTTTCCGCTTCATCAAGTTCTATTTCTACAATTTCCTCAAGACCATCTTTACCAAGAATTGCAGGAACACCAATACAAAGATCATTAAGTCCATACTCCCCTTCAAGTAAAGCAGAACAAGGGAACATTTTCTTTTGATCACAAGCTATTGCCTGTACCAAACCAGATACTGCTGCTCCGGGAGCATACCACGCACTCGTTCCAAGTAGCTTTGTAAGGGTTGCACCTCCTACTTTTGTATCTTCAGAAACCTGGTTCAGCCTTTCTTCAGATAAAAATTTTGTCACCGGCACACTATTCCTGGTAGCCAATCTTGTAAGTGGCACCATTCCGGTATCACTATGGCCACCTATTACCATTCCATCCACATCAGACGGTGGGCATTCTAAAGCTTCACTAATTCTATATTTAAATCTCGCACTATCTAAAGCTCCTCCCATCCCAATGATTCGATTTTTTGGAAGTTTAGTGGTTTTATGTACAAGATATGTCATGGTATCCATTGGGTTACTAACAACAATAAGGATTACGTCTGGAGAATGTTCAATTAGCTTTGAAGAAACCTCTTTAACGATTCCTGCATTTATACCAATTAATTCTTCTCTGGTCATTCCAGGTTTACGCGGAATACCACTGGTTATAACAGCAACGTCGCTACCCGCCGTTTTGGAATAATCGTTTGTACTCCCAGTAAGTTTGGTATCAAAACCATTTAAGGTAGCAGTTTGCATAAGGTCCATCGCTTTCCCTTCAGCAACTCCTTCTTTGATATCCAGTAAAACAACTTCTGAAGCAAAATTCTTAATTGCAACATACTCCGCACAGCTGGCACCAACCGCACCTGCTCCTACTATAGTAACTTTCATTCTTTAATATTTATTCGGTTTATAATTGAGACTAAAATACGAAATATGTTAATGATTTTATAATAACAAATGGTTAAAGTCCGCCGCTCTAAATTCTAAAATGAAGTCCCACATTAAGATTAAAAAATCTCCCGGCTGTCGCCATTGTACTGACTTTAAAGTCATCAAAGTAAACATTGAAACCAATATCTCCTTTAAATTGTGCTTCAGAATCTCCTAAGTCCTCCAAAGCCTCATTAATCGTACTCAAACCAAAATTGCTTCCCTGCATCATGTAAGAAAAATTAGAGCTTGCAACTCCAAGAGCTCCGAAAATTTCAAAATTCCCATAACGTTTTGAACCTAATGCTTCTGCTACCCATACATTTGCATCTACGTCTATAGCATTTAGTTGTGCAAATTCTGCAAGATCAACAGGTTCAAAAGCATAAGCTACATCAAAAATACTGTACGCAGCAAAAGCAGCAAATTGAAAGTCATCGGGCCGGTTAAATCTTAAATACTGACTAAAATTGTGCTTGATTCCCACACCATATGTACTTACCTCCACATCATTAACTTTTAATTGAGGCACTGCCCGTACCGCAACTTCAGTTTCAAAAGGAAGACCCACAGTTACCTGGGCAAATGGATGTGCTACGATACTTTGGTTTACCCCCTCAATCGCCTGGAAGGGAGGAATTTCCTGACCGAGTACTTCTCCTTCAAAATAAACTTCAGAAGAAGAACCAAAAGCCGTAGGAATAATTGCACTATTCCCTCCACCCTGGATATTAAGTGCGCTTAAGTTACTTATTTTAAAGGTTTTCCTGCTTTCAGGAACTATTAAAGCGTTGGCATGCAAAGAAACTTCAAATTTCCAGGCACCCAAAGACTGTGCAGAAGAAAACCATCCTCCATTGGCCTGATAGGCAATACTGTTAGCTGCCGGCTGGGCAAAACCCTCGGCTATCCTCCTCAAATCATTAACTACAGGAATGTCAGTGGAACTTTGAGCCGAGACAGAAGTACCGCACAATATTGCGGTAAGGCAGAAAATATAATATATTTTTTTCATAAGTGAATTCAGGTTTTAATTGGGGTGTAAAAATAATAAAATAATAATGTAAGGTTTAACAAAAAAAAACAGGTCTGCAAATTTGCGGACCTGTTTATCATATATTTAAGACAGTCAGTCTCTATGCGTCAATATTAGCATACTTAGCATTTTTTTCTATAAATTCCCTTCTGGGAGGTACTTCATCACCCATAAGCATTGAGAAAACCCTATCTGCTTCACCACTATTATCAATATTCACCTGCCTCAATTTTCTACGCTCAGGATCCATTGTTGTATCCCAAAGTTGCTCAGCATTCATCTCCCCAAGACCTTTATACCTTTGGATTTGAACACCTCCGCTATAGCTTTCAGCAATTTCATCGCGCTCCTTCTCAGACCACGCATAGCGCTTTTTAGAAGCTTTTTTCACCAAATAAAGAGGTGGGGTTGCAATGTAAATATGTCCACCTTCAATTAACTCCTTCATATATCTATAGAAGAAGGTTAAAATAAGTGTTTCAATATGGCTACCATCCACATCGGCATCACACATAATAACAACTTTATGATACCTTAGTTTTGACAAATTCAAGGCTTTACTATCTTCTTCTGTTCCGATAGTAACACCAAGGGCAGTATAAATATTTTTAATTTCTTCGTTATCAAAAACCCGATGGGTCATTGCTTTTTCCACATTAAGAATTTTACCCCTTAACGGAAGAATAGCCTGAAATTTCCTGTCCCGACCTTGTTTTGCCGTACCACCTGCAGAATCTCCCTCAACAAGAAAAACCTCACATTGTGCAGGATCCTGTTCAGAACAATCTGATAATTTCCCGGGCAACCCCCCAATACTCATCGCGGTTTTTCGCTGCACCATTTCCCGTGCCTTCTTGGCTGCATTCCTGGCCTGCGCTGCAAGAATTACCTTCTGAACAATTGTTTTTGCATCATTGGGATTTTCTTCCAGATAAATATCCAACATTTCTGACACCGCCTGAGAAACAGCTGATGTCACCTCACGGTTACCTAATTTCGTTTTCGTCTGACCCTCAAACTGAGGCTCCCCAACTTTGACCGAAATAATTGCCGTTAATCCTTCCCGAAAATCATCCCCGGTAATTTCAAACTTCAGTTTATCAAGCAATCCTGAAGCATCTGCGTATTTCTTTAGAGTGGTTGTTAAACCTCTTCGGAATCCAGAAAGGTGAGTTCCACCTTCATGGGTATTAATATTGTTTACGTAAGAATGGAGATTTTCATTAAAAGAAGTATTGTAGATCATAGCTACCTCTACAGGAATGTCGTTCTTCTCCCCTTCCATGGAAATTACGTCCCCGATAATAGGCTCACGGTTACCGTCTAAAAACTTTATGAATTCCTTTAAGCCTTCTTCAGAATGAAAAGTTTCGGAAACAAAATTTCCCTCTTTATCTTTTTGTCTCTTATCTGTAAGGCTTATAGTAAGTCCTTTATTCAGAAAAGATAACTCACGCATTCTACTGGAGAGCGTGTCGTAACTATATTCTACTGTTTGCTGAAAGATACTAGGATCTGGCTTAAAAGTGACCATAGTACCAGATAATTCTGTTTCTCCTACAGGTTTTACAGGATAAAGCGGTTTCCCCAGTTCATATTCCTGCTCCCATATTTGACCATCACGATAGACAGTAGCCTTAAGACTGGAAGAAAGCGCATTCACACAGCTAACCCCCACCCCGTGCAAACCTCCGGAAACCTTATAAGAATCTTTATCGAATTTCCCTCCGGCACCAATTTTGGTCATTACAACCTCAAGAGCAGAAACACCTTCTTTTTTATGAAGGTCGATTGGAATACCTCTACCGTTATCTTCTGTGGTTACAGAACCATCTTCATTTATAGTAACTTTTATTGTATCGCAATGGCCTGCCATCGCTTCGTCAATAGAGTTGTCTACTACTTCATAAACCAAATGATGCAGACCTCTTATCCCGGTATCTCCAATATACATAGAAGGCCGCATACGAACATGCTCCATCCCCTCGAGGGCCTGTATACTGTCTGCCGAGTAAAGTTTTTTCTTGGCTTCTTCGCTCATGTATTGTGTAAATTAAATTCGTGTATTTTTGGTAACGAACAAATATAGGAAAACCCCTGCTTTTACACTGTGAGAGCGACCTTTAAAGCTCTGAAGTTATTAACAATTTATGTGGAAAACCCGTAGCATTCCCGATGAAAAAAGCGGGTGCTACGGGTTAAACAAACCACACGAAAATTTTTCCTCTAGACTTTGGCTAATTCATCCAATTGCTTCTTTGCAGTAGAAGCTACGTGTGAGGTATTTGCCCTTCCACTTGGATCCAAATCTTCCTGCCATTTTGGAATCCATCTCTTTACCGTTTTAGCTGCACTTTCCTGCGGATAGTGACTATGGAAGATCTCTCTGTAGAAATAAGCTTCTTTTGTAGCAGGAGTATTGTGCGGGAATCTTGTTGCTGCTTCTGCCATTTGCTCATCGCTAACATGCGCAGTTGCATGAGCTATAAGCTCATCTATCCAGTTATAACCTACACCATCACTAAATTGCTCTTTTTGTCTCCATAGCACCTCATCTGGAAGGAAGGGACGCTCTGGAGTGTCAAATGCTTTACGAAGAATGTATTTTTCAACACCGTCATACGTGCTTGGCATTTTTTCTCTTGGCTCGGTTTCTATAGCTGTTTTAAGAAATTGTTTATCCAGGAATGGAACACGTGCTTCCAGACCATGTGCCATTGTAGATTTATCTGCTCTTAAACAATCTGCAGTAGCAAGTCTTTGCACTCTCCTAATTGTTTCTTTCTGAAACTCTTCAGGAGAAGGAGCATTTTTAAAGTACAGGTAACCTCCAAAAATTTCGTCTGCACCTTCACCAGAAAGTACCACCTTCACACCCTTATCTGTTATAGCTTTAGAAAGGAAATACATTGGAGTACTTGCTCTTACCGACGTAACATCATAGGTTTCAAGATGCCATATAAGCTTCTTGAGAATATCTATTCCTTCTTCAACAGTAAAATAAAGCTCTGAGTGTTCTGTTCCTAAAAACTCCGCAACTTTTCTTGCCGCAATTAAATCAGGTGCCGTTTCATCTAAACCAATAGAAAAGGAATGTAATTTTTGACCTGTTCCTTCAAGAAGTCTTGCTGCAATAGAAGAAGTTAATGAAGAATCAAGACCTCCGCTTAACAATACCCCTAAAGGCACATCTGCCATTAAACGTTTTTTGGTTGCAGAGATAAGACTTTCTCTCAGTTTTGCAAGATCCAGCTCCTTTGTTCCTTTTTTGTAATCGTACCAGTCCGGAGTATAATACTCTACAAAACCAGTTTCAGGAGTATAGTAATGTCCCGGAGGAAATGCAGCAAAGCTTGAACATTGGTCTGCCAATGCTTTCATTTCACTTGCAAACCAAATAGCACCATCATCATCGGTTCCGTAGTAAAGTGGCTTCACCCCGATTGGATCACGGGCTGCAATAAAATCTTTTCCATCTACTATTACAAATGAAAACACCCCATCCAATTTGTCTAAAAAATCATAACCATATTCTTCATATAAATGAACAATAACTTCAGAATCTCCCGTTGTACGGAATTTGTGATCTTTTAGTTCATTATTTCTAAGCGCAACGTGATTATATATTTCACCATTATGAATCATCCAGGCTGATGATGTACCCTGGATTGGTTGTTTTCCTGTTTCTAAATCTACAATAGAAAGTCTTTCGTGACTTAATACATAACCTTCTTCGGTTATATGAACATCACTTTCGTCCGGCCCGCGGTGAGACATCCTTTTAGACAGGCTGCTTACTTTCTCTTTACTTAATCGATCTCCGATTACTGCTAAAATTCCACACATGACATTTACGTTATTAATTTGATACAAATATGGGTCGAAGCTTACAGTTTTTAAAACCTTATCCTTTGATTGATTTCATTTGTAAAAAAATTAGTTAGTATTGGCATTTAAACGATAGCTTATCCACCTAATTACCTAATAAAAATTTACAGGTGTAAATATTCTGGATTTTAACAGCATCTAAGTAATTTTTTAACACGAAAGACGTTGTACCTGAAGTATCTTTAAAAAAATTAATGAAATACTTAACAACTAAATTTTAAGAAGTAATGAAAAAATTATTTATAGCTGTATTTGGAATAGTGCTTACTTGCGGAAGCCTTAGTGCACAGGAAGAAAACACTGGTGCTCCCAATTTTACGAAGATGGACAGCAGCCCCATGGATCTCGCTCTTTATAGAAACCAAAATGAAGAACCTGTCGCCCGGGTAATTTACAGCCGACCTCAAAAAAGGGATCGTGAAGTATTTGGTAAACTTGTACCTTATGGGGAAGTATGGCGAACAGGAGCCAATGAGGCAACAGAACTTACTCTTTATAAAGACATGCAGGTGGCCGGAGAAAAAATCCCTCAGGGAACTTATACATTATACACTGTTCCTAATGAAAAGGAATGGACTGTAATCCTTAACAAAAAAACGCTTACATGGGGTGCTTATGAATATTCTAGCGAACAAGATCTCGTAAGAATTACCGTGCCTGTAAGAAAAGCTCCAAATGACATTGAAGCTTTATCTATGGCATTTCAGGAATCTGGTAATGGGGCAGACCTTCTTATAGGCTGGGACGACAGCTATGTGAAAGTTCCTTTTGAACCAACAATGTAAAAATTGGTGCAATCAGTAAGTAGAAAATTAAAAAGCGCCTTTTGGCGCTTTTTTTATGGAATATTAAGATATTTATGAGTTTGCAACGAAACTTTCCACTTTGGATTTTTCATCACATAATCTACGATTAGCGGTATCATTTTTTCCCTGTTGCTCCATTCCGGCTGCAGGTAAAGAATGCAGTTTTCACCAACCTTTGCTGCCTGCTCCTCGGCAAATTTTAGATCGTGTTTATTAAAAACAATCACCTTAAGCTCATTGGCCGCAGCATACACTTCTTCTGTCGGTAATTTTATTTTCTTTGGAGACAGGCAAACCCAATCCCACTGCCCTGTCAATTTATAAGCCCCGGAAGTTTCTATATGGGTTTTACAACCTTTCTCCCTAAGACTCTTCGTTAAAAGCGTCATATCCCAGGTAAGCGGCTCCCCTCCTGTTATCACAACGGTATCACTTTTCGCAGCTGCCTTTTCCACCATTTCACCAATATGTGTAGGTGGATGCACGCCCGCATCCCAACTCTCCTTCACGTCACACCAATGACAGCCTACATCGCAGCCCCCAATCCTTATAAAATATGCCGCAGTGCCCTTAAAAAAACCTTCCCCCTGTATTGTATAAAAATCTTCCATTAAAGGAAGCATTATACCCTCATCTACCAACGCCTGTGTTTCTTTTGTAATCATAGCGTGCAAAGATACGGAAACTCTTAGTTTATAGGTTTAAAATCCTTTTACTTTCCAAGCGGTAAAAAATTTCTTCGGAATTGTGCTTAAATAAAAGTAATTTCACATCATTCTAACCGGAAATCCTGAATTTTTGACCACCTGCAAATCTTTTAATCAGCCCGCTTTATTGCTGCTAACTCTACTGCTGCTCCTACTTTTTAGCGCTTGTAGTACTACCCGAAGTTTAAAAAAGAGCCTTAATAAAGAAATAAGCAAGACAGAAAATCTAAGCCGGGGATTTACAGGTTTTGTTCTTTATGATCCCGGTTCAGAAAAGACAATTTCCGAACATAATTCCGAGAAATATTTTACTCCGGCGTCTAATATCAAAATATTGACTTTTTACGCCGGATTACAGACTTTGGGAGATTCCATTCCCGCGATGAAGTACACCGTCAAAAATGACAGCCTTGTTTTTAAAGCTACCGGCGATCCTTCTTTTTTGAATCCTGATTTGCCCACTTCCGGATTGCTGGAATTTCTGAAGAACCGCGAAGAAAAACTCTTTTATCTGGCACCTTCTTATTTTGAAGAAAAATTTGGACCGGGCTGGGCGTGGGATGATTATAATTACGCCTTTTCTGCGGAAAGAGCTGCTTTTCCGATTTATGGCAATAAGCTGAAGGTTACGTTTAAAGAAAATAATCCTCTTCCGCACACCAAACCATCATTTTTTGAAGACCACATCGCTACTGAAGAAGATTCACTTAAGCATTACCGCGGAATACATAGAAAAATGAATTCCAATGATTTTACTTACATTTCAGAAGAAAATTGGAAGAATTCTGAAGTAACCGTACCCTTTATTTATTCCGAAAAATTGTTTCTGAAACTTCTCAGCGATACGCTACAGAAGGAAATTGAGCCAATTAAAGCCTTGCCTCAAAAATGGCAATTATCGACCTCCTATTACGGAATCGCTGCAGACAGCCTTTACAAAAGAATGCTGCAGGAAAGTGACAATTTTATAGCAGAACAAATCCTGCTTTTAGCTTCAGAAAGCATCTCAGACACTCTAAAATCTGACATTGCGATTGATTTTATAAAGGAAAAACCCCTTAAAAGCCTTCCCGATGAGCCAGTTTGGTTAGATGGCTCCGGACTTTCGCGCTATAACCTCGTCACACCACGAAGTATGGTGAAATTGCTGGAAAAAATTAAAAATGAAGTTGATTGGGAGCGGTTAACCACTCTTTTGCCGGCCGGCGGACAATCAGGAACGCTGAAAAACAGCTTTAAATCTGAAGAACCTTATGTTTTTGCCAAAACCGGAAGTATGAGCAATAATTACAGCTTAAGTGGATACCTTAAAACCAATAATGGTAAAATTTTGATCTTCAGTTTTATGAACAGCAATTTTACGGCAGACAGTGAGCTTCTAAAAAGGCAAATGGAAGAAATAATGCGCTTTATAAAAGACAATTATTAAAAAACTTTTCAGGAAAGTCCTTAAAATGCCTAATTTCGGTAAGTCTCAAGCGTCAAAAATGGAAAGAAGAAAATTTATTCAGAATATTGGAGTTGCAGGAATGGCAATTCCATTGAGTTCCTTCAGCAACAGCACAAATTTTCCCATTTCCGAAGAAATTATACGTCCTAAAGGACTAAAAGAAGGTGATACTATAGGTATTATAAGCCCTGCAAGTGCCATTTTTGAATCTGAGCCTTATGAAATCGCCCGGGAATCGTTTGAAGCCATGGGGTTGAAGGTGAAGTTTGGGAAATTTGCCAAAAACAGGTACGGACATCTCGCAGGAACAGACGAAGAACGAGCGGGCGAAATAAATGAAATGTTTAACGACCCTTCAATAATGGCAATTATCGCCCTTAGAGGTGGCTCCGGCTCGGCAAGAATTTTGGATAAACTGGATTACAACCTCATCAGAAAAAATCCGAAAATATTTATAGGTTACAGTGATATTACAGCCCTGCATTTGGCTATTTTTCAGAAAACGGGCCTCGTAACTTTCCATGGGCCGGTAGCGGTTTCTACGTGGAACAGCTTCAGCACAAAACATTTTAAAAATCTCTTATTCGAGAAGGAGATGCTTACACTTGAAAATCCTTCAGATAAAGGAGATGAACTTACGCAAACAGAAAACAGAATCCGTACTATTAGTCCGGGAAAAGCACGAGGAAAACTGCTTGGCGGAAACCTTTCGGTACTAACCGGGATAATGGGAACCGAGTATTTCCCTGAAGACTGGAAGGGAAAAATATTATATATAGAAGATATTGGCGAGAAAATTTATGCGGTAGACCGCATGATGTCGCAGTTACGACTGGGCGGAGTACTGGAGCAGATTAGCGGATTTGTACTGGGAAAATGCAGCGATTGTGAACCCGGCGGCAGTGGTTTTGGCTCCCTTACCCTGGAAGAAGTGATAAATTCTTATATTGAACCTCTTAATATTCCTGCTTTCACCGGTGCGATGATTGGCCATATTGATGATAATGTTACTATTCCCAACGGTATAGAGGCAGAAATTGATGCTGAAAAAGGAACCATCAGGTTATTAAATGCAGCGGTACGCTAATTTGTAAGAAATTAAAGTGGAGAAAAGACAAAAATTCATTGATCATATTTCCTCCGGCCACCAGCCTAAAGGTCCTTATATCTATTTGGGTGCGGCAATGTACAATGGAGAAACTATTCCGGAAGCCGCTGTAAAGATTCCGCTAAAAATGATGAACCGGCACGGACTAATCGCCGGTGCCACGGGAACCGGAAAATCGAAAACCCTCCAGATCCTTGCCGAAAATCTTTCGGAACAAGGAGTTCCGGTTTTATTAATGGACGTAAAGGGAGATCTTAGCGGCATTGCAAAACCTTCTAATGGAGAGGCTTTTCTACATGACAGACATAAAAAAATTGGATTTCCATACGAAGCGAAGGCTGCTCCGGTTGAGATTTTAAGTATTTCTGAACAAAAAGGAGTGCGGTTAAGAGCCACCGTAAGCGAATTTGGGCCGGTACTGCTTTCCCGAATTCTAGATGTCACCCCAACGCAGGCGGGAATTATGGCAATTATCTTTAAATATTGTGATGACAATCACCTTCCGCTTCTGGATCTTAAAGATCTTAAGAAGGTGCTGCAATACGCTACAGATGAAGGCCGGGAAGAAATAGAGAACGAATACGGAAGAATTTCTTCAGCCTCTACAGGAGCTATTCTTAGAAAGATTGTGAGCCTCGAACAACAGGGAGCAGAGCTGTTTTTTGGCGAACGTTCTTTTGATGTGAAAGATCTTACCCGAAAGGATGAAAACGGAAAAGGATTTGTAAATATTTTCAGGCTCACCGATATTCAGGACAAGCCTGCGCTGTTTTCTACTTTTATGCTGAGTTTGCTCGCCGAAATTTACACTACTTTTCCTGAAAAAGGCGACAGCGAAAAACCAGAACTGGTAATGTTTATAGACGAAGCGCACCTGATTTTTGATCAGGCTTCCAAAGCGCTTCTCAATCAGATAGAGAGTATCATTAAGCTAATACGGTCCAAAGGCGTCGGAATTTACTTTGTTACGCAAAATCCCACAGACGTTCCTTCAGAAGTACTTGGACAATTAGGGCTTAAGATTCAGCATGCTTTGCGGGCCTTTACTGCCAAAGACCGGAAAGCAATAAAATTAACTTCAGAAAATTATCCGATTTCTGAATTTTACGATACAAAAAATGAAATAACGGCGTTAGGTACAGGAGAAGCCTTAATTTCTGCATTGGATGAAAAAGGACGCCCGGGGCCGCTGGCAGCTACAATGCTGAGAGCGCCCATGAGCAGGATGGATATTTTAACGGGAGGGGAACTGGATGAAATAATCGACCAATCTAAACTCGCTGATAAATATAATGAGGATATTGATCGCGAGAGTGCCTACGAAATCCTTTTAGAAAAAATAAAAGAAGCTGAAGAGGAACAGGCAAAAGATAAAGCAAGGTCTGAAAGAAAAACTATAAAGAATTCAAGTTCCCAAACAAAAACAAAGACTGAAGGAGCTATAATAAAAGTATTGACCAGTGCTACATTTATAAGAGGAGTTATGGGTGTATTAAACAAGCTTATAAAATAATCTAAACCTAAATATGAAAAACAACCTTCTACTTTTACTAGTAAGTTTTCTTGTGTTTTCCTGCAACAATGATGAAAATGACCCATACCTCATCACTCCCACACAGGTAGGAAAAATTAAAAAAGACACCAGGATTAATCAGCTCGATTCAATTTTTGCTGAAGATTCTATCATAAGACAAACCAGCGGACCAGAACAGTTTAGATCAACAGATGAAATAAGAATATTTGAAAAAGGAGGAAAATCTCTAATGTACCTTGAGCCGTTACAGGAATTTGATTCTACAAGTACTATTGGATATCTAAGAATATTGGATCCCAGGTACGAGACCAAAGAGGGTTTGAATATTAGCAGTACTTTTAAGGATATTGTGGAGAATTACAATATTTCCAGAATTGAAAATACACTTAATGCTGCAGTGGTTTTTCTTGATGACATCAATGCCTATATTACCATAGATAAGAAGGAACTTCCGTCAAGTTTAAGATATGACACTGATACCAGAATTCGTGCATCCCAAATTCCTGATGAAGCCAAAATTAAGTACTTTATGATTTACTGGAATTAAAATGAGACGTTCATTTTATTTATAAAAAAAGGTTACGGAAGAAAATCCGGAACCTTTTTTTATTCAGCTGTTTTTTGCAATTCTAGTCTACATTATCATGTAGAAAAGAGTTATTTCTTCTGAATTGTAAATCGTCGTTATCATCCTTTCCCAGGCTTGTCCTTGAAAGCTTGCTTTCTCCAGGTCTGTTATCATCAAGATCCACACCCTGTCTTTTGTAAGCAGGTTGCTTTTCTATCTCATCTATTTGAGCAGCATTACTTCTGAATTTATAATTGAACTCTTTCATTTTAGCACGTCGCTCTGCAGCACGTTCAATTAGCATTTCTGAAATTGGATTATTAAAAGGATCTTCCTCTTCTCCTGAACCCTGATTTCTTTCCGGAGTTGGAGCCACAGTCTTTTTTTCAAAAGCAATGGTTTCGTCTTTTGGCTCCTCCTTTTTTACGGGTTTGGAATTTTCCAGTTTCTGCTCAAATTCCATATAATCATCTAGGCTGTACCGCTTCACTCCCTGCGCAGAATTTTCGGTTACAGGGATGATTTCTACCGGCTCATTAACTTCAATATTCCTGGCTTCGTGAGAGGTGTTTTTCTCTTCTTCTCTTCTTTCTTGTTTCCTATGCTGCGGAATTGCAGGTTTGGATTTTTCCTTTTCTTCATTTATAGGAAAATCGAAAGTAAACATGATCTGATCGTCATTTGCCTCTTCAGGCTCATCCACTTGCGCCTCGGGAAAATCTTCTTCAGAAGCATCATTTATTATAAAGTCTTCAGGATTTATCTCCTCATAAACTACATCCATATTTCTTGCGGAAGGTGGCGTGTAAAGATTATCGTCCTTTTTAGTGGAAATATTTCCAACCTCATCCACTTCTTCGATATCTTCATCCAGCGTATGAACAATTTTACTTTCTTCCGGCTCTTCCTGCGTGTCTTCAGCAATGTTTTCTTCAAAAGAAGAAGCGTAATAGCCACCTTTCTTCGGCATTAAATCATGCTCTGCCTTTTGCTCATCTTCTAAAGTATGGATGATCTTTTTGGTTTCGGTATTAACAATTTCATCCTGCTGCTCTACATTAAAACCCGTTGCAATAATTGTTACTGCAATAGCATCATCCAGCGCCTCGTCTTCACCAACACCCATAATGATATTTGCGCTGTGACCGGCTTCTGCCTGGATGTGGTCGTTAATTTCACCAATTTCGTCTATTGTAATTTCTTCGGCACCAGAAACGATAAGCAGTAATACATTTTGTGCACCGGTAATTTTATTGTCATTCAGCAATGGAGAATCGAGCGCTTTACGAATTGCATCGTTAGCCCTGTCGGCACCAGATGCGCTCGCAGAACCCATTATAGCAGTACCACTATTGCTCAATACTGTCTTGGCATCGCGCAAGTCAATGTTTTGAGTATAGTGATGGGTAATAACTTCAGCAATACCTCTGGAGGCTGTTGCCAAAACTTCATCGGCTTTGGAGAAACCGGCTTTAAAACCGAGGTTTCCGTATACCTCGCGAAGCTTGTTATTGTTAATTACAATAAGTGAATCTACATGAGAACGCAATTTTTCAACTCCCAGCTGAGCTTGTTCATTACGCATTTTTCCTTCAAACTGAAAAGGAATGGTAACGATACCTACGGTAAGGATCCCCATGTCCTTTGCCTGTTTGGCAATTACGGGAGCCGCACCTGTACCGGTTCCACCACCCATCCCGGCAGTAATAAACACCATTTTGGTATTTACATCCAGCATCTGCTTAATCTCGTCAAAACTCTCTACTGCAGCCTGCTCGCCCACACTGGGGTTTGCACCTGCACCAAGCCCTTCGGTAAGGCTAACCCCCAGTTGGATTTTATTGGGTACCGAACTGTTATCCAATGCCTGCGCATCTGTATTACAGACTACGAAATCTACTCCTTTAATTCCTAACTGAAACATATGGTTAATGGCATTGCTACCACCACCTCCTACGCCTATTACTTTTATGACGTTTGATTGATTTTTCGGTAAATCGAATGAAATGTCTCCAAATTCTGTACTGCTCATAAATTCAATTTTACTGGTTGTATGTTGTATTACTCTGCGTTATCTAAAAAATCTTTAAACTTCTCTGCCCATTTATCAAAAATGCTTTTCCTGGGCTCTTTTCGTTGAGAATCTGAACTTTCCTGTGCGAAAGTTTCATCTTCCGGATCATCAGAAATTTCCTCCCCTACTTCATGTGCGTCATCTTCTTTTTTAAGAACAACTTCTTCCTGAAAACGGCTTTTGCTTTGTTCCAGGCTGTTCATTACCAGACCAACGGCGGTTGCGTAAACCGGACTGGTAGTTTCAGAATCGTTAGTACCGGCAAGATGCTCGTTTGGATAACCAATCCTGGTATCCATTCCGGTAATATATTCTGCCAACTGCTTAAGATGTTTTAACTGTGCGCCACCGCCCGTTAATACCATCCCGGCAATCAGTTTCTTCTTTTGTTCCTCGTGGCCGTAATTTTTGATCTCCAGGTAAACCTGCTCAATAATTTCGACTACTCTGGCATGGATAATCTTTGAAAGGTTTTTAAGGGTAATTTCCTTAGGTTCCCTACCACGTAATCCCGGAATAGAAACGATTTCATTATCCTTATTTTCCCCCGGCCATGCAGAACCGAATTTTATCTTCAGTAATTCTGCCTGTTTCTCAATAATTGAGCAACCTTCTTTAATATCTTCAGTAATCACATTTCCGCCGAAAGGAATCACAGCGGTATGCCTGATTATCCCGTCCTTGAAAATTGCCAAATCTGTCGTACCACCACCAATATCAATTAAGGCCACTCCGGCTTCTTTCTCTTCCTGACTCAAAACAGCGTTTGCTGAAGCCAGCGGCTCCAGGGTAACTGCAGAAAGTTCGAGTCCCGCGCTTTTAACGCATCTTCCGATGTTCCTTATCGAAGAAACCTGACCTACCACCACATGAAAATTGGCTTCCAGACGGCCGCCGTACATCCCGATAGGCTCTTTAATTTCGGCCTGGCCATCTACTTTAAATTCCTGCGGAAGCACATGTATAATTTCCTCTCCCGGCAGCATCACCAGTTTATGAACCTGATTGCAAAGAGTATGAATATCCTCTGCATCTATAACCTCATCTGGGTTTGGTCTTGTAATATAATCGCTGTGTTGTAAACTTCTTATATGTTGCCCGGCAATCCCCACCACAACATCTTCAATTTTTAATCCTGAATCTGCTTCAGCTTCCTGAATAGCCTGCTGGATAGACTGGATCGTTTGGGTAATATTATTTACCACACCACGATGCACGCCTAGACTTTTGGACTTCCCGATCCCGACAATTTCTACTTTGCCGTACTCGTTCTTACGTCCAATCATGGCTACAATCTTGGTAGTTCCAATGTCTAATCCTACTGCTATCTCCTTCTGTTCCATAAATTATTTTTTAGTGCAAACAACCTGATTACCAAATTGCAAGTTCACTTTTCTGTAGGTATTTAACTTATCGTCCTTAAGAGCTTTCTTGTAAAAAGCTTTAAAGTTGTTGAACTTTAATTCTATATGCTCTGCCTTGCCGAAATACACCATAAAATCCAGCTTTCTCATTTCCAGCTCAAATTTCCCGGTGCTCAGGCGGTTTATTCCTGTTATATGTTGGGTTAAAAATTCATCATTTTTAATATAATCCAAAAGCGGATAAGCCTCTACCACATTCCCGCCGTCAAAGCCAAACATTAGCGGCACCCTTGCGGAATAATATGGCGAAAGCGGCATTAACTCCCCGTTTTTATCCAGGTAAAAAGAGGAATTTCCCATTACCCTACCAATAGGTTTACGCTGACTGATTTTCGCCTGAAGCTTCCCGTCGAGGGTTAAATAAACTTCAGCATTTTCAATCATATCGTGGTTATTCAAAAGTGTTTCTACCCTATTCAAATCTAAAGTTTCTTTGTCCATGTTTGGAACGGCCACTTTATTTTGTATCAACAATTTATTAACCGCTTCCTCAGTCACATACAGGTTTTCATCGGCCGTAAACCGAACAGCTACTTCATTGATTTTACGTGCTTTCTGCCTTTTTTCAGCAAAACCAAAAAGGAAGGCTACGAGACCAATCAGTAAAATCGCTTTTATATATCCTAAACCTGATTTCATTGCAGCGCTAATTTTACTTTTTCTACTTCCTCTCCAATGTCTCCGGCGCCCATCAAAACAACCACTTCAGCGTTTGCGCCTTTTATTTTTTCTGAAATGTTTTCCTTCTGAATAAGCTCTTTATTCTCATTATTAATTTTGTCCAGAAGCCATGCTGAAGTAATTCCTTCTACCGGAAGTTCCCGTGCCGGATAAATATCCAACAACATTACCTGATCAAATTTGCTGAGGCTTTCAGCAAAGTCATCTGCGAAGTCCTTTGTCCTGCTGAATAAATGCGGCTGAAAAACAGCCAGAACTTTCTTTCCTGCATGCATTTCCCGAACAGCTTGATAAACCGCTGAAATTTCTGCAGGATGATGTGCATAATCATCTATAAGAACAAGATTTTCAGATTTAATTTTATAGGAAAATCTTCGTTTCACTCCTTTAAAACTATACAAAGCCCCGGCAAGCTGATTCGTGGGGGAACCGTATTCTATCGCCATCGCCAGGGCTGTTATAGCATTTAGCAAATTGTGTTTGCCGGGTAGAAAAAACTGTAAATTTTTTATCGTCTCTTTCGGAGTTTTTAAATCGAAGTTATAGGCTCCGTTTTTTATTTCAATATTTATCGCTGAAAAATCAGCATTATCGTCTATTCCAATTGTTGTGCCTTCCAAAGGCAGTCCATTCCGCACAAATAACCTGCCATTGGCAGGAACCAGGGCAGCAAATTTTCTAAAGGTGGCCTGTAATTGCTCATTTTCGCCATAGATATCCAAATGATCTGCATCCATAGAAGTAATTGCAGCAATATTTGGCGATAATTGTAAAAATGAACGATCAAATTCATCTGCTTCAGCAACAATTACTTCGTCGCCCTGCATAATGAGGTTACTTTGGATATCTTCACTAATTCCGCCGAGAAAAGCTGTTACTTTTGCACCGGTTTCCTTCAAAATATGCGCTAAAATAGCCGTTGTAGTCGTTTTTCCATGTGTACCGGCGACTGCAAGTGTCAATTTCTTCTGCGTTACCATTCCCAGCACCACTGCTCGCTTTTTCAGATTATAATTATTGGCTTCGAAGTATTTATACTGATCATGTCCTGTGGGAATGGCCGGAGTATAAACGACAAGCGAATTTTTGTCTGAAATAATGGCATCCGGAATTTGCCCAATATCGTCCTTATAAATAACCACAATCCCTTCTTCCTCCAGCTTTTTTGTGAGCGGAGTAGGAGTTTTATCGTAACCGGAAACATACTTCCCCTTTGCTTTGAAATATCGCGCAAGGGCACTCATCCCGATTCCACCGATCCCGATAAAATAAAAGTTTTGTATGTTATTGATATCGTTCAAATTTCGCTATTTCTAATTCTCTATTTTATTTATCAGCTTTTCCACCTCATCTACAATATTTGCTGTAGCATTTGGCAGCGCCATTTTTTTAATATTCTCTCCCAATTCCTTTTGTTTTGCTTCGGAATTCACCAAATCGAAAAAAGTTTTTTCAAATTTTTCTTCCAGTTCAGCTTCAGTTAAAGTAAGTGCTGCATTATTTTCTGTAAGCGCCATCGCGTTTTTTGTCTGATGATCTTCAGCAACGTTTGGCGACGGAATAAACAGTACAGGTTTCCCTACAATACTTAATTCTGAAACGCTTCCTGCTCCTGCGCGGGAAATAATAACATCTGCCGCGGCATAAGCCCGGTCCATCCGGTTAAGAAATTCATAGGTCTGCACCAGGTCGCTGTTATGCTTCCGGTATTCATCATAATATAATTTTCCTGTCTGCCAGATAAGCTGAATGTTTTCTTTTTCAAATTTCGGAACCCAGGTTTCTATTAACTGGTTTATTCTCCTTGCACCTAAACTTCCGCCAATTACCAACACAGTTTTCTTCTTCTTGTCCAGATGGAAAAAACGCTGTGCTTCTTCCCTCTTTTCAGAAACTTTTAAAAGATCCAGCCTCACAGGATTCCCTGTAATTACAGTTTTTTCAGCAGGAAAGAACCGCTTTACTTCCTCGTAAGCCGCACAAATTACATTGGCTTGTTTTGACAAAATCCTGTTGGTTATTCCCGGATAAGAATTCTGCTCCTGGAGCAAAGTCGGAATTTTGTTGGAAACCGCCACCCGAAGCAATGGCCCACTGGCAAAACCGCCTGTCCCTATTACCACATCGGGATTAAACCTTCTTACAATTTTCCGGCTCTTGCTCAAACTACTGTATAGCTTAAATGGAAACATCAGGTTCTTCAGGGAAATTTTCCTCTCAATTCCGCTGATCCACAAACCTTCAATATCATAACCTGCCTGCGGAACTTTTTCCATTTCCATACGATCTTTAGCTCCTACAAAGATAATTTCGGAATTGGGGTAACGTCTGCGAATTTCATCGGCAATAGCGATGGCCGGGTAGATATGTCCACCGGTCCCTCCTCCTGATAATATGACACGCAAGTTCTCTTTCACTTTAGATCGCTTCACTTAATATATCTAACGGATTTTCATCATCAGTCTCCTGAGATTCCGCTTCTTTAATTTCTTCTCTCTTTGCACTAACACTAAGAATAATTCCCAGCGCCATGCAAGTCATCCAGATGGACGTTCCACCGCTACTTATTAGCGGCAGTGTTTGCCCCGTTACCGGAAATAATTCCACTGCTACAGCCATATTTACCAGCGCCTGGAATACAATGGGAATTCCCACCCCCATTACCAGCAGTTTTCCAAAAACTGTATTCGCTTTAGTAGCGACAATTACAATTCTGAAAAGCAGCATTAGATATGCCAGCATAACTCCAAAAGCCCCTATCAGCCCCATTTCTTCAACGATTATTGCATAGATAAAATCTGAAGAAGATTGCGGTAAAAAATTCCTTTGTACAGATTTTCCAATTCCAGTACCTGTGATCCCCCCTCTTGCAATGGCAATTTTCGCTTTCTCGATCTGATAATCTGCTTCAGTATCGCCATCGTTTGTAAAACTATCTATCCGGCTTGCCCAGGTATCCACCCTGCTAGGCAGTACTCCCGGAAAAGCTTTTGCTGTAAGCACGAAAATTGCCAAAAAAACGAGTCCGACTCCCACAATGGCAGCAAGATATTTTAAAGGATATCCACCCAGGAACATTAAAACCAGCGTCATTGCAAAAATTAATGCTGCAGTAGAAAAGTTAGCCGGGAGAATAAGCGTTAGAATCAGAAAAACCGGCAGCCACAAAGGCAAAATAGTCTCCTTGAAAGTGACCGTTCTTTCTGTAATTTTAGATAAATACCGCGCCACATAAACCATAAGCACTACTGAAGCCAAAGTAGATGACTGAAAGGAAACACCTAAAACAGGGATTTGTATCCATCTACTGGCATAAGCACCCCCAATAAAAGTGCCTTGTGCTACGGTATATATAAGCAAAACTATAATAACGGGCAGCATTAAAATCGAGAGTCCGCGAAAATAAGTATACGGAATACGATGCACCGCAAAGAGCAAACAAAATCCCAGCAGCAGATGAAAGAAATGCACCACAAGATAATTGAAGGTGCTTCCATCTCCATGAAGATAAGCAAGATTACTACTGGCGCTATAAACCGGCAGGAACGAAAAAATTGCCAACAGCCCCGCGGTAGCCCAGATAACCTTGTCTCCTTTAAGATTTGAAAAAATACTGCTCATTTGTTACTTAACTCTTGTTCCAGACCTCACAGATTTTGAAAACCTGTGAGGTCTTATCAACACTCTATAAATTTCTCACCGCTTCTTTAAACTGGCGTCCCCTGTCTTCATAGTTTTCAAAAAGATCAAAACTTGCACATGCCGGTGAAAGCAAAACGCTTTCGTTTTTTTCTGCAATTTTGTAGGCGATCTTAACTGCTTCGTCCATAGATTGTGTTTCCACAATGGTATCCACGCAGTTTCCAAATGCCGCCATAATCTTGGCATTGTCTACACCAAGGCAGATAATGGCTTTTACTTTTTCGTTTACCAAAGGCAGCAAATCGCTGTAAACATTGCCTTTGTCTACCCCTCCAACAATCCAAACTGTCTCGGTTTCCATACTTTCCAAAGCATAAAAGGTTGCATTGATGTTGGTAGCTTTAGAATCGTTGATGTACATTACATTATTGATCTTAAGCACCTTTTCCAGGCGATGTTCCACACCCTGGAAATTCTCCATACTTTCCCGAATAGTTTGTTTCCTGATTCGTAAAAGTTGAGCAACCGTTGAGGCCGCCATCGCATTCTTTGTGTTGTGCTTGCCCTGAAGGCTAAGATCTGTTGTTGGCATATTAAACTGGGTGTTATTAATTTTTACTATTATTTCATCATTCTCCAAAAAAGCACCATTTTCAAACTTTTTCTCGAGGGAAAAAGGTAGTTTTTGTGCTTTAATAGGGTTTTTCTTGAGCCACTTCATGATATTTTCATCATCTGCATCGTAAATGAAGTAATCTGCTTCTGTTTGATTCTTTGTTATTCTAAACTTGGATTCTATATAATTATCCAGACTGTATTCATATCGATCTAAATGATCTGCAGTTATATTCGTTAAAACGGCAATTTTCGGCCTGAAGTTGAGGATTCCATCCAATTGAAAACTACTCAGCTCCAGCACATACCAGTCAAACTCATTCTCCGCAACCTGTTTAGCAAAACTATCTCCTACATTCCCGGCCATCCCTGCGGAAATATTTCCGCTTTTAAGGATATGGTGGACAAATTTTGTAGTGGTTGTTTTTCCGTTGCTTCCTGTAATACCAATTACTTCTGCGGAAGTAAATTCTGAAGCAAATTCAATTTCAGAGATCACAGGAACACCTTTGCCCTTCAGTTTTAAAACCAATGGAGCATTATCAGGTATGCCCGGACTCTTCATCACTACTGAAGCTGTGAGAATCCTTTCTTCAGAATGAGTATTCTCCTCCCAATCGATTTCATGATGTTCAAGAACTTCCCTGTACTTATCTTTTATCTTTCCCTTATCAGAAACAAAAACTTCAAAGCCCTCCTTTTTGGCCAATATTGCTATGCCTACCCCACTTTCGCCTCCTCCCAGGATTGCAATGCTCTTTCTATCCATATTATCTCACTTTCAGGGTAACTACTGTTACAATCGCCAGGAAAATCCCAACGATCCAGAATCGGACTACAATTTTGCTTTCATGATGCCCTTTCTTCTGATAATGATGATGCAGAGGGGACATCAGGAATATTCTGCGGCCTTGTCCGTATTTTTGTTTGGTGTACTTAAACCATCCTACCTGCATTACTACAGACAAATTCTCCATCAGGAAAATTCCGCAGAGAATAGGAATGAGTAATTCTTTTCTGGTCGCTATAGCTAAAACGGCAATTATCCCCCCAATGGTAAGGCTGCCGGTATCTCCCATAAAAACCTGTGCCGGATAAGTGTTGTACCATAAAAAACCGACTAAAGCACCCGCCATTGCCGTTATATAAATTGTCATTTCTCCAGAGCGCGGGATATACATGATATTCAGATAATCTGAAAAAATGATATTTCCCGAAACCCACGCAAAAATCCCCAGCGTGAGGACAATAATTGCTGAAGAACCTGCAGCGAGTCCATCTACACCATCGGTAAGATTGGCTCCATTGGAAACTGCGGTTACAATGAAGATCACAATCGGAATAAAGATTAACCAGGCATATTTTGAATAATCCGGATTGATCCAGGTGATTAAACTTGCATAATCAAATTCATTATTCTTAACAAAAGGAATTGTAGTTGTGGTAGTTTTTTGTTCCGGCCCCATTTCCCTAAGTTCTCCTGCTTCCAAAAGTTCCTGATTTGGCACTACAGAATTTGCCTCTTCCTTTACCGTAATGCCGGGATGAAAATACATAGTACCGCCAACAATTAAACCCAATCCCACCTGGCCTATAACCTTGAAAACGCCCTTAAGACCTTCTTTATCCTTCTTAAAAGTTTTTATATAATCGTCCAGAAAACCTATAGCTCCCATCCAGAGCGTAGTCACGATTAGCAAAATGACATAAATATTCTCCAGCTTTGCAAAAAGGAGAACCGGAATAAGTGTGGCAATTATAATTATTAAACCACCCATTGTAGGAGTTCCTGCTTTTTCACTCTGCCCTTTGAGCCCAAGTTCACGCACACTTTCACCTACTTGTTTAGCCAGCAGGTAATTAATTATCTTTTTACCATATATCGTAGAAATTGCCAAAGACAAAATAATAGCCATAGCAGATCTAAAGGAAATATATCCAAACAACCCCGCTCCCGGAATTTGATATTCTGATCCTAAATATTCAAATAGATAGTATAACATACTTTATCTTTCAGATCTTTCCTTTTTAAGGAAAAAAGCTTCAGTTACTTATTCTGCTGTTTCAAAAATTCCTTTACAATCTGGAGATCATCAAAATCATGACGCTCCCCATTTACCTCCTGATAAGTCTCATGTCCTTTACCAGCAATCAGGATAATATCATTCTTACCTGCCAACTGGCAGGCGGTTTTTATCGCCTGCTTCCTGTTGGTAATGGACATTGTTTTTTTAAAGTTTTGAGGCTGTACCCCGGCCTCTACATCTTCGATAATTTTTTCAGGATCCTCGGTTCTTGGATTGTCACTGGTAAAAATCACCTTTGTGCTTAGAGCTGAAGCAATATGCCCCATTTTTGGCCTTTTAGTTTTGTCCCTATCACCTCCACAACCAACTACAGTAATTAATTCCTCATTTTTTGTACGAATCGCATTTATTGTTTCCAGCACATTTTTTAAAGCATCCGGCGTATGCGCATAATCTACGATGGCTGTAATTTGCTCATTATCGGAAACTACATACTGAAATCTTCCGCTTACAGAATTAAGTTCACTTATAATCTTCAGGCTTTCCATGGTTTCCAGCCCGAGTAATTCAGCTGTAGCATAAATCGCCAGCACGTTATATGCGTTAAAATTCCCTATTAGCTTCGACCAAACCTCCTGCTCATTTATCTTCAACAATAAACCAGTAAACTGATTTTCCAGAATTTGCGCCTGATAATCTGCATATGATTTAAGAGCATATGTATATTTTTTTGCCCTTGTATTCTGAAGCATCACCTCTCCATTCTTATCATCTACATTAGTAAGTGCAAACGAGGAGGCCGGCAATTCGTCAAAAAAACGTTTTTTAACATCACGGTATTCCGCAAAATCCTTGTGATAATCTAAATGATCATGAGAAAGATTGGTAAAAATCCCACCTGCAAATTCAAGGGCAGTTGTTCTATGCTGAGCTATTCCATGAGAACTCACTTCCATAAAGCAGAACTCCACACCTTCCTCATTCATCTCCTTCAAATAGGAGTTGATGGTAATAGAATCTGGAGTAGTTCGTATAGCTGAATATTCTTTATCAGCAACCATCACCCTCACTGTAGAAAGTAAACCGACTTTAAAACCTGCCTTTGTAAAGAGATTATAAAGCAGAGTTGCTATTGTCGTTTTTCCATTGGTCCCGGTTACCCCTACTAATTTTAATTTTTCTGAAGGATTTTCAAAGTAATTGGAGGACATATAAGCCAGTGCCTTCTTGGAATCATCTACCTGAACATAGGTTACTCCGTTAATGATCTGCTCCGGTAACTCTTCGCAGATAACAACGAGCGCTCCCTTTTCTATGGCCTTTTGAATGTAATCGTGACCATCGGAAAGAGTACCCCTGATAGCAATAAAAACATCGTTAAGCTCCACCTTTCTCGAATCGAAATGGAGGTTATTAATGGTTACCCCGGTATTTCCAACCACGGCTTCCATTCTTACACGATATAGGATGTCTTTTAAAATGATCAACTTAATTCTAATTTTATATTCAATTCTTTAGTCTGACTTATTTCTATTCCCGCAGCCACAGACTGACTTTTAACCTTTCCTTTACCCCTGAAATTCACTTTAAATCCGAGATTTTCCAGCAATGAGATCGCATCCATAGCGGGCATCCCGGTAACATCCGGCATCAAAATTTTTTCATTCTGAATTTTGCTATAGTACTTTTTAAAGTCAGCTTTCACATCTTCGTTTTCAACTTCAAGGGAAGGCAGCTCATCCATAATTGGAGTATCGGTATAAATTTTTTGAGCAATGCTCTTGAAAACCGGAGCGGCTACAATGTTTCCGTAATAACCTTTCTTTCTGTTTGGCTTATGAATTACCACAATACAGGAGTATTTAGGATCTTCAGCCGGAAAATATCCAGAAAAAGAAGCGATATACCTTCCCGGCTCAATCCAGTATTCTACCTGACAGGTTCCGGTTTTTCCCGCCATGGAGAAATTAGGGGTATAAATATTAGCCGCAGTTCCGCGTTTCACAGTATTCTCCATCATCTTCCGTACTTTTTTGGCAGTTTCGGGAGAACAGATAGCAGGATTAATTATTTCCTTTTCCACCTTCACGATGGTTTTATCCCATTCTTTCACTTCCTTTATAAAACGAGGTTTCACCATTTCCCCGTTATTCGCTATAGCATTATAAAAGGTAAGTGTCTGCAGAGGAGTTAATGACACTCCGTAGCCAAAGGCCATCCAGGGAAGACTCAGTCCATTCCAGCCTTTATCATCCGGATGCGGAATTCTTGGTTGACCTTCTCCATTAATATCTAACCCAATTTTTTCATTAAGCCCCATAGCATAAAGCCGATCTACGAACTTTGAAGGATTTGTTTTATAACCTTCTGTGACCATTTTTGTAAATGCCGTATTTGAAGAAAGTTCGAAAGCTTTTGCTGCCGAAATTTTTCCGTAGCCACCGTGATGGGAATCACGCACCGCCCGACCATAATACCGGACGACACCATTTTCTGTATCCACTACCTGGGCCGTGTCTATTACCTTGTCTTCCAGGGCAGCCACCATTGCCATTAATTTAAAAGTCGACCCCGGCTCATGGGATTCATAAACAGCATAATTTCTCTTTTCGAAGTAAGTGCCATCTTTTGTCCTACCGAGATTAGACATTGCTTTGATCTCTCCGGTTGCAGTCTCCATTACCACTACAGTTCCATGCTCAGCTTCAAAATACTCGAGCTGTTTTAAAAGCGCATGATGAGTGATATCCTGAATGTTGACATCTATAGTAGAAACCACATCGTAACCATCCCGCGGTTCCACTTCATTATTGTCGCTAATTGGCTTCCACTGCCCTTTTGCTATTTTCTGTTTTAACCTTCTACCATCGGTCCCCCTTAAGTAATTTCCAAAAGCACCTTCCAGACCCACACGGGTAAAATATCCATCTGCATCTTTTCTTTCATATCCCACGGTTCTCTCTCCCATTTTCCCTAAAGGATGCTCACGCACTGTTCTTTGCTCCACAATTAAACCACCTTTGTAGGCACCCAACTCAAACATTGGAAAGTTCCTGAATTTGACATAATCTGAATAACCCAGGTTTTTGGTAATTAAAAGATAACGTTGCTTATTAGCCCTTGCCGCCCTTATTTTTTGCGAATAATAAGAAGCATTTCCTCCAAGTGCTTCGGAAAGTTCTTCGGACAACGGACCTATGTTTTCTTCAAAATCTTTATCTGAAACAGTAACGGCATCAAACCTAATATCGAATTTAGGGACTGAAGTTGCCAGCAGGCTACCATTAGAATCGTAAAGATTCCCGCGGTTGGCAGGAATTTTAAAATTGCGGTAGGTCCTGTCTTCTGCCAGTTCTTTATAGTATTCCCCTTCTACAAACTGAATATCCATCAACTTAAAAGCAACAGCAAACGCGAAGATGAACAGGCATCCTGCGATAAAATATAATCTGTTTAATATGCTTTTTTCAGTAGTTGCCATTCAGTCTCTACTCCTTTAAGTTTACTTTTATTTTGTACGGCGGAGTTTCAGAAGGTTTTATTCCTGTTCCGCTTAATTTGTTGATAATTGTAGATTCCATTTTAATACGCATAAGCGCAGATCGTCGGTCTACAAATTCACTTCTCAATTCCCTCACCTCATTATTAAGCCGTGCAATTTCATGTACTTTACGTTCTGCACTGTGAGAGCAGGCAATCATTACAATTGCCAGGAGCGTACAAAAAACAATAAAACGCCAGTTCTTTACAGCGTCGTTGCTTATAAGAAAATTAGCTTTTAATATGTTGTACAATCCCTTGTTCATCCTTTATCATTTAACTCACAAAGCCAGAAGAAGCTTCTGATTACAGCTTTTTAGCAATACGAAGTTTTGCACTTCTCGCCCTGTTATTTTCAGCAATTTCTTTTTTACCCGGAACTACTAATCCTTTTACTTTTTTATAGGGAACAGAAATATTTCCGTAGAAATCTTTTTCCGGTTCACCTTTAAAAAGTCCGCTTCTTATATACCTCTTCACCAGGCGATCTTCAAGCGAATGGTAAGAAATCAAACTCAGCCGCCCTCCCGGTTTTAGCAATTCTTCTGTCTGCAATAGAAAATCTTTTAAAGCTTCGATCTCCTGATTAACCTCAATCCTGATTGCCTGATAAATCTGGGCCAGGATTTTGTTTTCCTTACCCTTAAAAAGGCTCGGTTTCAATAAATCATTAAGTTGTTCACTACTTTCGATTGGCTTTTCCTTCCTTTCTGTCACTATCATACGAGCCAGCTTGGGAGCATTCTTTAAATCTGCATACTCATAAAACATCTTTTTAAGCTGCTCTTCATCATACTCATTTATCACCTCGTAAGCACTAAGCTTACTATCCTGATTCATCCTCATATCCAGCTTCGCATCAAAACGGGTTGAAAAACCGCGTTCAGCTTCATTAAACTGATGAGAGGAAACGCCAAAATCCCCGAGAATACCGTCTACTCGTTTTACTCCGTAGAACCTTAAAAATCGTTTTATATATCTGAAGTTTTCGTTGATCAGCGTAAAGCGATCATCCTCTATTTTATTTTGTAAAGCATCTTTATCCTGGTCAAAAGCATAAAGCTTACCCCCCGGACCAAGTTCTTTTAATATTTCTCTGGAATGCCCGCCACCACCAAAAGTCACATCCACGTACACGCCGTCTGGCTTAATATCCAGACCACGCACAGTTTCTTCAAGTAGTACAGGTTTATGATATTCCATCTAAATCATCGTTTCCCATTACCTCTTCCGCCAGATCTGCAAAATCATCTGAGGCGGCATCGATAGCGTTTTCATATTTATCTTTATCCCATATTTCGATAATATTAATTGCAGAAGAAAGCACTATCTCTTTCCCGATTCCTGCAAAACCAATAAGATCCTTAGGGATTAACAACCTTCCGTTAGTATCCACCTCAACAGTTTTTACACCTGCGGTGAAGCGACGGATAAAGTCGTTGTTCTTCTTTTTGAAACGGTTCAGCTTGTTTATTTTCTGCATCATTTCATCCCACTGCTCCATGGGATAAAGCTCCAGACAAGGCTGAAAGACAGAGCGCTTTAAAACAAATCCGTTTTGCAACATAGGCGCAAGCTGCTTCTTTAGAGCAGAAGGAACCATTAAGCGGCCTTTCGCATCTACTTTGCACTCATATGTTCCAATTAAATTTACCACTCTGTAATTTATAGATCAAATATATCGAAAAAAAAACCACTTTTTACCACTTTTTACCACATTGTTGATAAGTTTTACCACTGTATCCTGCTGAAACACTTCTAAATAGCTGTATTTACTTATAATTCAGAAGGTTGATAAAAGTGGGAAATTTTAACCTAAAAAATATGCCTATTCTAAAGCCAGAGACTGTATTAAGCTTTGGCAAAAACTCTTTGCTATTAGGCAAAAATGATTATACTTGTATTGAAATCGCTATATTTGCGATTGCTAACCGCAAAGGGCATCAATGAAAAATCACTTAAAGCAAGAAGGAAAGTTTACTTACTTAGAGGAGGGAGAAGGCAAGCCGATTGTCATTTTACACGGGCTCATGGGAGGCCTTAGTAATTTTGACGGGGTTGTGAATTTTTTCCCGTCTAAAGGTTATAAAGTTTTAATTCCGGAATTGCCTTTATACTCGATGTCCCTTCTTAAGACAAGTGTCGCGACATTTGCTAAATACCTTAAGGAATTTATAGAATTTAAAGGTTTTGACGAAGTTATCCTGCTTGGAAATTCTCTTGGAGGTCACATTGCGCTTGTTGCCACCAAACTTTACCCAAGCCTTATAAAAGGGCTTGTGATCACAGGAAGTTCTGGTCTCTACGAAAATGCAATGGGTGAGAGTTACCCGCGGAGAGGCGATTATGAATTCATTAAAAAGAAAGCGCAAAACGTTTTTTATGACCCTGAAGTAGCCACAAAAGAAATTGTTGATGAAGTTTATGAGACTGTAAGCGACAGGAACAAACTGGTAAAAACTCTGGCTATTGCTAAAAGTGCCATCAGGCATAATATGGCCAAGGACCTGCCAAAAATGCTCACTCCCACATGCATTATCTGGGGAAAGAACGACAATGTTACCCCACCTGAAGTAGCTGAAGATTTTGACAGATTGTTGCCGGATTCTGATCTTTACTGGATCGACAAATGCGGACATGCGGCTATGATGGAGCATCCTGAAGAGTTCAATGATGTACTATATGCCTGGCTCGAAAAAAGGCAATTTTAAGCATACACTTTTTACCACCCTAACTATTCCAAACCAGGAAAAAAGACAGACTTAAGATGAAAATTAAAAATGCTGAATTTGTGATAAGCAACAGCAGCGTTGCAAAATGCCCCAATAGTAAACTTCCGGAATATGCTTTTATAGGAAGAAGTAATGTTGGGAAATCATCTTTAATCAATATGTTAACCGGGCGTAAAGCTTTGGCTAAAACCTCTGCAACTCCCGGGAAAACGCAGTTAATAAATCACTTTTTAATAAATGACAACTGGCACCTTGTGGATCTGCCGGGCTATGGATACGCCAAAGTTTCAAAATCTACAAAGAATACTTTCCAGAAATTTATAACGGCTTATTTTGAGAAGAGAGAGCAAATGATTTGTGCATTTGTTTTAGTAGACTCAAGACACAGTCCGCAGAAAATCGATATGGAATTTATGCAATGGCTGGGTGAACATCAGGTTCCATTCTGTATCATTTTCACAAAATCTGATAAGCTGAAGTCTAAAGAACTGGATTTAAAAATCGAAAATTACGAAGCAGAGATGCTAAAAACCTGGGTGGAAATGCCGCAATATTTTGTCACCTCAGCAAATACAGGAATGGGTCAGGAAGAAATTTTAAGTTATATTGAAGAGATCAATAAAAACCTGAAGTTGAGGTAGAAACCTCTAACTTCTAAATCTTAAAAGAGTAGCAGGGTTCCCATACTACTCCTTTTTTGTTCTCTCCCTTAGTAAACTTTTTAGTTCTCCATCATTTTTCAGGCTATTCAATTCTTTAGTAGAAATCAGCACTTGCAACCCGTCGCTACTCTCAGTTAACACAATAGGAAAATCGAATTTATATCCAAATTTCGAAGCGTATTGTTTTTCAAACTCATCTGCGTGCAAAAACTCCATTTCCAAAACTGAAGATTTCCTGAATTTCTTCCAAGATTTCTTTTCCCCCACAATCCCATGGGTAAGATTGCATAGATTGCAGTTATAGGTTTTCGGATTGAACACTTTGTGCAGGGCATCCAGTATTCCGTTTGCCGGTCCTGACTGTGCATTATATATAAAAATAAGTTTCTTCAGACGTCTATCTTTAATTTATGTTGTCGCAGATTTTTAAAAATCCCGGAAAAAAGCTCCGGAATTACTCCTTCTTCAGGTTCATTTTTTCAGCAAAATAGTCACAGAAATCCTGCATTGTTGCTGTCATTTTTTCATCCTGTGTGGCACGATTAAAAGTGTTGCTCATTGCCACCAGGGTTTGATGGAAAAATTTCTTCATTTCATCCACAGGCATATCCTTGGTCCACAAATCTATTCTTAAGGTCTCCTGAGCTTTGCTGTCCCAGACTGAGAGCATTAAAGCTTTCGCCTCTTCCTGGTAAACATTCCCATCTTCTGCCGTCCAGTAAAGTTCCTCCGGAACATGATTTTCATCTGTAACTACTTCTATATTTATCTCAGATTTTTTGAATTGAGCCATTACTTCTTTGGTTTATAATTTGCATCATTAAATATTTCTTCGGCGTTGGTATTCAACATTTCCAGAACGCCCACATCATTTTTATCCATATACTGCCTAAGCATTTGCCAGGCTAAATATTGCCCCAGCCTGTCCGGTGATTCACTATCCAGCAATAAGTAAAACTTCGAAAACGGTGCAGGATAAAGGAAGCGGGTATAAAGCTCTGAATCTGTTTCGAACAAAATTTCGTTTTCCACAAAATACCTCCAGATTTGCTCTTCATTCTTCTTTGCCCACTGCAACTCCTCTTCAGTATATCCCATCTTTTCAGCATCAGATATAAAAGGAATCCAAAGATCTTTCAGGTAAAGTATTTTTCCGTAGTAGACCATATTAGCCAAAAAAGTTCGGGAATCTGGCCGGGGCACAAATTGCTGGGCTATAGCTGTAGCTGCGTCTGGTATTATTTGTTCTTTTTCGAAATTCTTCTTTAAGTATTCCTGAAGTCCCACGTAAAAAGGATGGTCTTTTCCCAAATACGTATCCAGGGAAATAAGGAGTTTACTCCCTGTATAAATAACTTTATTTTTATAATCTACTTCAGAAGTAACAGTATAAACATCGGGTACTTCAAAGTTCGGAAAATAATATTTTACATGCTGAAAAAGGCTGTGCAGCTCGTCCTCTGTTTCAGAAAATTCCGGAAAAGCTTCAGCAACTTCAGTATTAATTTCCTGCTGAATAGTATCTGTGATTTTACTCACCCAAACACTATCAGGATATTGCGGCGGAAAGAAAAACGGAAACTCTCCTTTTAAAGTACCTAAATTCTGCGGAGTCGCATCTGCAAAACGCTTATCGAACCTTGTAACCTCAAAATCCACCTGAACCTTTTCTATCTCCTCCTCAACATCAGATTTAGATTCACAGGAAAATAATAACGGAACAACAATTAATATAAAAAAAAATTTCTTGATCATTCTTATCTTATTGTGAAGGCTTTAACGCCGGCACCTTTTATAAATTAGGTATAAGTATTAGATTTGTGTACAAAGGTATTATTTACAAATTTAACAACCCAACATTATGCAGACCGAAAAAGTGACGGATCACATTATAGACTGGCTAAAAGATTATGCCACCCAGTCCAACATGCAGGGATTTGTATTAGGTATAAGCGGCGGAATTGATTCTGCAGTTACCTCTACGCTGTGCGCAAAAACCGGCTTACGTACCCTATGTGTTGAAATGCCAATACATCAGCCTCAAAATCAGGTGACAAGAGCAAAGAACCATATAAAAGCATTAAAACAAAATTTTGCAAACGTCACCAACCTCACCGTCGATCTCACCTCTACTTTTGATCAATTTAAAGATGTCCTTCCTGCTGAAGAGAGTAATGACCTTCTGGATTTATCATTGGCCAATACCCGTGCGAGACTTAGAATGACTACCTTGTACTACTTTGCAGGTTTACACAAATACCTGGTTGCCGGAACAGGAAATAAAGTTGAAGATTTTGGTGTAGGTTTTTTTACAAAGTATGGTGATGGTGGCGTTGACATAAGTCCTATTGCAGATTTAATGAAGAGCGAAGTATATGATGTTGGTAAGTACCTCAATGTTTCAGATGAAATTCTGGATGCTGATCCTACAGACGGGCTATTCGAAGATAGTCCAAGTGACGAGGAACAAATAGGTGCAAGCTATGACGAGCTTGAGTGGGCTATGAAAAAACAGGAAGAAGGTAAAACTTACAAAGACTTTTCGGGCAGGGAAGCAGAGGTCCTTAGATTATATCATATGTTGAACACTCAAAATCAACATAAGATGCAACCGATTCCAGTATGTGAAATCCCCGTTCATCTTAAGAAATAATCCCTTTGTCGAAAAGTCAATTGAGCATCAAATTATAATAAAATTATGATATACTTTTAGGTAATTATACATGTATTAAGATTCCCCCGGTTTGATACATGCCAATATCAGCCAACTATGTATAAAGTATTAGTCGCAGACCATCATCCCGTAATTAGTCGGGGTATTGGCTTTATCCTCAAGAACAATCCGGCATTGCAAATTATCGGAAATGTTACCAATGGGGACGAATTATTTAAATTTCTTGAAAATGGAGTTCCGGATGTCCTTATTATAGAACTGGATTTACCACAGATAAACGGAATAAATGCTTTAAGAAAAATTAAACAGGATTACCCCGGAACCAGGATGCTGATATTCAGTACACATCCTGAAGAAATGTATGCGCTTAGCACTATTAAGGCTGGGGCTGCCGGATACATTTCAAAAACGACAGATCCTGAAACACTGGAAAAAGCAATTTACCAGGTAGCACGAGGAGGGATTTACCTCAACAAAAAAATTACAGAACGTTTAAATTCCGGTATTTCACACGGCAGGGGGCTTATTGCGAAGTTTAAAAAGCTTTCTACAAGAGAAACTGAAGTACTCAACTTACTTTCTTCAGGAAAGCGGAATAAAGATATTGCTGAAGCTCTGGCGATAAATGAGAAAACCGTAAGCACCTATAAAACCCGGTTGTTGAAAAAATTAAAAGTAGATAATGTGGCTGATCTTATAACCCAGTCGAGATTACTGCAGTTGAATATTACCTAAATCGGAGAATATTGGATTTTCGTGTTATTAAAACTTTTAGATGGTTATAATCCATTATCTCTTCTAGAACATTTGTTTGATGACTGACTCCCTCTCTTGCATTTTCATTTAGATCTTCAATTTTCTGCTTAATAAGTTGAAGTCGAAGATCCAAAATGACTTGATTTATTTCTGAAACTTCTAGTTGATTTTTATGCTTTACAAAAATATCCATTCTTTCCCAGTCATGAAGTTCATACTTCTCGGAATCCATTAATATATCTGTAATCTTTGAAGCTTGAGCTGGGTCAATTTCATTGATCAAAGCTTCTATATTAAATTTAGGATCTTCGTTCAGTCGATCGATCAAAGTTTGATATATAATTCTAAAATTTAAATTCGCAAATGCTATTTCATCTTCCTGTAAATCAAGATAAATTTTTTCAAAAACTTTTTGCTTCTGTTTTATAGGTTCAAGAGATAGCTCCCCATTTAGGTTTTCTTTTAAGATTAAATCTTCAAATTCTTCCTCTGTAGTGCCATAGAGCAACAATATCCGAATAATTGTTTTCTCCAGTTCATATAATTGGTCAACTTCTACTTTCATAGAAGAAGTTTCTTCACGAACCACATCCATAGCCTTTTTCGGACGCTCTTTTCCGGAAGGCTTTCCTTTTGCATCTCTGGAGTTAAGCTGTGCCAGGGTTGTGAATAAAACATCTTCAGAAATATCCATTATCCGGGCACATTCCTGAATATAAATTTCCTGCTGAATATTATCCGGAATTTTCGAGATAGAGCTTACCATATCCCTTATCACATCAGCCTTTTTTACGGGATCATTTTTTGCCTCTTTTACAAGAAGCGAAGCTTTATAAGTAATAAAATCATTGGCATTCTCCAGTAAGAATACCTTTAACTCCTCCTCACTATACTTCTTCGCAAAACTGTCGGGATCTTCACCCTCGGGGAAAGTGCAGACTCTCACATTCATCCCCTGCTCCAGGATAAGGTCGATACCTCGCAGAGATGCTCTCGTTCCCGCCGCATCGCCATCAAAAAGAACAGTTATATTTTTCGTGAGCCGGTTTATTAACCTGATTTGCTCTGAAGTTAATGCAGTTCCCGAAGAAGATACCACGTTCTCAATCCCCGTCTGGTTAAACTGGATTACATCTGTATAACCTTCTACGAGATAACAATTATCTTCTTTTGCAATCGCCTGCTTCGCATGATAAATCCCATAAAGGACTTTACTCTTATGGTAAATTTCACTTTCGGGCGAATTCAGGTATTTGGCTGCCTTTTTTCCATTTGTAAGGATTCTACCCCCAAAACCAAGAACACGGCCAGACATAGAATGGATAGGGAACATCACCCTTCCCTTAAACCTGTCAAACTGCTTCTCCCCTTTTACAATGGTAAGTCCGGTTTTTTCCAGGTAATCCAGTTTATAGCCGCTGCCCAATGCTTCTTTGGTAAAAGCATCCCACTCATCCAGGCAATATCCTAAATCGAATTTCTTAATCGTTTCAGCAGTAAAACCACGCTCCTTAAAATAACTTAAGCCAATTGCATTTCCAGAATCGGTTTTATGTAGAATTTTTTGAAAATACTTGCTTGCATATTCAGAGACAAGATACATACTCTCCTTCTCATCTGCCTGCTGCTTTTGCTCATCAGTTTGTTCTGTCTCTTCAACCTCAATTCCGTATTTTTTGGCGAGATATTTTATGGCTTCGGGATACGTAAAATGTTCGTGCTCCATTAAAAAAGCAATTACGTTCCCTCCTTTTCCGCTGGAGAAATCTTTCCAGATTTGCTTTACGGGTGAAACCATAAAACTCGGCGTGCGCTCATCGCTGAAGGGACTAAGCCCTTTTAGGTTACTTCCAGATTTTTTTAACTGTACAAAATCGCCAATCACTTCCTCTACACGGGAAGTTTCGAAAACATTGTCGATTGTGGTTTTAGAAATCAAGGATTAGTAACTTTTTGGAATGACCACAAAAATATACAATTTCATCCACATTGTATGACCTCTTTAACTGCAAAAAACCTTACAAATCCCTCCTGGAATCTATAAGGTTTTCACCTTTTAAAATTGCAAGTATTTAGTCCAGATCAAACCTTAGACCGAGAGAAAAATTGTTTAATTCTGCATTAGGATCCTGGAAGATTGGATTAAGATCGTACTTTGCATACAGCGAAGTTGCTCCCCAGCCTATATATCCACTAAGACCGTAGACAAAATCATTAGTGTTATAGTCGCTTTTAAGCTTTTCCTTTACGTTATCCCCATCCTGATCATACTTCAGTTTTTGGCGCTCTCCTATGTTAAATCCGGCGTAACCTCCAAGTCCAACTTTAAACATTTCATTAGTGTCAAATTTCACACCTTTATAAGATTCATAACGTCTGGAAGGACCAAATTCAAAGTGTACAGGAAAAACCAGGTTGTCCATTCTAAATTTTGATTTATCCAGATTATACTCAAACTCTTCTAAAGAAGTAAGATCACCATCTTCAACAAAATAGCGGTTATCTGTAGGTTTTAGTCCGTTTAACTGAAACGAAACTCCGTATTTTATTCTTAACCAGTTCGATTTTTCAAAAACACGGGTATTCCACGCCCATCCTATTTCAAAAAAGCGGCTACCACCAATTTTAAAATTTGAATCCTGTATTGACTGCCCATCAGAAAGCGCATTGTTGAATCCGGCAGCAATAACAAATTCTGAAGTTGTCCTGGCGTAATAATTTTCGTCTTCTTCCCGGCTCGGTTCAGAGTCAAATCTCCAGAAACTATCAGATTCATCTTCCTCCTCTTCGCCCCGGGAAAGCAGCGCAATCCTGTTATCCAAAATAGCCACCCGGTTTTCTATATTTAAAGCATGTTTTTTTGCGGCTTCCTTTTTCTGTTTTTCAGCTTCCTGTCTGGTTATTTCTCCATTGTCCAACTGAGAATTTATTCTCTCTACTTTTTCCTTTAAGGACGCTTTTTCTTCAGCAACAATTTCTTCTTTTTCCTTCTGAAGGTTTTCTATTTTTTCAGCATTTTCATTTTCGTAAGTCTGCGCCTCGCAAACTCCGTAACTGAATAAACTAAGAGCAACGTAAAAAATAACAGTTTTCATAATTTTTGGTTTTTTAGTGAAGGATTTCTCCTCCAGGTTGATTGATGATTGACCCTGCCGGGTATGGTGATGATTATTTATATTAATTAGTCTAATTATTTCTTGTTGCAACTGCAGTCCTGGCTCGCACAAAGCCATCTTTTAGCATTTCGAAGACTTTATCTCTAAAAGAAGCATCCAGTTCTTCCTCTACATCTTCCAACAGCGAAAGGGCATCTACAGATCCCGCAGTATATCGAAATTGTGAAGTTTTGCTTATCTCCTTTGCGGCACTTGCCAGCAGTTGGTCCACTTCTTCATTTGTCATTTCATCCCCATGAGCCTCTTTGGCGTTTACTTCAGCAATTATCTGCTCCAATTTGCTCTCAAACACCTCATTTTCGACCATTTCCTCTTCGGAAGCAGCTATTTCACTGATTTCCGCGGAATTTTCTACTCTTTTCTCCGGAATTTCAACATCTACAGCGGCTATCTGCGCTTTTTCGATTGTTTTTTGCTCTTTCTGAAGAGTTTTCTCTTTATCAGATTGCATTTTTTCCTCTTCTACCTTAATTTCTTCGGAAGCAAGTTCTGCTTCAGGTCGATAATTGCCATTTTCAGGGGTCGGCTTATTTTCTTCAATTTCTTCCGTAGGATTATCTACGATTGAAGGTGTAGTGCCTAAAATTTCAGTTTTCGCCACAAAGGTTCCAATGAGAAGCGCTGTAACTGCCGCAGCGGCCATTCCCATCCACCATTTACGACTAATTCCAGATGATTTTCTCTCTTCAGCATCCAATCTGCTGCTCAATTTGTCCCAGCTGTTTTCAGAAGGCGATATTTGCCTTTTTTCGAGCTGCTCCTTAATATGTTTTTCAAATTTATCTGGTGCCATAACCTGTAGTACTTTGTGATTTTAATTTCTCCTGCAACATTTTTCTCGCTTTAAACAATTGGGATTTCGAAGTTCCTTCAGAAATATTCAGCATTTCCGAAATCTCGCTGTGTTTATATCCTTCTACGGCATACATTACAAAAACCATCCGGTAACCTTCGGGAAGATCATCGATTAATCGCTGCAAATGCGCCACTTCTAATTCAGAATTAATATTGTTCCCACTTTCAGAAAAATCAGCCATTTCTTCCTGCTCAAATTCTACTTTGTGATTTGCACGCAAAAAAGAAATTGCCTCCCTAACCATTATTTTCCGGATCCAGCCTTCAAAACTTCCTTCTCCTTTAAATGAATTTAGATTGGTGAAAACCTTAAAAAACCCATTCAGCATTACCTCTTCAGCATGATGAAGATCTTTAATATACTGCCTGCAAACGCTCAACATTTTTCCCGAATGTATCTCGTACAGCCGCTGTTGCGCCTCCCGGTTATTGTTGGCAGCACGCTTGATAAGTCGCGTATCGTTTTTAAAAAGCTGAATTACTTTCACCTGACAATTGTTATTAGAGCCTTCTATTTATATAGACGCAGAAAAGTTACAAAAGGTTGCCTGACCCTATAATTTTTTATTGAAATTTCTTCTGAAGAAAAGATCATTTAGAAATTACAGCTCGAAAATTGCCATTTTGAGCACGTGCCTATTGGGATTTAAATCTTGTATCTTTGCAAAACAGAATTCATTTTATGTCTGAAATTAAACTTACCAGAATCAATAAATACCTGAGTGAAGTGGGCTACTGCTCACGACGGGAAGCCGATAAATTAATCGAACAGGGCAGAATTACCCTTAATGGAAAAGTCCCTGAAATGGGAACTAAAGTTGCTCCCGGAGATGAAGTGCGGGTAAATGGAAAATTAGTTTCCAAAGAAGAACTTAAGGAGCCGAATGTTTATCTGGCTTTTAATAAGCCTGTGGGTATTGTTTGCACTACAGACACGCGGGTGGAAAAGGATAATATTATTGATTACATTAATTATCCCAAACGGATTTTCCCAATCGGCCGGCTGGACAAACCCAGTGAAGGATTGATTTTCCTTACCAACGATGGCGATATTGTAAATAAGATCCTGCGTGCCCGTAACAACCACGAGAAGGAATATATTGTAAGTGTTAATAAACCAATTACAAAGGATTTCATAAACCGAATGGGCTCCGGAATCCCAATTCTGGGCACAACCACCAAAAAATGTGAGGTAGAACAATTAGGCAAATATGAATTTCGAATCATTCTTACCCAGGGATTAAACAGGCAGATTAGAAGGATGTGCGAATTTTTAGGCTACGAAGTTACCTCCTTAAAGCGCATCAGGATTATGAATGTGCAACTGGATGTACCCGTGGGAAAATGGCGGGAACTAACCGAAGATGAGCTTAAAATCATCGACACAATGGTAGATGAGTCGGTAAAGACTGAAGAAGCCTCTAAAATCAACAATTCCGGCAGAAAAGAACATTCTGCAAAGCGTAATCAGAAGAAAGAAAGCACTCATAAAGCCAGGCGCAACCGTAGGGACAAATCTTAACAGATTATTAGCGCGGGCATTAGCCGTGATCTAAAGATATCTTGTTAATTTTAAACGAAATTGATTTACTCTGGTTCCTCAAATCAAAGTGAATTTTTTAATGAGCTATAAATTACCCAGCACAAATGAAAATACAACCTTTCCATCTTGCTATACCCGTATCTGACCTTGAGAAGTGCAGAAAGTTCTATAAGGAAACGCTTGGATGTGGAGAAGGACGTAGTAGTGATCATTGGGTGGATTTCAATTTTTTTGGACATCAGCTGGTAATTCATTATAAAGAACCCGAAAAAACTGCGGCTGCAGCCAGCAATCCTGTAGACGGAAAAGATGTTCCAATCCCACACTTTGGTGTGGTATTACAATGGGATGTTTTTCAGGAATTCTCCAAGATATTGCAATCCAAAGGCATTGATTTTGTCATCGAACCTTATATTCGTTTTGAAGGACAGGTAGGTGAACAGGCTACAATGTTTTTTAAAGATCCATGTGGAAATGCTTTAGAATTTAAAGCATTTAAAAACATGGACCAGCTTTTTGCCAAGTAACCTCAACTAAAATTATATGAACACATTAAAACCGGCTCTGGTACGTCAGATTTTCGTGCTATTGCTAATTCTTTTTTTAGCGGTTTTAATTTTTAAGGAAATTATTCCCTATTTGTCGGGAGTACTTGGTGCCATTACACTTTACGCGCTGCTTATAAACTGGATGAGAAAACTGCTAATCCGGGGATGGAAGCCCAGTCTCGCAGCAGCCTTTTTAATGACAGGTTCTTTTGTGTGCATTCTAGTGCCGGTAACAATAATTGTGCTAATGCTTTCCTCTAAGATTGGAAAAGCAGTGGCAAATTCAGAAAGGGTGGTTTCTGCTATAAAGGAACAGACATTTATTTTAGAAGATTATTTTAATTATAATTTAAGCCAGACAATCGATACTTCCTCTGTAACCAGCTGGATTTCCACAAATCTTCAAAGTTTGGCGGGAGGCACTTTTGATGCTTTTATAGCAATAGGGATAATGTATTTTATGCTCTATTATATGCTTACAAACCGAGAAGCTTTAAAAGACTCCCTTATTGCTTATATTCCGTTAGGTAAGGATAATATTACCCATATTGGTGAAGAAAGCAATCAGCTGGTAAAATCAAATGCGCTAGGAATACCACTTGTAGCTTTAAGCCAGGGAATTATTGCTTTAATAGGGTATCTAATTATAGGTGTTCCTGATCCCTTTTTCTGGTTTGTAATAACAGCGGTTGGATCTATGATTCCCTTTATTGGTACAGCACTAGGGATATTACCGGTTACCATTCTACTTCTTGCACAGGGCCAAAATTTACAGGCCATTGCAATTTTAATTTATGGACTTGTAGTGGTAGGAGCAACAGATAATATTATTCGTCTTTACGTATTAGAAAAACTGGCGAGCGTGCACCCGCTAATCACCCTTTTTGGAGTAGTTGTGGGCGTACCTTTATTTGGCTTTATTGGATTAATATTTGGACCTATCCTTATCTCTTTGTTTTTATTGATCCTTAAGATCTATAAAAAAGAATACGGTAATGGTCATGATACATTGTAACAGGAATAAATAATTAAAATGTAAATTATGTTAGAAAAAAAACTCAAAGAATTAGACGAGAAGTACCTGAAAGAAGGAGCCTCTAAAATTGATGACGGAGATGTAAAAATTGCTGCGGAAAACCAGGAGCAAATTTCAGACAAGATACTTAATTCCAGTATGTTGAAAAAATATACCGAAATAGGTAAATTGATGTTTGGTATGCTACAGGATTACCGCAGCGGCACTTACAGAAACATACCCTGGTTTTCAATCGCTGCTATTACCTTCGCATTTTTATATATTCTGAATCCTTTTGATATTGTACCTGATTTTATTCCGGGACTGGGATACATAGATGATTTTGCAATCATGACGATAACCCTGAGATTCCTGGAAACCGATTTACATAGCTATCTTGACTGGAAACTCGCTGAAGGAGATTCTGAAGAAGAGGAAGAACCAGAATTTGCGTAATTAGTTTTACTGTTGTTTTTTTAGTGCTCTGTGACGTTCTCTGGCCAGCAAAGTATTCTTTAGCAGCATAGAAACCGTCATAGGGCCTACTCCTCCAGGTACCGGAGTAATATAAGATGCACGTTTACTTACGTTTTCGAAATCCACATCTCCTTTAATAATATATCCTCGCGGACTATCTTCATCTGGAACCCGTGTGATTCCAACATCGATTATAACCGCATCATCTTTAATCATTTCCCCTTTAAGAAAATCAGGGATACCAACGGCGATAATAATAATATCTGCCTGGGAAGTAATTTGGGTAATGTTCTTAGTGAATTCGTGGGTAAGCGTAACGGTAGAATTCCCCGGAAATCCGCTACGTCCCATTAAAATACTCATTGGTCTCCCCACAATATAACTTCTACCAATTACTACAGTATGTTTTCCTTTGGTGGGAATGTCGTATCGCTCCAGTAATTCCAATATCCCGAAAGGTGTCGCCGGAATAAAGGAGGTCATATCAAAAGCCATTTTCCCAAAATTCGTAGGATGAAATCCATCCACATCTTTGTCGGGATCTACAGCTAGTAATACTTTTTGAGTATCGATTTGTTTGGGTAGTGGAAGTTGAACAATAAAACCATCGATATCATCATTCTGGTTTAATTCTTCAATCTTATCCAGCAACTCCAGTTCACTCACGGTAGAAGGCAATCTGTAAAGAGAAGATTCAAAACCTACCTGCTTGCAGGATTTTACTTTACTATTTACGTAAGTAAGGCTCGCACCGTCGTTTCCAACAATAATTGCAGCCAAATGCGGAACTTTTTCTCCGCGTTCTTTCATTTTTGTAACCTCTTCAGCAATTTCATTTTTAATGTCGTTGCTGATTTTCTTACCGTCGAGTATTGTCATATTTCAGTTAGCAGTGTTCAGTCTCAGTTTGCAGTCATTCTTTACTTGCTCCAAACCTAGCAGGATTGTTTATCATATAGTTTAGCAGTTTTCCAACTTCTAAACTTTTTTGGTTTAGTTCTTCTTTGGTATTTTTATTAATATACTCACAAGCATAAGCAAATTCTAACCAACTTTGAGTTTCAGCATTTTCAGCATCACTATCAGTTAATTTACTGATAAAGTGATTAGGATACCGCCGCTTTCGATAAGCTTCCGCAACATTCGCACATACCGATCGCGAACTTCTTCTGATCTGATCTGTTAAGGAATACCTCTCTTCTTTTGGAAATTCCTTTGTCAGGTTAAAAATGTCCATTGCAAGGCCAAAACCAATTTCATAAACCTTTAATGATCTAAAATCCATTAATTCGAAATTTTACTGCCTACTGCCCCTGCAAACTGATTTTTTACTTCATCCCCTTCATCATATTCATCATCTGCCGGCCGCCGCCACCTTGCATCATCTTCATCATTTTCCCCATCTGGTTGAATTGCTTCAAGAGCTGATTAACTTCCTGAACAGAAGTTCCTGATCCTTTTCCGATTCTTTTCTTTCTGCTGGAATTGATGATTTTCGGGTTACTTCTTTCTTCCGGAGTCATTGAATGGATTATCGCTTCAATCCCTTTAAAGGCATCATCATCAATATCTACATCCTTCAGCATTTTTCCTGCTCCCGGAATCATCCCAAGAAGATCTTTCATAGAACCCATCTTCTTAATTTGCTGAAGCTGATTCAGAAAATCATCAAATCCGAATTTATTTTTGGCAATTTTCTTCTGAAGCTTTCTCGCTTCCTCTTCATCATACTGCTCCTGGGCACGTTCCACAAGGGAAACAACGTCTCCCATCCCCAAAATCCTGTCGGCCATACGGGAAGGATAGAACACATCCATCGCATCCATCTTTTCACCGGTACCAATAAATTTGATTGGTTTGTTTACAACAGATTTAATCGAGATTGCAGCACCACCACGAGTATCACCATCTAATTTGGTAAGGATAACCCCGTCAAAATTAAGGCGCTCGTTAAAAGTCTTCGCTGTATTCACTGCATCCTGCCCGGTCATGGAATCTACCACAAACAACGTCTCCTGTGGCTGGATGGCACTGTGAATATTTGCAATTTCGGTCATCATCGCCTCGTCTATCGCCAGACGACCCGCGGTATCTATGATCACCACATTGTGTCCGTTTTCTTTAGCATACGCAATCGCAGCTTTGGAAATTGCAACCGGATCCTGATTTCCTTCATCACTAAAAACCTCAACGCCAACCTGTTCTCCAACGACGTGAAGCTGATTGATCGCCGCCGGCCTGTAAACATCACAGGCAACCAAAAGTGGTTTTTTAGTTTTTTTATTTTTAAGATAATTCGCAAGTTTTGCCGAGAATGTTGTTTTACCACTACCCTGTAAACCGGACATTAAAATAACCGACGGATTACCTGATAAGTTAACTCCTGCAGCTTCACCACCCATGAGTTGGGTTAGTTCGTCTTTTACAAGTTTCACCAACATCTGGCCCGGTTTTAAGGCCGTAAGTACATCCTGTCCAAGAGCCTTTTCCTTAACCTTGCTGGTAAATTCCTTTGCAATTTTATAGTTAACATCGGCATCTACCAAAGCCCGCCGCACTTCCTTTAAAGTCTCTGCAACGTTAATTTCAGTAATCTGGCCATGCCCTTTTAAGACATGAAAGGCATTGTCTAACTTGTCACTTAAATTATCAAACATATTCTTGCTACGTTTTTAAGAGTTGCAAAGATAAGGATTGGCAACTTAGTTACAAAGGCAGTTATGCGGAAAAGATTGAAGATTAAAATGTTTCCCAACAAAAAAACCACCATACAAAGTACAGTGGTTTATAAATCAAAATTTATTCTGAAACCTAATTTCTCCTTCTGCCGTAATTGCTGCCGGACTTAGACTTATTGTTATTATTATTTCTGCGTGGCCGATTGTTTGCCTTGTTTTCAGCCTTTCTTTCCAGAACCTCATCAAGACTTTCTGTAGGTTCGAATCCACTCATCACTTCTTTTTCCAGCGTTTCCCCAAGAAGTTTTTCGATGCCCCGTACATATTCATTTTCATCTACACTCACCAAAGAAATTGCTTCCCCACTGGCTCCTGCCCTTCCCGTACGTCCTATTCTATGCACGTAATCTTCCGGAATATTAGGAAGTTCATAGTTTATTACGTGTGGTAAAAGCGGAATGTCCAGGCCACGGGCGGCAATATCTGTCGCCACAAGTACGCGTACCCTTCCTTTTTTGAATCCGTCGAGTGCTTTTGTTCGTGCACCCTGACTTTTATTTCCATGGATTGCTGCGGAAGTGATTCCGGTTTTTTCCAGTTTTTCACTTAGGCGGTTTGCACCGTGTTTAGTTCTGGTAAAAACCAGCACCTGTTCCCAGTTTCCGTCTGAAATCAACTTGGTAATTAAAGCAGTCTTCTTCGATTTGTTGGTTCTGTAAACTTTCTGGTCTACCTTTTCTGCTGTTGTATTTTCCGGAGTAGCTTCAACTAAAACAGGTTTTGTAAGGAAAGTATTCGCCAGTTGCTTTATATCCTTTGAAAAGGTTGCCGAAAACAGCAAATTCTGGCGCTTTTCCGGCATGAGTGCAAGGATTTTCTTAATATCTCTAAGAAATCCCATATCCAGCATCCTGTCAGCTTCATCCAAAACCAAAATTTCAATATTGGATAGAGTAAATGCTTTTTGCTGATGCAAATCCAGCAAACGTCCAGGCGTTGCCACCAATATATCTACTCCCTGACGCAAAGCGCGGATTTGTGGTGCGGAGTTCACTCCGCCAAAAATCACGTGCGACTTAAGGTCAAGAAAGGTACTGTAATCTTTAACATCTTCTAAAACCTGTGCAGCAAGTTCCCTTGTTGGGGTTAAAACTAAAGCGCGAACCGGTCTTTTTCTTAAATTTTCTCCTTCAGATAATATTTGAAGCATTGGCAAAGTAAAACCGGCAGTTTTGCCTGTCCCTGTTTGCGCCGATGCTAAAATATCTCTTCCTTCTAAAATAAACGGAATTGCCTTTTCCTGGATAGGTGAAGGCGTAGTGTGTCCTTTTTTGCTAATTGCTTTCAGCAAGGGTTCAGACAGACCCAATGATTTAAATGACATAAAAATTGTTTAAAAAATGACAATTTTAAGCTATGCCATTTTTATATAAGCGGCAAAGGTACGGCTAATTCCCGAGCTAATCTATTTTTGGGGTTTAAGTGGGGTTTAGCGGAGTTGTGGGGTTGTCTGTTGTCTGTTGTCTGTTGTCAAAGTTCCAGGTTTCAGGTTTCAGGTTTCAAAGAAAAGAGACTGTTAAAATGGCAATTTTCGATTCTAAATTTTCCCACCAATCCACAAGTAAACTCAGAGAGCTTCCGCAGAATCCTTTTTAGCGAGTGTCCTGATTCTTATCTCCTGTTTCCTTATTCAGTTTACGGTGAACGATCTAAAATAACAATTATAAATCTATAAATTTACTACGAATGCTCGAATAAATTCTTCATACTCTCTCCTCTAAAAAGATGAAGGCTCTAAATTGGCAATTATCGGCATAATAACTTTCGTACTTCTAACTTCATCACCTCGTACCTCAAATCACATTCTCTCCGGAACCTGGATTCCTAATAAAGCGAAAGAAGATTTTATTACATTTCCGACGGCTTGCGATAATTGTACTCTAAAAACCTTCTCTGCCAGTTCGTCTGCGCCCAGAATAGTCACATTTTGATAAAATGAATTAAATTCTTTCACCAGTTCGTAGGTATAATTCGCGATAAGCGCCGGACTATGATTCTCTGCTGCCAACTGCACCGTTTCAGGATAAAGCTGAAGCTGCTTTATCAATTCTTTCTCCTTGTCGTGCAATTGATAGTCTGCCGGGACATCTTTCCTGTGGTCAAAACTGACTTTTCTTATAATTGACTGGATCCTGGCGTAGGTGTACTGGATAAACGGACCGGTATTTCCCTGGAAATCCACCGATTCCTTTGGATCGAATAAAATCCGTTTTTTAGGATCCACCTTCAGGATATAATATTTTAAGGCTCCAAGGCCAATGGTGCGATACAATTCGTCCTTTTCTTCCTCAGAATAGCCGTCTAATTTTCCTAATTCTTCAGAAATAGTACGCGCTGTTTCCTTCATTTCAACAATAAGATCATCGGCATCTACAACCGTTCCTTCGCGGCTTTTCATTTTTCCGCTAGGTAAATCCACCATTCCGTAGCTAAGGTGGTAGAGATAATCTGCCCAATCGAAACCAAGTTTTTTCAGAATAAGGAAAAGCACTTTAAAGTGATAATCCTGTTCGTTTCCTACCGTATAAACCATTCCGTTTATATCGAAATCCTTTACTCGTTGGATGGCGGTACCAATATCCTGCGTCATATAAACCGCCGTGCCATCGCTTCTAAGCACAATTTTCTCATCCAGGCCTTCGTCTGTAAGATCTATCCAAACACTGCCGTCGTCTTTTCGATAAAAAACTCCTTTTTCCAGCCCCTGGTTTACCACGTCTTTCCCGAGAAGATAGGTGTTACTTTCGTAATAATTTTTATCAAAATCCACTCCCAATGCATCATAGGTTTTCTCAAAACCATCGTAAACCCACTGATTCATCTTTTCCCAGAGCGCAACCACTTCAGGATCTCCCGCTTCCCATTTAAGCAGCATTTGTTTTGCTTTAACCAAAATAGGAGCGTCAGCTTTTGCAGCTTCTTCAGAAAGACCTTTTTCCTTTAACTCAGCAATTTCTTTTTTGTATTCCTGATCGAATTTTACGTAATAATTTCCAACTAATTTATCTCCTTTAAGCCCTGTCGATTCAGGAGTTTCTCCATTTCCGAAGTGCTCCCAGGCCAGCATGGATTTACAAATATGGATTCCGCGGTCATTTATAATCTGGGTTTTATAGACTTTATTTCCGGCAGCTTTAAGAATTTCTGAAACCGAATAGCCTAATAAGTTATTCCGGATATGGCCAAGATGTAAAGGTTTATTTGTGTTTGGCGAGGAATATTCTACCATAATTCCTTTGGCATCCTGAGCCGGAAGAAGAATTCCGAAATCTTCCCTGTTCTTCATATTTCCGAAGAAATTGAGGTAGAAAGAATTACTCAGCACAATATTTAAAAATCCCTGCACCACATTAAAATGGGAAACCTCAGCAACATTTTCCTGAAGATAATTGCCAATTTCCTGCCCTAACTTTGCAGGATTAGTTTTGACCTGGCGCAACATAGGAAACGTAACCAACGTTACATCACCCTCAAAATCCTTACGGGTAGGCTGAAATTCTACCTGGTTGATTTCAACATCATGAATTTTTTTAACAGCTTCTTTTACGTGGGTTGCAAGAATGCTTTGGATTGCCATTTGGTCTTATGTTTTTTATAATTAAAATCTGAATAAGAAGGTGCAAAGATAAGAGAAATTAGATGTTTGCCTACAGGCTTTACACTCAAATAGCTATCTTTAATGTTTGGGTGAAGGGTAAAAGTGGAGTTCATGCCTTTAAAAAATTTTTAATTATGGAAGAGGTATATTCCAATTTTGAATATCTAAAAAATGATTGGAACTTTACAGCGTTACATCAAATCAAAAGGTGAAAAATAACTTTTTATTTTCCCTCTCTCATTTTATCTGATAAACAACAGACACTTCTTCTTTGCACCTTCTAAAATCCTACATATCCTTCCTCCTAAAAAGCCAAAACCAGCACGGGCTCCACTCCCCTTTTGTTTATGCACTGGTGACAAAGTGTTTTTATGATAAAGAAAAGTATCCAGCGTATGATCTTCTAAAATCCTTCCGGAGAAGCTTACTGAAGAATGATAATTTCATCAAAGTAACCGACTTTGGTGCGGGAAGCAGGGTTTTCAGTTCTGATAAAAGAAAAATTTCAGCAGTGGCAAAGAATGCAGGGATTTCGAGGAAGCGTGCAAAGCTTCTTTACCGGCTGGTGAACTACCTTGAATGTAAAAATGTGCTGGAACTGGGAACTTCGCTCGGAATAGCTACTTCAGCAATGGCTGCGAATAAAAGCACTAACGTGCTGACTGTAGAAGGTTGCCCCGAAACGGCAAATATTGCCCAACAGCAATTCGACAGATTCGGATTAAATAATAATATTCAGATGAAAATTGGCAAATTTGAAGATGCGCTGGAGGAAGTTGTTGGTGGAAAGTGGAAAGAGGAAAGTGAGTCAGGACTCAGGAATCAAGAGAAAGGAGGCAAGAGACGACAGAGAGGAGAGTGGAAAGTGGAAAGAGAAAACAAGAAAGAGAAAAGAGAAGAGCAAACGGCAGGAGGAGAAACAAACAACAATTTACAAACTACGAATTACAACCTGGTATTCTTCGACGGAAATCACCAAAAGCAGCCTACCTTAGAATACTTCCATAAATTACTGCCTGCTGCTAAAAACAATTCAGTTTTTATTTTTGACGATATTCACTGGTCGCCGGAAATGGAAGAGGCCTGGGAAGAAATAAAAAAACATCCTGAAGTCACGGTTTCCATAGATACTTTTTACTGGGGACTTATTTTCTTCAGAATAGAACAGGCCAAGCAGCATTTTGTTATAAGACTGTAGACTGTAGGCTAATTAAATCAAAAAGTCAACGAGTTTAAATTTAATGAGTTTCCTTTTGCAGTTCCTCTTTTCCTTCTTCACTCTACACCATAAAAATTGTACAGTTGTAACAAATCTCTTTAACTTGCGTCTTATCCTTTGAAAACAGCTTTACAAATGAGCAGAGTCATCGAAATTACCAGCATTACCCGTGATTTTCCACTGGGCCAGGAAACCGTGAAAGTACTTAAAGGAATCGATCTGAAAATTGAACGTGGAGAATACGTGGCATTTATGGGACCTTCAGGATCTGGGAAATCTACTCTTATGAATTTACTGGGTTGTCTTGACACTCCAACTTCGGGATCTTATATCCTCAACGGAAAAGATGTAAGCAAGATGACTGATGATGAACTGGCTGAGGTACGGAACAAAGAAATTGGTTTTGTTTTTCAGACATTCAACCTTTTACCACGTACTACCGCCCTGGATAATGTTGCTTTACCTATGGTTTATGCAGGATATTCAAAAACTGAAAGGACTAAACGGGCAAAAGAGGTTCTTACCAACGTAGGTCTTGGTGACCGTATGGATCACAAGCCCAATCAACTTTCCGGCGGGCAAAGACAGCGTGTTGCTGTTGGCCGCGCCCTGGTGAACAAACCTTCAATAATCCTTGCCGATGAACCTACCGGAAACCTGGATTCCAAAACTTCGGTAGAAATCATGCACCTTTTTGATGAAATACATGCTGCGGGCAATACGGTTATCCTGGTAACTCATGAAGAAGATATTGCAGAACATGCACATCGCATTATCCGTCTTAAAGATGGTATTGTAGAAAGTGACGAAAGAAAGGAAGTGATAAGCAGGTAATCCTGAAAAGTTTACTTATTGTTGATTGCTTATTGTTTATTTGACTTTTCCCATTCACGTAAAACTTTCTTATCTTCGTGAAAAGAACCCAAGATGCTTGATTTTGATCAGGAAACCTGGCTTTACCTTGCTATTATCGCTGCTATTTTTATCTACTTCAGCAGGAACTCGAGACGCGCAAAGAACAATCGGAAAAATAGAAAAAACAGAAATTTTAGAAGAAGGTATTTGGAACGCAGAAAGCAGGAAAAATCTGAAGAAAATTTTCAGGACAAAAATAAAACATGAAAATATACACCAGAACCGGTGACAAAGGAACTACTGCGCTATTCGGCGGTACCCGCGTCCCGAAACATCATATTAGGATTGAAAGCTACGGCACTGTAGACGAACTTAACTCCCATATTGGACTTCTACGCGACCAGGATATTGAAAATTATATTAAGCAAAACCTGATCAAGATTCAGGACCGTCTCTTTACAATTGGGTCGATCCTGGCTACAGATCCCGAAAAGGCTGTGCTTAAAAATGGACAACAGCGGTTATCCATTCCGAAAATTTCTGAAGAAGACATAGCGTTTCTTGAAGAAGAAATGGATAAGATGAATGAGGAACTTCCCGAAATGACGCATTTTGTACTTCCGGGCGGTCATCAAAGCGTGTCATTCTGTCACATCGCACGTTGTGTTTGCCGTAGAGCAGAACGTTTAGCCACAGCTCTTTATGAAATTGAAGCTTTTGACGATTTGGTTCTAAAATATCTCAACAGACTCTCTGATTATCTTTTTGTGCTGGCACGAAAATTGACAAATTACTTCCAGTCGGAAGAAATAAAATGGATCCCACAAAAATCCTAGAAGTTTCATTTTCCCTCTTCTAAAATTTATTTTTGCAAAAATTAAGGTTTTAGAGTAAGTTCTTAACGGTATTGAATAATTATAAGATTTTTTTCTTGGCTATATCAGCAAAAAATTTATTTTTGCAAAAATTATAAACCAGATTCGATCATGTATTGGACTTTAGAATTAGCATCTTACTTAAGTGATGCGCCATGGCCTGCCACAAAAGATGAGTTAATAGACTATGCAATTAGAACGGGTGCGCCTTTAGAAGTTGTTGAAAATCTACAGGCCATCGAGGATGAAGGAGATTCCTACGATTCTATTGAGGAAATTTGGCCAGACTATCCCACAGATGATGATTATCTCTGGAATGAGGATGAATATTGACACGAACCATTAGAAATAAAGCAAAAAAGTCTCCAAAGTGAGGCTTTTTTTTTGCTTACATTTGAAACATATTAAAACAAAAAACTTATGAGTTTTTTAGATTCTGTATTAAAAGTATTTGTTGGCGACAAATCGAAAAAAGACGTCAAAGAAATACAACCCATAGTTGACCAGATAAAGGCATATGAGTCTGAATATGAAGCGCTGGGCCTTGATGAATTACGAGCGAAAACTGCTATGTTTAAGGCAAAAATTGCAGATGCTTTAAAAGAAGTGAACGAAAAGATAATAGCACTGGAAAAAGAAGCAGATGAATCTGAAGATATCACCCGCAAGGAAGATATTTACGTTGAAATTGATGCTTTAAAAGATAAATCTTATGAAATTTCAGAAGGTGTTTTAAATGAGATTCTTCCCGAAGCCTTCGCTACTGTTAAAGAAACCGCCAAACGATTTGTAAATAACACTCAGTTAAGGGTAAAAGCATCTTCTTTTGACCGCGAAATTTCTGCTGAAAAAGATTATGTGAACCTGGATGGTGATTATGCAGTATGGGACAACTCCTGGGATGCTGCCGGGAAACCGGTGACCTGGGACATGGTTCATTATGATGTTCAGCTAATTGGTGGTGTTGCAATGCACCAGGGAAAAATTGCAGAGATGCATACCGGGGAAGGTAAAACCCTTGTGGCCACCCTCCCAATGTACCTCAATGCCTTAACGGGTAAAGGGGTTCATCTTGTAACCGTTAACGATTACCTTGCAAAAAGGGATAGCGCCTGGATGGCTCCAATCTTCGAATTCCATGGTCTTAGCGTAGATTGTGTAGATTATCACCGCCCAAATTCCGCAGCAAGAAGAAAAGCATACAATGCCGATATCACCTACGGAACCAACAACGAATTCGGTTTTGATTATCTAAGGGATAATATGTCCCATGCACCAAACGATCTTGTACAGCGCCCGCATAATTACGCTATTGTTGATGAGGTGGATTCTGTTTTAATTGATGATGCCCGTACGCCACTTATTATTTCTGGTCCTATTCCAAAAGGTGACGTTCACGAGTTTGATCAGTTGAAGCCAGCCGTTGCCAATATTGTTGAAGTACAACGCAAACACCTCGTAAAAATTCTTGCTGAAGCGAAAAAACTTATTGCTGCAGGAGATACTCAGGAAGGTGGAAAACAATTACTTAGGGTTTATCGCGGACTTCCAAAAAATAAAGCTCTCATTAAATATTTAAGTGAAGAAGGAATTAAGCAGTTACTGCAAAAAACCGAAAATCACTACATGCAGGATAACAACCGCGAGATGCCTAAAGTTGATGAAGAACTTTACTTTACTATTGAAGAAAAGAGCAATCAGATTGACCTTACCGATAAAGGAATTGAATTCCTTTCCGGGGAGAACGATCCCGATTTCTTTGTGATGCCGGAAATTGGTATGGAAATCGCAAAAATTGAAAAAGAAGGGTTGCCAAAAGAGGAAGAAGCAGAAAAGAAAGAAGAACTTTTCCGTGAATACAGCGTAAAAAGTGAGCGTATCCATACGATGCGCCAGTTGCTTAAATCTTATACTTTATTTGAAAAGGACACCGAATATGTGGTGATCGACAATAAAGTTAAGATTGTGGATGAGCAAACCGGTCGTATCATGGAAGGTCGTCGTTATAGCGACGGGCTGCACCAGGCTATCGAAGCAAAAGAGAATGTAAAAATTGAAGATGCCACACAAACTTTTGCAACGGTAACGCTTCAGAATTACTTTAGAATGTACCGCAAACTTTCGGGTATGACGGGTACTGCGGTAACCGAAGCCGGGGAGTTCTGGGAGATATATAAACTTGATGTTGTTGAAATCCCAACAAACCGTCCTATTGCCAGAAATGACAAAGAAGATTTGGTTTACAAAACCAAACGTGAAAAATATAATGCAGTGATCGACCATGTTACCGATCTTTCCAAACAGGGAAGGCCGGTTCTTATTGGTACAACTTCCGTGGAGATATCGGAATTACTGAGCAGGATGCTTAAACTTCGAAGTGTTCCGCATAACGTCCTGAATGCGAAAATGCACAAAAAGGAAGCAGATATTGTTGCTGAAGCCGGTAAATCGGGAATCGTGACCATCGCCACCAACATGGCAGGTCGTGGTACCGATATTAAGCTTAGCAAAGAAGTGAAAGATGCCGGTGGTCTTGCCATTGTAGGTACAGAGCGTCACGATTCCCGTCGTGTAGACAGGCAGTTAAGAGGTCGTAGTGGACGACAGGGAGATCCGGGAAGTTCTCAATTCTATGTTTCCCTTGAGGACAACCTGATGCGTCTCTTTGGGTCTGACAGGATTGCGAAATTAATGGACAAAATGGGTCTTGAAGAAGGTGAAGTTATCCAGCATTCTATGATTTCCAAGTCTATCGAACGGGCTCAGAAAAAAGTGGAAGAGAATAACTTTGGGATTCGTAAACGTCTGCTGGAATATGATGATGTGATGAACGCTCAAAGGGAGGTGATTTACAAACGTAGATACCACGCCCTTTTTGGGGAGCGCCTGAGAGTAGACATCGCAAACATGATATTTGACACTTCGGAAGCTATCGCTGAAACAAACAAAGCGGCGATGGACTATAAAAACTTTGAATTTGAGCTTATCCGATACTTCTCAATGAGCTCTCCTGTTTCTGAAGAAGAATTTGAAAAAATGACGGTTCAGAAAATAGCAGGCGAAGTTTATAAAGCTGCATACAAACATTACGAGGAAAAGATGGAACACAGCGCTTCCAGGGCATTCCCCGTGATCAGGCAGGTTTATGAAGATGAAAGGAACAATTTTGAACGCATCTCGGTTCCTTTTACAGATGGCAGCAAAACCTTACAGGTAGTCACAAATCTGAAGAAAGCTTATGAAACTGAAGGAAAGCAGCTGGTAAAAGATTTTGAGAAGAATATTACCCTTGCAATCATTGATGATTCCTGGAAAACGCATTTAAGAAAAATGGATGAGCTGAAACAAAGTGTTCAGCTGGCAGTTCACGAACAAAAAGATCCGTTATTAATCTATAAGTTTGAAGCTTTTGAACTTTTCAAAACTATGCTGGATCAGGTAAACAGGGATGTTATCGGATTTCTGTTTAAAGGAGAAATTCCTGAAGGAAATGTTTCTAATATTCGGGAAGCACAACAAACGAGAAGACGTGAAAAAGTTGAAGCTTCTAAAGAGGAAATCCAGAATATAGATGAGAGAGCTGCTCAAAACCGTGCTGCAGGACAACGGCAGCAACCAAAGCCTCAGGTTACAGAAACTGTTGTTAGGGACAAACCTAAAATTGGTCGTAACGACAAAATCACGGTAAAAAATGTAATGACTGGTGAAAATAAAACTTTGAAATATAAACAAGCTATCCCCCTGTTAGACAAAGGAGACTGGGTACTTGTGGAGAATAAATAGATCGTAGACTAGACTGTAGACGAAATAAAAAATCCCGAAAAACTGAAAATGGTTTTTCGGGATTTTTGTTTGCCCTATGTAGTCCGTAGCAATTAACTACAGGCCGATAAAAGCCATTTTTGAGGCAATGCTAAAGTGAGCTAATTACAGAAGTTTTCCTCCTTATAAAACAGGGATAGCTGATGGTGGAGGTGGTATGGTCGATAATTGCCATTTTTGAGATCCTCTATTAACCACAGCAATGAAAATTTAAACAGTGAAATATTCAATTGACAAAAAAATTTTAAACTTAAAACTTGATTAATATTATTTAAAAAGAAATTATTTAATTTTGCTTTAAAGAAGGCAGTGCTGGCATAAAAGAAAATTCCTGAATTAAAATCTATTTGCTTTCGTCTTTTACAACAGACCACTTTAATTAAATTTTCAACAATATTAATTTTATTGATCAAATAGAAAGCGATCCAATTTTGGAAAATTTTTGATACTACTAAAATTTCCTTTTTAAAGGGAGAGTGGGAAGTATCTCATTAAAATGTTATTAGGTATTGATTTAATGCAACATTTATAAGGTGACACTTCAGACCCCCGGCTTATACTATAATGACCTGAAAATACAATAGTACCTGCGAAAGGCAGTTAGCCCCAATACAAGAAATTTCGAATAATATAAAAACCAGAATTCCACTTTTAAGGATTCCACATCCCTGTTCATTTAATGAAAAAATTACCTCCAAAAAAGACTTTTCTAAATCTTTTGAGTATCATTGCAACCCTACTCTTGTTGCACATAGGATCCTATTTGTACCTGGAAAATAATAATCTTGATCCCGAAAGCTTTTTCTTTAGGAAACTTAATTTTAATAATGAAAGAAATTTACCTACTCTATTTTCTGTAATACTGCATTTATCAGCATCATATTTGCTAGCCGCTATTGCGCTTAGTAAGCTGCAATTAAAGAACAGAAAATGGTTTTGGGGTACATTGAGCCTGGTATTCCTATTTTTAGGACTGGATGAATTATTTACAATTCATGAAAGAATACCCACAAACACTTATAGCTTTGAAGAAGAAAGTATATTTTTCTATAACTGGGTTGTTACCTACATCATAGCTATAATTCTCCTCGCTGTTATCTTTGCAAGGCCGCTATTGTCCCTACCAAAAAAGACCTTGTTTCAATTTATATTTGCCGGTGTTATATTTGTATCTGGTGCTGTCGTACTGGAAAGCATAGCCGCAAACATCGTATTTCAGAGAGAATTAACTCATGAAGAGGTGACATTAGATCCGGTTATTTTCACACTCGCTACATTTGAAGAACTTTTCGAGATGTTAGGAGTGGCTTTGTTTATATATGCCCTGCTGGATTTTATGAAAAAATATAGAATAGACCCAAAGCCAGTTGAAAAATTGCAATAGCAGCCGTATAAACTCCCCTCTCCTTCTTAAACCGAATTTGTTACGTAAGAGTAAATTGAATACGGGTCGATAATTGCCATTTTTGAGGCAACGCTAAAATATGAAAAAAAGGCACCCTTCCTTTTAAAGAAGGGGGACCAAAGGTCGGGGTGATCAGCGGGTACTCAAAAACCTAAATCTTAAGCAACAAATTGGGATCGGGACAGTTCCTTAGGTACAACTCAATTTCTTTTTTGGAGGCGACTCCCGGAAAATCACCAGAATTTCCCATCAAATCTTCCATGATCTGAAAATGTAAATGCGGAGCATAATCTCCGTTCTCCAAAGGTTCACCAAGCTCTGCTATTTTCTCAAATTGTGCTATTTCCTGTCCTGCCTCCAGTCCCAGAAGTGACTTTCTACTTAAATGACCATATAAAGTATAAAATCTTCTATTTTCCACTTCATGCTCCAGGATAATTGTAGGCCCATAATCCCCAAAATTGTCGTTATCACGAAAACTGTGGATTTTTCCGTCCAATGGAGCGAGTACGGCAGTTCCTTCTGCAGTCCAGATATCAAGGCCAATATGAATATTCCTGTTCAGGAATTCTTCAGTGTTCCTGTTAAACAGATTGCTCCTTTTATAGAGGTTTCGCACTTCATTATAGCCTCCGTAAGCTGCTTTTTTATTGGCTTTTCCCAGGGAATTGTTCATAAAAACCGAAAAAGCTTCAGAAGAAAGCATTTCAAGCTTCAGTATTTCAGGATTATTTTCAGAAAGATCTATTGCAACATAATCTTCCTTTTCCAGGTCTTCAACTACTGGCGTAAATCCTGTGGTAAGACTGGTAATAAATTCAGCAAAAGTTTCAGTTTTCATCCGGCATTTTTTCAGCAAAAAAGATCGTGTAAAAATGCCCAATTTCGTCCTTTTGAAATTTTGCATTTTTAGACGACCTTTTTCTATCGACCAAAAATAAGTTTAGATTTTTAATTTACCAAAACATCGCTGAAACTTGCCTTAATACTTACAGTTCCTGACCCATCCCTGCTACGGTTAAATCCATTAAGAATAACATTATCATAAGTTTCTGTAGTCTTAAGCTGCATCGACTTTGGGTAATTGATATCGCTCTGGGTCCCATCATAATTAAAGTTAAAAGCAGTATCGGGCAATGAAAGTTTAAGGTCGCTGTTCTCGAGTGTTATCCTAAGGTTTTTAAATCCGGGAGCTAATCTTACAATATTTAAATTTCCAAAAGATCCGGTGAGTATACCTGTTTCTGAGATTTCTCTTATAATCACATCGCTGGAATTAGAACTTAATTTTATACTTGTAGCTCTGTCTATAATACAATCCTGTACATAATCTGTATTTAAAATACCATAATCCCATTGCCCGATCTTTACAGGAGAATAAGAAACATGTACATCGGTTTGCTTTCCTGTAAGAGTGCTCGCTATTAGTGATCCATGAGAAATACTTGCAACAAGGTTAGAGGTTGTGCCCGGGAGTTTAAGTTCTCCATGGCGCACATTTAGAACCAGGTTTGCGTTTTTGGGAATGCTTATCCTCATCCTTTTCTTCGCCTTAGCCCCATCACTGGATAAAACGATTACTTTACTGTCTTTATCTTCAAAACGGGCTTCCATTTCCTTACCAAATTGCTCACCCCATTTTTCCATTTCTTTACCAAAATTTTCTCCCCAGGCTTCCATATCTTCTCCAAACTTCTCTCCCCAAACTTCCATTTTAGCTTCAAAATCCTTCTCCCACTTCTCAGAATCCTTTTCAATTCTGGCAGCCCATGCTTCCATGTCTTTTTCAAAATCGTCGCCAAATTTCTCCTCTACTTCAGCTTCCCATTTCTTCATATATTCATCTGGGTTCTTCTCGTAAGCTTCAAAATCAAAATTCATGCTACCCATTTTTGACGTAAAATTCTCCGGAAGTGGATTCGCTGCGATATTCTGAATCATAGGCATCAGGTTTTCCATTAGCGGCCCCAGCATTTCCTGCAGCCCACCCATAGATTCACTAAATTCGGACATATTCATACTAATATCAGGCGTAACATTCCAGGATGCACCTCCCCCAGAAAAAATTTTTACATTATTTGAAGAACCTGAAACATCCAACTTCCAGCTTTTCATCAGCTGGTCTATTTCATTTTTATCTGAAGTTTCAGCATCAAGATAAGCCTCAACGCGGACTTCATTCTTATCCCATTTCTCCACAATAACATCGGTGTGCTTTGCATCCAGATTAACATTAACGTTTGCATTTGTTTTAAAACTTTGCACATGTTTCTTGGTTTGTGCCCCAACTCCTGCACTCATAAACCACAGCAGCAGCAGTATATAATTAAGCTTGTAGGTCTTCATAATTGTCGTTTTTTGATTCTTTAATTTCTTTAATCTTGTTCTTTAATTTAAACAGCAAATCCAGTCTTAGCTGAAGGTTTGCCACCATAGCTTCCACAGTCTGTTCATTTGGGCCACTTTCCTTAAGATCGGCATTTAGTCGCTTATATTCCTTATCCAATTCTGCCAGTTTGGCCATAAAAGCATCTATAAGTGCTTTATTATCATCTGTAATATTAAGGTTTGCCAGTTCCAGATTTAGGCTTGCCATATAATAATTCTCAATTTCCCTGTACTGAGGGGAAACATCGCTTAACTGAAATTGCCCTGCAGAATCCTGAAAATCTTCCTGTGGCGCCTCTTCTACTGGCGTCTCTACCATCCGGTTCTCTTCCATTGTAATACCCGGTCTAAAGAAAAACATTGCCACTCCAAATGCCACCACCAGTACAGCAGCTATTTTTAAATATATAAAGCTGTTTTTCTTCTTTTTTTGCGGTAATGCTGCATCCAGCTTCGCTTCAAAACGTTTCTGATGACCGCTTTTCAGTTGATGTGATTTGCGGCTTTCATCCTCATCTTTCCCGAACATGTCTCTAATATCCTGTGCCATTTCTTCTAATTTTTAATTCTTCCTGTAATTTTTTCTTTCCTCTGTGAACCAGTGTTCGTGATGAAACCTGACTAATTTCCATAATTTCTGAAATCTCTTCATGATCGTAGCCTTCTATAAGAAATAACATAAGAGGATATTTGTACTTTTTAGGCAGTCGCTCAATTTCAGCTTTTACTTCTTCGATGCCTATCCCATCCTGTACCTGCCAGTTATCATCCTCTTCTACCGTAGTCATCGTCCGTTCATTTATGGCCACTAATTCCAGTTTTTTCGCTTTCAGCTTATCCAGGCACTTATTAATTACGATCCGCTTTAACCAGGCGCCAAACGTAACTTCACCGTTAAATTGATGAAGTTTTGTAAAAGCTTTTATAAAGGCCTCTTGCATGGCATCTTCAGCTTCAAAAGAATCCTGTATAAACCTCGAGGCTATTAAGTACATGCCCTGGCTGTACTTATTGTAAAGCTTCAGTTGTGCCCTGCGATCATTCTGCTTGCAAGCCTCTATTAACTGATTTTGTAACAAACTCTTTGATTTTGGTTGGTGTTCACTTTTAAAGACGATCCTAATTTAATCATGTTGCAAAACCTTTCGATTTTTTTCTGAAATAAAATTAAAGCCAGCAATTATAACTACTTCAAATGTTTCTGAAAAGAACTTCTTCTGCAGTCAATATTTGCACATTTTTTGAACCTGTAGTACAAAAAGTATATATGAACCCCACTTTAAAAACAGCTTTAAAAATTATTGGTGGTCTTGTGGCTGTAGTTGTGGTACTTTTATTTATTATGCGCTACAACACGAAGGCTCACAGTCCGGAAGATACAGTTCAGTTCGAAAGTGACGGACTAAAACTTGAAGTTTTATACAGCAGGCCTTACAAGAAGGACCGCGAAATTTTTGGCGCACTCGTTCCTTACGATGAAGTATGGCGTACAGGAGCTAATGAAGCTACTACTTTTGAAACTAATAAGGATATTCTGGTAGATGGCTCTCTCTTAAAAGCAGGGAAATACACCTTATGGACCATCCCGGGAGAAAAATCATGGAAAGTAATTTTTAATTCACAAATGTATCCCTGGGGAATTGATGTGGAGAAAAAAGCCTACCGCGATCCCGAATATGACACTCTCGTTATAGAAACAGCAGTAAATAAAATTGAAAATTATGTAGAGCAATTCACCATTTTCTTTGAAGAAATTAATGATTTGGTTTTTCTTTTCCTCAGTTGGGACGATACGAGCGTTTCATTACCTATTAAAGAAGCTGAAGGTTTAGAAATTCCTGAATAATCTCTTTCAAAAAAGAACCACTAATGCACGAATAAATTTAAGAAATTTGTGAATCGTAGTAGAAACTTCAGGTCTAAAATTGCCATTTTTTGTGCATGACCTTAAAATTGCACACCCTCATCCTGCTCTTCTTCAAAAAGAGGCACTAATCACGAATCAATTTTATAAAATATTAGGATATTCGTGGCAGAAAAACGTTTGAGACAAAAAATACCAAAGCTTTTAAAACAGCAAGGAGCGCCAAATGGCACTCCTTGTTGAAAATACACTTTTAAACCTATTCGTCCAGTAAAAGGTTTAGGGTTACATCTATATTATCCATCGTTGCTCTGGAATAAGGGCAAATTTCGTGCGCCTCATTTACCAGCTCTTCCCCTGTTTCTACTTCCACTCCCGGGATGTAGCAGTCCAGAATAACGGAAAGTTCCAGGTCCTCTTCTTCGGTTTTGCCAAGTTCTACTGTTGCCGTAACACTGTAATCACCAAGGTCTAATTTATGTTTTTTTGCCACAACTTCTAACGTGCTTCCAAAACAAGCCGAATAACCGGCTGCAAATAATTGTTCAGGATTGGAATATTCACCACCTTCTCCACCAAGCTCTTTCGGCATAGTTAATTTCATATCCAAAACTCCGTCTTCACTGGTAGTTTGACCGTTTCTACCTCCTGTTGTAGTAACTTCAGTTTTATATAATGTTTTCATTTCAATTCTGCTTTTATATTTATTTTCAGCTTCAATATACAAATAATATTGCCACATAGAATGATTTCCTAACTTTGTGAGAAACCGAAATCCTTGAGCAAGAATTCAGAAAAATCAGCTTTAAATGAATCCGGAAGTTATCCGGGTTCCAATAATATCAACCCGAATTCAGCTGAACGGATCAAGGCTTTCAGAAAAAATAAATCTTCAGAAAAAGAGCTGCTTCAGCAACTGCTGCAGGGAAATAAAACAGCACTTGGCAGGAGCATCACGCTGGTAGAAAGCAATCAGCAATCCCATCAGAAAAAAGCGGAATTTCTTGTGGAGGGCGCGCTTCCTCATGCTCATAAATCTATTCGTATTGGAATTACCGGCGTCCCGGGAGTGGGAAAAAGTACTTTTATTGAGAGCCTTGGAAGTTTTTTAATAAAGCAAGGCAAAAAAGTGGCTGTACTTGCCGTAGATCCTACCAGCACCGTTTCTAGGGGAAGCATTTTGGGCGATAAAACCCGAATGGAAAACCTGGTAACAGAAGAAAACGCTTTTATAAGACCTTCTCCCAGTGGCGATTCGCTAGGTGGCGTGGCCAGAAAAACGCGGGAAAGTATTGTTTTATGCGAAGCAGCCGGGTTTGATGTACTTCTTATAGAAACTGTGGGCGTAGGACAAAGCGAAACTACTGTTCACAGTATGACCGACTTTTTTTTACTGCTGAAACTGGCCGGGGCCGGGGACGAATTGCAGGGAATAAAACGCGGAATCATTGAAATGGCTGATGCTATCGTGATCAACAAAGCCGATGGGGAAAATGAAAAAGCGGCACGGGAAGCGCGCCTGGAATTCAAAAGAGCCCTGCACCTTTATCCGCCAAAAGAAAGCACCTGGGCCCCAAAAGTCCTTTTAAGCAGCGCCCTCTATAATACCGGCATCCATGAAGTCTGGGAAATGATAAGCGAATACCAGAATTTAGCTAAAGAGAATGGATATTTTACTCATCACCGGCAGGAACAAAATAAATTCTGGCTGCTGCAAACGATCAATGAACATCTCAAGAGCAACTTTTACAACGATCCCGAAATAAAAACCACTCTTGAAGAGCAGCTGAAAGCCATTGAAGAAAACGAAACTACTGCATTTGCCGCTGCAAAAGTTCTGCTAAACCTGGGCTAGGTTAAATTTTGAGAAAATGTACTGCAGTAACTTATAAAATAAATAACCTAGAATAGCACCTATTAATAATCCGGTAATTACATCTGCCGGATAATGTACTCCAAGGTAAATTCGGCTATACGAACTAAGAAGCGGCCAGAGAAGGATCAAATAAATCCCCTTTGGATAAATTCTCCTGAAAAGAAGGATCAAAAACATGGCGACTCCCATGGAGTTGGAGGCATGTGCAGAGAAGTAGCCAAACTTGCCACATCTTACCGCCACAAATCGTGCCTGTTCCATTACACCTTCCTGCCTGCAGGGTCTTAACCTTTCAAATCCATCTTTAAATACATTTGCCAGTTGATCTGTAGCGGTAATTAATAACGTAATCACCACCATGCTGGCAAGTGTTCCTTTCCACCCAAAGTTTCTAAAAATAAGGTACAGAAGAACCGCATAGAGCGGAATCCCCACAAACTTGTCACTTATTGCACGCCAGAATCCGTCCCAGACAGGACTTCCGAGGTTATTGAGAAATAAAAATAATTCGTGATCAAGTTCAATTAGTTCCTGCATATTATTCTTCGTATCGGCTTACTTCGCGGTCGTAAAATTTGCTAGCCTGGTCGATTAAACCTTCAGCTTCAGTAGTAAGTTCTTCTTCATCAGTAGCATCAAAATCTTCCAGCCACTCTACCTCATCATCTTGAAGATTGATAATGAAACGAGGAAATTCAGTATGAATTACAAAAATAGCATCGGGATAATCTGTATTATCGCCTAAAAGAAATTTAGGAAAGTCCATGTTTTTTACTTTTCAAGTTATATTAATTCCTGATGATTCAACTTCTTATTCAGGATTAATTTTTTGCTTAATAAATTAAAGCGAATATACAACATTAAGGCCGAAGCCGTTAAGCCGGCGAGCAGTCCCAGCCAGATTCCCATGCTTCCCAACTGATCTTCTTTCCCGAAGTACCAGGAAACGGGAAAACCGATGATCCAATATGCGATAAAGCAGATAACTGTAGGAATACGAACGTCCTGAAGCCCACGTAAAGCACCTAAAATCACTACCTGCAGCCCATCACTTAGCTGAAACAAAGCAGCAACTACGAGTAATTGTGCTGCCAGTAAAACAACTTCAGCATTATCTATATAAAATGTTGGTAAGATATCCTTGAGCGCAATAAAACCAATGGCAAATACGGCTTCAATTAAAAAAACCAGCAGAAAAGTTGAAAGTGCTATCCTCCTTAACTCTTTAAACTGACTCAAACCCTTCTGATTTCCTACTCTAATCGTTGCCGTAACGCCAAGGCCAACGGCAATCATGAACGTCATGGAAGCAAGGTTAAGCGCTATCTGGTTGGCAGCCTGCGGATTTGTACCTAAAGTCCCGGCAAGGAATACTGTGGCCGTAAAAATGGCAACTTCAAAGAGCATTTGCAAAGCCGTGGGGAAACCCAAAGCAAGCAGGCGCCTGAAAATGGCAGTTTTCAGGAACTCCTTTTTTGTCCATTTAAAATACTCAGCGAACTTCTTCTTTTTCCGCAGGATTACCCAGATAAACCACAACATAAAAAACCTGGAAATAAGGGTGCCGATTGCAGCACCTTCCAGCTCCAACCTTGGGAAAATCCATATTCCGTAAATAAAAAAATAATTGAAAATGATATTTACCACATTGGCAAGCAACGTAGCGTACATTGCGTACTTGGTTTGTGAAAGTCCGTCGGCAAACTGCTTAAACGCCTGGAAGATCATTAAAGGCAGCATCGAAAAAGCCACAATTTCGAGGTACGGAATTGCCAAATCCACCACTTCGGGTGGCTGATCCAGGTAGTACAAAATGGGTTTAGAAAGGAGCAGCACCAAAAAGAGCAAAATTCCGTTTATTCCGCATAGAATGATTCCGTGATGAAAATAATTCCGACCCTTTTCGATATCCCCGGCACCATCGGCCTCTGCAATAAGCGGAGTGATGGCAAAAGAGAAGCCTATACCCAGAGAAAGTGCAATAAAAACAAGGCTGTTACCCAAAGAAACCGCTGCCAGTGGCGCCGGACCCAATTGGCCGATCATTATATTATCCACCAGACCCACCATCACATGCCCCAGCTGCCCGAGCATAACCGGAAAGGCAATTTGCAGGTTTTTTTTGAATTCGCTGGTATAATTTGAAAGGTTCAAGCCGAAAAATTTGTGTGCAAAGATAGCAGCTTTTTTCAGCTGAAAAGTGGGGAGGCTATTTATATTTATATTACTTCAAATCCCGAAGAAGCAGAAAAAATTAGGAGCCGAAAATGGCAATTTTCAACATTTGAGATACGATGTTAAAAGTACGAGATAGAAATTAACAAGAAGTCTTTCCTCTCTTCTCTCTTCTCTAAAAAGTTAAGCTTCAAAAATGGCAATTATCGTCCCCTTGCCCTAAAGAATGTATTTCTGTAATTTACAATTTTTCTTCTACGTCTGTATTTATTCTTTTTATTCCGTAGTTATCAATGAGGTACACCAAAGAAGCCATCGTTGCAGCGCCAAGTTCGAGTTCCCGTTTGTTCACATGTTCAAAAGTATCTGTTGCAGCGTGGTGATGGTCAAAATAGCGTTGAGAATCGGGGCGTAAGCCGGCAAGGACCACATCTCCTTGTTTTAATGGACCAACATCGGCTCCACTTCCGCCTAATTCAAAATAATGGATTAGATAAGGCTTAAAAAGTGCTTTCCAACTTTGTATTTGAGCAAATTGTGCCTCATCTGCATCAAAGGAAAAGCCTCTGGGGGTAAATCCTCCGGAATCGCTCTCCAGTGCAAAAATGTGTTTTTCATTTTTTGACTTGGCTACTTCAGCATATTTATTACCACCACGAAGTCCGTTTTCTTCATTCATAAAAAGCACTACTCTAATTGTCCTTTTCGGCTTATAACCCATCTCCTTAAAAAGCCTGAGCACTTCCATGGATTGTACCACCCCGGCACCATCATCATGGGCGCCGTCACCAATATCCCAGGAATCCAGATGGCCTCCAACGACCATAATTTCTTCGGGATGTTCACTTCCGGTAATTTCGCCAATCACATTATAAGATTGCACATCTTCGTGTTGTTCGGAATTGAGCTTAAAATATAGTTGAAGGTGCTTGTTCATTTTTAAGATTCCGCTTAAATAGGCCGCATCATTGGTACTGATTGCCGCTGCAGGAATCCTTTTTGAAACCGGAGTTTCGCCATAACTCATAGATCCTGTATGCGGATAATCGTCCATTTTTAAAGTCATTGAACGCACAATCACACCTACCGCTCCAAATTTACCGGCTTCTGCAGCCCCGGAATAGCGCTGATCCACACAACCACCGTAAGCTTCAAAAGTGCTTATTAAATCCGGTCGCATTGGTCGGTTAAAAAAGACAATTTTCCCTTTAATTTGTTCTTCTCCATACCGTTCCAGGTCTTCTATTCCCTGCACTTCGATCACCCGGGCTTTTGTACCGCTGGCAGGAGTTGAAACAGAACCTCCAAGAGCTGTTATGTTAACATTCCTGGTCGTGCCGGGGGAAGTTTCTACATAAGCAAATTCTTTTGATCCACGTGTCCATTTTGGAACCATCACCGGTTGCAGCCAGACTTTGTCCAATCCAAGACTCTCCAGTTCGGCCTTTGTATATTCCACAGCCTGCTGCGCCTGATAAGAACCTGATAACCTGCCTCCTATTTTATTGGATAGATGGTCCAGCCAATCATAACTTTTGCCGTGTAATAAGGACATGTCATAAATCTTCCGAAGCATTAAAGAGTCTTCTTGTTCATGATTATTTTGAGCAGTAACAGGATTAATTATCAGTAAACTTAAAACAGTAAAAAATATGTTCTTCATCTAAAATGGCGCTTTTTTAATTATTGAATAGCGAAAATAGGAAATTATTCTTTTTCCAGCTGTTGCCTGTAATCTTCCAGATTTTTTAAAAATTCCGGTGGCAGACTTGGCTCCTGAACATCTTCATACTTCAGAAGTTTATCCAGCATAATTTTAGCAACCAAATAACGTGCCGTTGGTTTGCTATCTGCAGGAATCACATACCAGGGCGCATTTTCCCGTGAAGTCTTATTCATCGCCTCTTCATAACAATTCCTGTATTTGTTCCATACCTTTCTTTCTTCAAGGTCGCCGGGAGAAAATTTCCAGTTTTTATTGGGCTTCCTCAATCTTCTTAAAAGCCTTTGCCGCTGTTCTTCTTTTGAAATATTCAGAAAAAATTTGAAAATAATAGTTCCATTTTGGGCAACATGTTCTTCAAAATTACGAATTGTTTTGTACCGTTCTTCCCAAAAATCCTTGTCTATATCATACACTGAATTAATACCCGGAAGGCGTTCTTTAAGAATATATTCGGGATGGACTTTAGTTATTAATACATTTTCGTAATGCGTACGATTAAAAACGCCAAATTTCCCCCTTTCGGGTAGTGCACAATAATGCCGCCATAAAAAATCATGTTTTAATTCTTTGGAAGTTGGTGTTTTAAAACTATGTACCACCACACCCCGGCTATTAAAGCCTTTAAAAACTTCGCGAATAAGGCTATCTTTACCAGAAGTGTCCATTCCCTGTAGGCATACCAGTACAGAATATTTGTTATGTGCATATAATTTATCCTGCCAGTCTGCCAATTTTCTCCTTGTCTGTTTAAGCTCTTTCTTAACCTCCTCCTCACCGGCTCCCATGTTTAGGGATGTAGGAAGTTTTTCCAGTTTTACGGGTTCTGTTATTTTTAATTTTTGCAGGTCTATTTCTTTCATTTTACAAATATTGGATTACCTAAATATACAATCTTTAAAAGACTAATTTTTTTTATCTTCGCTGCTAAACATTCGCAGCTTGAACAACGAAGAAAAAGAGGAGATCATCGGGAAGGTTAGTACGCTCTTAAAAGAGATTCCTTCTTCTATGGATATTGTGAGAAAAGGCCCTGGCAGAGATAGACGGTTTCGATATCTCGCTACTCATATGGTCGAAAAAGCAATAGAAAAAGATGCTTTAGTAATTTCTGAAAACCGCAAAGGAATTGCTATTCTTTTTAAAACAAGCAAGCAGGAAGAATCCTTCTGGAAAGATTTGTGGCCGGAATTAAAACTGGTTTGGAACGTTACGGGAATAGCGAATGCGTACCAGATTGTAAAAAACCAGAATTATATCAAAAAGCAGCGGCCACAGCAGGGCGAATATCTTTACTGCTGGTTTTGGGGCATCCTTTCTGATTCCCGCGGTGCTGATACACAGGTAGGAAAATCTATGAAAGATGAATTTTACCGCCAGGCAAGGGAATATAAAATTCCGTTATATGCCGAAACCAGGCATAGGAAAAATGCCCTGGTTTACCAGCGATTTGGGTTTGAACTTTTTCACACCTGGGACCACCCCAGCGGTGATACTATGTACTTCTTAAGATATGTTCCCGATAACGTTAAATCTACACCCGTAAGTTCTTAAAACTTACTGGCAAATAATTTTACATCTTCTGCTGTAACTTTTTCACCGCCCAGGATGATTAGCCGTTCTACAACGTTTCTAAGTTCCCGCACATTACCACGCCAGTCATATTCCTTGAGAATTTCCAGCGCTTCATCTGTAAACTCCTTTTTATTACTTCCGTGGTCACTGGCAATTTTTTCTGTAAAATGATCCACCAGCAACGGAATATCTTCTTTCCGGTCATTTAACGCAGGTACCTGGATGAGAATAACGGCAAGGCGGTGGTACAAATCTTCCCTGAAATTATTTTTCTCAATTTCTGCTTTCAGATCTTTATTGGTTGCAGCTACCACCCGCACATCTACTTTTATATCTTTGTCACTACCAACCCGGGAAATCCTATTTTCCTGAAGTGCCCTTAACACCTTTGCCTGGGCAGAAAGGCTCATATCCCCAATTTCATCCAGAAAAATAGTACCACCATTGGCAGCTTCAAATTTACCGGCCCTGTCTTTGTTGGCTGAAGTAAAAGCCCCTTTTACATGTCCAAAAAGCTCACTCTCAATTAATTCTGAAGGAATTGCAGCACAATTTACTTCTACCATTGGGTTTTTAGAGCGATCGCTTTTTTGATGCAGCCAGTGGGCAACCAATTCTTTTCCTGTACCGTTAGGTCCGGTGATTAGAACCCGCGCATCTGTATGTGCAACTTTTTCTATGAGCTCTTTTATCCGCACGATAGCTTCAGATTCACCAATCATTTCGTAGTTCTTACTCACCTTCTTCTTAAGACGGGAATTTTCTACCACAAGTTCTTTTCTATCCAGCGCATTACGAACGGTATTAAGAAGACGGTTTAAATCTGGCGGTTTGGAAATATAATCGAAAGCCCCCATTCTCATGGTATTTACCGCCGTATCTAGATCCCCATGCCCCGAAATCATGACGAAAGGAATTTCAGGTTTTAATTTTTTTGTAGCCTCCAGAACCTCAACCCCGTCCATTTTTGGCATTTTAATATCACAAAGGACCAGGTCGAAATCTTCATCTTTAATCTTCTCCATTCCTTCTAATCCATCTGCAGCCTCTTCTACTGAATAGTTTTTATTTTCTTCAGAAAGAATCTTTACAAGAACCCTTCTTATCGCTGCTTCGTCTTCTATTAATAAAATTTTCGCCATTACAGTATACTGAATTTTAATCCGCCTCGTGAGTAAAATGTGTTGGTGTCGTTGATCGTAAGGACATCATCCATATTCGAATCCCGAAAACGTATATCGTTAATTAAAGTGTAACCGGCATAAACATAAAATGATAAATGCTCGGTAAAATTATATTCATAACCCAAACCGCTTAGCAGAATTGTCATCGACATATTCTCTGCAATAGCGTCCCGGCTATGATTGTTCCTTGGTGTGACATCAAAATTTTCCTGTACATTTGCAAAAAAGCCATCCAGAGTGACAAAAGCCTGCAAAGTACTTTTTTCACTTATAGAATAACGCAGATTACTTTTTGGTACACCCACAGAATATGACCAGTCCGGACTAAATTCCTTATAATAATTTATTACTGGTAAAGGAAAAGGAAAACCTCTTGTAGTAGAGTAATTTACCCCCAGAATTAAACGCCAGGGCTTTTCAATTTCTTCGCCATTTTTTACTTTAATAAAGAATATTGCCCCGTCATAGATTAAATCATCATTAGCTATTATCCCCCGGGAAAAATTGGATGCTATTTTTAAACCTGTTTGTGCTCCAAACCTCCAGTCGTTTTTCATCTTAAAAGTATAAGCCAGACTGGCAGTAAAAGATTGGAATCTATCCAAATCTCCCGTCTCAAAAAGTTCCGGATCGTCGTACTTGAAATTTACATTCCTGTATTCTATCCCTGGAACAAGGTAAGACCCTTCTTTGTTAAGCTCTATAGGGTAATTAAAAAAGGTCCTGAACCTTCTAAAGGAGTTGTCAGACTCCCGCTGCGGAAAATAGGTATACTCTACTCTTGCCAGATCGGTGACCTGTGCTCCTGTTTGTCCAAAAAACAGCAGACCAAATACTAAAAAAAGAAATTTAATTGCTTTCTTCATTACCTGTAGGTTTGTTCTGTGGATAAAACATATGCACATCCCTTTGCGGAAAAGGAATAGTAATATTATTTAACCTAAATTTCTTATCAATATTGAACCTTAACGCACTTTTAACTTTAGGGTCTACAAAACTATCGGTAATATAAAAATGAAGTGCAAACATTAAAGCCGAATCACCAAAATCCTCAAAGAGAACAAAAGGTTCAGGCTTTTTTAATATTCCTTTTTGCTCCTTTGCGCATTCCAAAAGGACCTGTCTTACTTTTTCTGTATCGCTACCATAAGCCACCCCAACTTTTACTGCTTCCCGGGTTGTCTTATGGTTTTGTGTGTAATTATACAGCGTGTCACTAATAAATTTATGATTGGGAATTATCATAACTTTATCATCCCTGGTTAAAGCGCGGGTGGTCCTGAGCTTTATTTGAAAGACGCGACCGACACGGCCGTCCATCTCTATGACATCACCAACCAGAAGGGATTTATCTATAATTATAAATATACCCCCTATTATATCCTGAAATAATTCCTGAAGGGCAAGACCAAGACCAACAAACAGCACGGCAGAAGCAGTAAGGAGAAGAGTGATATCAATCCCCGCTGTACTTAGGGTGATAAGGATTACCGTAAGGTATACAATGTACTTAATAAATTTGAAGACGCTCACAAACTTCATCTGGTCCTCAACTATCAACTTGCTGCTAATAAATGACCGCAGTAAACGCAGTACAATACTGGTGATAATAAAAACAAAGATTACAAGCAGGACGAGACCTATAGTAATTTCTATAATAGAACCGTCTTTTACCTCATAGGAAATAAGGACATAATTCCATATATCTTTAATAGCCCCCCAGATATCCTGTTCGATTATTTCTGATATTTGTTCTCTTGTTCCTTCCTGCATTTTTAATATTTAAGCCATTTGTAAAGCTCCTTATAACTTGCTTTTTTACCATACATAAGGATCCCGACCCTGTAAATTTTGGCTGCAATCCAAACTACCGCAAAATTTGTGGCAAGTAAAATTGCTATTGAAATTGCCAATTCCCACCAGGGTACATCAAAAGGGATACGCATAAGCATCACAATTGGTGAAGTTAACGGAATCATAGAAAATATTGTGGAAACAGTACCATGAGGATTTTCTATAACTGCAAAGAACCCCACATAAATTCCCAGCATTAGCGGTAAAATTACCGGAAACATAAACTGCTGTGTATCGGTTTCACTATCTACAGCTGCTCCTATAGCAGCATAAATTGCACTGTATAGAAAATATCCGGCAATAAAATAAATCAGGAAGTAGATAAGAAGGCTTAGGATGGGAAGGTTAACCACATCCACTATCAGCTGCTGAATTTCAGGTTGGACCATCTGCTCCATTTGTGCTTGTGCGGGTGATTCTATAATAAAAGGATCTATACCAAAGAAGAGGGAAAGAACAGCAAGCAAAATACCTCCCACAATAACCCAAATTGAAAATTGTGTGATGCCAGCCAAAGAAGTACCTATTACTTTCCCCAACATTAGATGTATGGGTTTTACTGAAGATACTATAATTTCAATGATACGATTGGTTTTTTCTTCAATCACACTGCGCATCACCATATTTCCATAGATAATGATAAACATCATAAGCAAATAACCAGCTGCTGCACCAAAAAACATCTTAATATAATTAGACATTTTGGAGCTTCTTTCTCCTGAAAAATTCTGGATCTGCACATTTACCTGCGCCCTTGCAGCTTCTATCTGGGAGATATCTATCCCGCGATCCCGTAGTTCCTGATCTGTAAGTTTATCTGCTATTATCTTTTCTATATTTTGCAGCATCCCCATACCAGGCGATTCCTTACCATAGAAACGTACTGCCCCAGCTATGTTACTATCATCAATTTCTTCAGGAATATAAATTAATCCGTAATATTCCTGATCCAGGATCATATTTTTGGCTGCTTCAAGATCTTTGGAAGAATAATCCAAATATTGAACCTGCTCATCATCCTGAAATTCATTAATAAATTCCCCGCTTTTGTCATGGATCCCAATAATTCGTTGTTCACTGCTGTTGAGCATACTTAAATAGCCAATCAGCAGGATCATTCCTACCAGGATCAGCGGACTTAGAAAAGTCATTACAATAAATGTTCTGTTCCTGACCCGCGCGAGATATTCACGCTGAATAATAAGCTTCAGATTACGCATTCTGGGTAACTGTTTTAATAAAAATATCGTTTACTGAAGGTATCACTTCCACGAAGTGGTTAATTTTCCCTTTGGTAAGAAGGTATTGCAATAATTGATTTGGAGATTCTGAATCTTTTAACTGCACACTTACTTTAAGATCATCATTAATGCTTTTGAACTGTGCTTTTCCCAAGGTAAACTTCTCCTGAAGCTCTGCAAGTAAAGCAGCTTCATCTAAGGTCTCCACTCCAATTTCGTAAGTATTAGCCTTATACTCCTTCTTAATGTCTGATACCTTTCCATCGAGCAATTTATTAGATTTATTTATTAACGCCATATAATCACATAGCTCCTCGACACTTTCCATCCTGTGGGTTGAAAACAAAATAGTTGCCCCTTCTTCTTTTAGCTGAAGAATTTCCCGTTTTATTATTCCGGCATTTACGGGATCAAATCCACTGAAAGGTTCATCAAAAATCAACAATTTCGGGTTGTGCAGTACAGTAATAACAAATTGTACTTTTTGTGCCATTCCTTTGGATAACTCCTGAATCCTTTTATCCCACCATGAAGTGATTTCAAGTTTTTCAAACCAGAAATCGAGTCGTTTTTTTGCTTCAGCTTTAGATAAACCTTTTAACCTTGCAAGGTAAAGTGCCTGCTCCCCTACTTTCATAGATTTATAGAGTCCACGTTCCTCCGGAAGGTAACCTATATGCACGATATCATCTGGATGCAGCGGCTTTCCGTCCAGGTAAACCTTTCCTTCATCTGGCATTGTAATCTGATTGATAATCCTGAGAAGTGTGGTTTTTCCAGCTCCATTAGGTCCTAGAAGACCAAAGACACTTCCTCTTGGTATACTGATTGAAACATTATTAAGTGCAGTGAATTTCCCGAAGTGTTTGTAGATATTTTCGGCCACCAAAAGATTATCCATAGAGAAAAATTCCAGATTAGGTAAATATATAGAAAATTGCCAGAGCGTTCTTTGCATTAAGAACTTTTTATATTTACATAAGGTCCTTAAAAACAAAACCCACCCTTAATAAAATTAAGGATGGGAAAAAAATTGCTATGAAAAAGAAAAATTATCACTAAAAGACTTAGTGATACTCAAATATATAAAAATTTTCTTAAAACTCCTGCATTAAGAAAACATATCTTTAACTTTTTCAAAAAATGATTTATCGTTTTTCTCTGGATTAGGCTGGAAATTTTCATCATTAGCCATTCTTTCAAAGAATTCTTTCTGTTCTTTATTTAAAGTTTTGGGCGTCCAAACGTTAACATGAACCAAAAGGTCTCCTTTACCGTAGCCATTTAGATTCGAAATTCCTTTACCTCTAAGACGCAGGATTTTTCCAGATTGAACTCCTTCTTCTACTTTGATTCTCACTTTGCCCGAAACAGTATCTATTTCCCTGGAACTACCAAGAGCAGCTTCAGAGTAACTTATATAAAGATCGTAGTGCAGGTTGTCGCCTTCCCTTTGTAAGGTTGAATGTTCCTTTTCTTCGATGGCAACAAGAAGGTCTCCCGGAATTCCATTGCCCGGTGCGTCATTTCCCTTTCCGGCAACTTTTAACTGCATACCATCCTCAACACCTGCCGGTATCTTAATGGAAACAGTCTCTTCTTTTGTAATTAGTCCATGAGCATCGGCATCTGCAGGCTTTTGATCAATAATCTGCCCACTACCACCACACGTGGTACACGGGGAAGCAGTTTGCATTCTCCCCAAAATAGTATTAGTTACCCGTGTAACCTGACCTGTACCATTACAGGTACTACAGGTTTTATAGGTAGTTCCCGGTGCCTGTAATTTTCTTTTTACCTTTATTTTTTTCTCTGCACCATTGGCAATTTCTTCCAAAGTAAGAGAAACCCTAATTCTTAGATTGCTCCCCTTGGCACGTCGCTGGCCACCGCCAAATCCACCACCAAAACCGGAAAAGCCGCCGCCGCCGAAACCGCCGCCGCCAAATATATCTCCAAACTGGCTAAAGATGTCATCCATGTTCATTCCGCCGCCGCCGAAGCCGCCGCCACCTTCGAATGCCTGGTGACCAAACCTGTCATAGCGTGCTCTTTTTTCTTCGTTTCCTAAAACTTCATATGCTTCAGCTGCTTTCTTAAACATATCCTCGGCTTTGGAATCCCCGGGATTTTTATCCGGGTGATGCTTTATAGCCATCTTGCGATATGCTTTCTTTATTTCAGCAGCAGAAGCTCCTTTGCTTATGCCTAATATCTCGTAATAATCCTCTTTCATGGTGTCTTTTTGCGGTTCAAAAAAAAGTTGCTCTACTTACCGGTAACTACTTTTGGATAACGAATAATACGCTCTCCAAGTTTATAGCCCCTTTCTACAACATCTACTATTTTCCCTTTTAAATCTTCAGAAGGTGCAGGAATTTGGGTAATAGCTTCATGAATATCTGCATCAAAGGTTTCCCCTTCTTCAACATTCATTGGCTCCAAACCTTTGCTCCTTAGGGTTTCCCTAAATTTATTATGAATAAGTTCAACTCCCTGGAGAAGGTTTTTATCTTCAGTTTTCCGGATCTCGTTCAAGGCACGATCAAAATCGTCCAATACCGGCAACATAGCTGACATTACTTCCTGATTGGCAGTCTTAAATAATTCCAGCCGCTCTTTGGACGTACGCCTCTTATAGTTTTCAAATTCAGCAAAAAGGCGAAGAAATTTATCTTTTTCTTTTTGAACTTCTTCTTTTAATAATTCCGTTTCCGAAAGGCCAAATTCAGAATCATCCTCTGCATCATCATTATTAGCTTCACTTTCTTCCACCTCTTCTATTGCCTCGTCGATGATATCCTCTATTTTATCTTTAACAGATTTCTCTTCTGCTTTAGCTTTATTATCGTTCTTCTTACTCATGTGTTTGCATTTTTAACTATCCACTATGGGACAAAAGTATTGCCAATTATAGCGAAATGTCAAAATGTCATCAGATAGATTTTAATAATAATTTGTGAATAACGTATTGATCTTATTCATACTTTCGCAGCTTAACAAAAAATCAAAAACAGGTATTAGTATGAAAACTAATTTTTTAAACACATTTGTTTTCGCATTCCTTGCTTTATCAATAGTAGGATGTAAAAATGAAAAAAACAACGAAGTTGAAGTAAGTGAAGCTAAAGAAGCTGCAGTTGCTCAGGGTGAAGTTGTGGAATATAAAGTAGATACTTCTGCGACAGTTATCGAATGGGCGGGATCTAAACCAACTGGAACCCACACTGGAACAATTAAGGTTTCTGAAGGAACTTTTTCTGCAAACGACTCTATAGTAGAAAGCGGAAATTTTACAATCGATATGGTAACTATTGATGTTACAGATCTTGAAGGTGAAGATAAAGAAAATCTTGAAGCACACCTTAAAGGTACTGTTGAAGGTAAAGAAGGAGATTTCTTTAATATCCTGAAGTATCCTGAAGCTACATTTGAGGTAACAGGTATTTCTGAAAAAGACGGTCAAAAAATGATGGAAGGTAACCTTACTATTAAGGAAGAAACTAAAAACATTTCTTTTCCTGTAAGCATTAACCGTTCTGGGGACGAAATTGAAATTACCAGCGAAACTTTTACAATTGACAGAACTGACTGGAGTGTAAACTACGGATCAAAATCTGTATTTGACAATTTAGGTGACAATTTTGTAAGTGACGATATCGAACTTAAGATCGAACTTAAAGCTACAAAAGCTTAATCAAAAGTTTTCAAACTTTAATAGGATCAGAAAAGCTGCCGTTTGGCAGCTTTTTTATTTCCCTACAATTCGATTTATTTCATTTTAAAGGAGATGGTTAGCATTTAGTATTACAACAAATCTTCCAGGGCTTTGGATAAATGTGCATATTTAAAAGTATACCCAGTGCTTTCAATTTTCTTATTACTTACCAACTGGCTCGAAAGAACAATCGTAGACATTTCCCCTAAGACTGTTTGTAAAACAAATGCTGGCACATTTGGCAACCAAACAGATTTATCCATATGCTTTGCCACACACTTAACCAGTTCTTTATTCGTCACTGGATTAGGCGCCACAGCATTATAAGTACCCGCAAGTTCATTTTCCAGCGTATGTACAAAAATTTGAGCAAGATCCTCAATATGTATCCAGGACTGCCATTGCTTTCCGCTTCCCAAAGGAGAACCAACGTTAAATCCTACAGGATCTTTAAGCTTTTGTAGAATTCCGCCTTTTGGCGCCAGGACAAGACCTATCCTAATTTTAGTAACATCAATACCTATATCCTGAAAATTATTAACAGCACTTTCCCATTTTACCACAACCTTTCCCACAAAAGAATCATCTATTCCATCATCGTCTTCAAAATAAAGCTTCTCAAGAGAACTGGGATAAATACCTATTGCACTGGCAGAAATAAATTGTTCTATAGAGTGATCGCTATGCGATAAAGTATCGAAAAGTAATTTTGCAGTCTCTGTTCTACTCTCAATTATTTCCCGTTTATATTCTTTTGTCCAACGCTTGGCAATACTTGCCCCTACCAGGTTTATTATTGCATTAACTCCATCAAGGCTGGCAAGATCAATATTATCCTCCTTTGGATTCCAGTAGAAACCTTTATAATTTTTCTTCTTCTCTATTTTTGACCTGCTTGTAGTAAGATAGTGCACATCAATTCCCTTCTCATGGCATAAATTAGTTACATGCGAACCAATTAAACCTGTTGCTCCTGTAATTAAAACCCGCATCTTTTTTCTTTTTAAGGTACACACTGTAAGGGAGTGAAACTAAAATTACAGGAGGTTTAACAAGAACTATATATGTTTTTTAACTGCTCTTAACATTTCGCGTTTCCCAGGAGGCCCGGGCAATCTCTCCACAGTAAAACCTACTGCCTGCATTGCCCGCCTCACACTACCTTTGGCTGCATAAGTTACCAATACTCCCCCGGGAAGTAAAGCTTCAAACATTTTCTTAAAAACATCTTCCGTCCATAGTTCCGGCTGTACCCTTGCCCCAAAAGCATCAAAATAAATAAGATGCCAGGTATTCTTTTCGCTTATATCTTCGAATTTCTTCTTTTGTTTTTTCAGAAGAAAATTTTCTGAAATTGCTGTTTCTTCTTCCCACGATCTTTTATGCATCTCCAGCAAAACAGCTTTTTTATCTTCTGCGGAAAGCACCTCAGCATAATTAAGTTTCTCAATTTCTGAAGCTTCTACCGGAAAAGCCTCCACTCCCGTGTAATTTATTTTTTTCTGAATTCGCTCTAACTGAAGAAAAGTTATAAATGCATTTAACCCTGTACCAAAACCAATTTCAAGAATTCTAATATTTTTAAAATTATTTTGTTCTACATAATAATTAAGCCCCATCTCAATAAAAACATGTTGTGCTTCCTGAACAGCACCATGTTTAGAGTGATATTGTTCATTCCATTGCGGTAAATGAATGGTAACCGAACCGTCGCCGGTTGTAATAATTTTTCGTTCCAAACTACTTTTGTTCTATTAAAACCCCATCAGCAAGAAAAGACATTCTATGCTCCGGTTCTGTTATCGCTGCAATTTTCAGCTTCAGATTTACCTGCATCTTCAGCATAATGTTTTAATTCCTGCACAGGAACTTCAGTGATATATGCTTTCCCCTGTACGATCACTTCTTCATTTACAAGATCCTTTGGAACAAAAAATCCGTAGTCGCGAAATTTTACCATTATCTCTTCCCCTTCAGCTAAATCCAGCTTCATCCAACAACCTTTCTTTTTGCATACGCTGTTGACATCCGTATTGAAAGTTACATCCACACTATCCCCAACTGCCAGATTTTCATAAAGCTGCCTCATTTTAATCCTATCTATACTTTCTTCTACAGCTACTTCACCACCAAATGAGGAATAGCTTTTTTCTTCCTGCTTTGCTGCTATTTGTGGCTCTTGTTTGTCTTGGCTTTTGCAGGAAAACAGGACCAGCATTAAGGCAATTGTTATCGCATTTCTTTTCATCCTCTATCAGTTAATAAAAATCTTCTTATGAATCAAATTTACCAAAAGTTTAGATTTTGATTCTGTTTTAATTTGGGTAAATTTGTTGGTCAAAATATAGATACTATGAAAACCAGCACTAATCCTGTGGATATACAAAAAGCCCCAACTTCTAAGATTGAAAATGTAGATTTTAATAATCTCGCTTTTGGACAGGTCTTTACAGATCACATGATGATTTGTGACTACAAAGATGGTGCATGGCAAACTCCTAAAATTCAACCTTACGGCCCGTTGGAAATGGATCCTTCTGCCAAAGTCTTTCATTATGGTCAGGCTGTTTTTGAAGGAATGAAAGCTTTTAAGGATGAAGATGATCAAATCTGGCTTTTTAGACCAGAAGATAATTTTGAGCGTATAAATAAATCCAGCGAACGTCTTGCTATTCCAGCTTTCCCAAAAGAATTTTTCTTTTCCGGAATGGAGGAGTTGCTCAAACTGGAAAAAGACTGGATCAAGAAAGGTTTTGGAAATTCTTTGTATATCCGTCCGTTTGTTATTGCTACCGAAGCGGGAGTTTCTGCGGCACCAGCAAAAGAATATAAATTCATGATTATTTGTTCTCCTGCACAGGCTTATTATAGTGGTGAAGTTAGAGTACAATTTTCAGAAAAATATAGCCGTGCAGCAGATGGCGGTGTAGGATTTGCAAAGGCTGCAGGCAATTATGCCGCCCAGTTCTATCCTACAAACCTCGCAAAAGATGAAGGTTTCCAACAGATTATCTGGACAGATGCCAATTCCCACGAGTACCTGGAAGAGGCAGGCACCATGAATATTTTTTTTAGAGTTGGGGACAAATTAATAACTGCTCCTACTAACGACAGGATTCTTGACGGGATAACCAGAAAAAGTATCATTGCCCTGGCAAAAGAATTTAATATTGACCTTGAGGTAAGAAGGGTTTCTGTTAAGGAAATTGTGGACGCTGCAAAAAGTGGCGAATTGAAAGAAATTTTTGGTTCTGGTACTGCTACCGTAATAAATCCGATAGTTGGCTTTGGTCACGCGGGACAAAAATTCGATTTGCCAAAACTCGAAGATTCTTATGCTGGCTTCTTTAAAGATAAACTTACAAAAATACAATACAACCAGGCTGAAGATAAGTTTAACTGGAGATACCAGGTTAAATAAATTTCTTCAGATAATATTTAATATAGCAAGAGCAATTCTCATCCCGGAATTGCTCTTGTTATATTAATCTCTTCGGAATAGCAGAAATCTGAAGATATCTTTAAAATTTATATCCCAATTTTACAAGTTTTACCTTCGGAAGAGGAAAAAGTTAAATTCCTTTATTCACTGAAAAATTTACCGGAATTATAAGGTTTTTATCATACTCTGGCTTTCCTGAAGGGTTTGCACGATGAAGAATCAGGAATCCATTTTCAAAATTTTGGGCATCAAACTCCAGATTTCCCTGAAATGGAACAAAATCTTCTGTCATCCACTCCCCTTTGGCCTCTATGATGCCGGTGGCAAGCTCTTTTTGGCCATTATCGACCAAAGTGACCGGCGCGGTACCTTCAAAGAACCAAATTCCTCTTGCTTTTCCCTCAATTTGCAGCGGAGAAGACACATTTTCATTTTCTTTAGGCTGCGCTACACTAATGAGGTTCGAAATTTGCCAATTTTCGCCCTCCTCTTTAACTGACTGCCGATAATTGTCATTTTCGGCGTTGCTTCGTGTCTTTACAGTATCTTCAATTAAAGCATTATTTTCTGAAGTTTCAGTAGAAGTTTCACCTTTCCGGTTTTCACCACATGAAAAGCAAAGTGGAATTATAATCATGAGGCTAAACAGGCTTTTTAAAGTTTTCATTTTCAGCATACTTATTTTTTTAAAATTTTCTCTATATCTGGTTTAAAGTAACCGGGGCCCTTCAGCACTTTTCCATCTTCACGATAAACTGGTTTTCCATCTGCACCCAACTTGCTCATATTGCTTAGCTGGATAGCATCAAAAACCTCTTCAATTTTATGCTGCATCCCATGTTCTATTATTGTTCCGCAGAGAATGTAGAGCATATCGCCCAGGGCATCTGCAACTTCGGTTAAATTATTATTATTGGCAGCTTCCAGGTATTCTTCGTTCTCCTCCTTCATAAGTTCAAAACGTAATCTGTTTTTAGCTTCTCCAAGATCTGCAACGGGCTTTTCATTAATCCCAAGTCCAAATGCAGTATGAAATTCTTTTACAGCCGCTATTCTTTTTTTCATAAGATAATATTTCAATTTGCAGGTGACTACTCCGGCTTTTGAGCTTAAATAGCCATTAAAAGCTTAACTTTGCCTGAAAATATACAAAAATGTTTAGTACCGGACAGCTCATTTTTGCAGGCTTTTTTGTGGTAGCCTTTGTTGCCCTGATAATTTACAGTTATCGCAAAGATATTGCGCTGCATAGGAAGTATTATAAAGGAAGCATTTATGTGCTTATTGGTTTTATCGCCTTTATCGGTTTACTTTTTCTAATCAAATTATTTCTAAATGGTGATATTCCCTTTCTAAACTATATCCTACTAACGCATTAACTCCTTTAAACCCTTCCAGTTCTTCAGCTTCACGAATTTCGACACAACAAAGGATTTTATTTATCTTAGCATTTAATTAAACGGAATAAAATGAAAATTATTAAATACCTACTGTTTCTAATTCTTATCCTTATTATAGGTTCCTCTATATATATTGCCACAAAAGAAGGCAATTATCAACTGGAAGAAACAAGGATAGTTGCAGCACCGCAGGAAATGATTTTTAATGAAGTTAACGAATTCCGAAACTGGGAAGATTGGTCTCCGTGGCTGCGAAGCGCTAATAATCCAATTTTAAATTACAGTGACGAGAGTAGTGGCAAAGACGCCTCTCTTTCCTGGAAAAGTGACGAAATTGGCAATGGAGAAATCACTACTGTAGAAACACGACCTTTTTCTTCCATTAACCAGAAACTCGTTTATACCATACCATTTGGAGAATCTACCAGTGAAATGTACTGGAATTTTGAAGAGACCGAAAATGGAACTCAAATCACCTGGGGCATACAGGGAAAGCATAGTTTCATGGAAAAAGTCGGCTTTACGTTTCAGAACGGGGATTTTAAAGATATCATGAGACCTAAATTAAAACAGGGACTGGAAAACCTTGAAAGAATCACCAGTGAAAAGATGGCCGAGTATTCTATAAATGTTGACGGAGTAACACAACATGGAGGAGGATATTATATGTATAGCACAACCGCGAGCAAAATCAGCCAGGTAAATGAACGTATGACTATCATGATAACCGATATAAGCTCTTACATGGAAAAGAACAATATTGAGAAAATCGGAAATCCTTTTGTCCTTTATAATGAATGGAACGATAATAATACCACCGCCATTTTCTCTGCAGGTTACTTTACCCCTAGTGAAGTAATTACCCCAGAAGAAAGTGCGGTCCTGACAGGTTTTATGCCTAATCAAAAGGTAGTAAAAACTACATTAAATGGAAATTACAACAACCTGCCTGAAGCCTGGGACAGAGCTCATGCTTATATTCAGGAAAATAATCTGGTACCACTCGAAGCTTCAAATCCTTTTGAAGTTTATAACGCAGGGCCGAAACAGACCCAAAATCCTGCTAATTGGGTAACGATTATTTATATTCCAGTAGAATAGATAATAATTAAAAATCTCTATGAAAAGTGCTTTTCTGGTTTTTATAGGCGGTGGCCTGGGTAGTGTATTTCGTTACCAGTTAAGCAAACTATTAAATAATCCCGTAATTACTTCTATTCCCTACGGAACTTTAACCGTTAACACTTTGGGAAGCCTTCTTTTGGGCTTTCTCTTTGGCCTTGGTCTCAGGTATGTGAACTTATCGTCTGACTTAACTTTATTTTTTGCCGTAGGCTTTTGCGGCGGATTCACCACTTTCTCTACTTTTGCTTATGAAAATCAGGTTTTCCTTAGATCTGGTGACTATTACAATTTCTTTTTATATACCCTTGGCAGCCTACTTCTTGGAATTATAGCTGTCTTTCTGGGGCTTGTTCTTTCCAGAATTACTTAATTTTTGCCGCTACAGGCAAAATTTCACACACCACTGTTTAACAAACTCCATACCCTCCAAAATTTTGAGGGGTATAAACATATAATTAAGCATTCAATTTAGTAGATACCTATTAATGATAGGGCTATATAGAAAAAATTCCACTTTTCTGCCTCAAATAATACTTCAGCAGTCCTTTTTTAGAATATTAGATGCTATTTCTCTAATTTTTCTGTCCACACTTACCTAAGATTTTCTATAATTAGGTAAATATTCCGCATAATTGCACTTTTAAAATATATACCCCTAAAATTTAAGGGGTATAATTTCTTAATACAATAAAAGTTAAGCACAACACCCTATTTTTTAACGGGGTTTATGATAATTTTATAACTTTATCAAAAGTTTTAATTAGAAATTATGAAAAAAATCGAAGCAATTATTCGTAAATCAAAGTTCGATGAAACTAAGGTGGCACTCCACGATATTGGAGTCACCTTTTTTAGCTACTGGGATGTTACCGGGGTTGGCAACGAAAAAGAGGGCCACGTATACCGAGGTGTAAGCTACAGCACAGCAGATATCCAAAGAAGATATCTTTCTATTGTAGTAGGGGACTCCTTTGTGCAAAAAACAGTAGATGCAATATGTAAAACTTCTTATACAGGCCAGGTAGGGGATGGTAAAATTTTCGTCTCTCCTATAGATGAAGCTTACCGCATAAGAACTAAAGAAAAAGGAGAAGAATCTCTTAAATAAATCACTAACTCTATTTAAGCCAAAGAATTATGGAAGGATTACTAACAGTTAACAACGTATGGATGATGATCTGTACAGGACTGGTATTTTTTATGCACCTGGGATTCGCATTTCTCGAAATTGGTCTTACCAGGCAAAAGAATACAATCAACATCTTATTTAAAAATTTATTTATCATCACAATGGGCTTGCTTCTCTATTGCCTCTTAGGATTTAATCTTATGTACCCTGGGGAATTTAACGGCTATATTGGTTTTGCAGGTTTTGGTCTTAGCAGTCCTCTTGTAGACGGTTCACTGGACCTGGCGTACAGTGAAGGTTATACGTATTGGACCGATTTCCTTTTCCAGGGAATGTTTGCCGCAACTGCTGCCACTATTGTATCTGGTGCTGTTGCAGAAAGAATGAAACTTAGTGCTTTTATGATCTTTGTTATTATATATGTTGGATTGGTATACCCTATTGCAGGTTCATGGAAATGGGGAGGTGGATTCCTGGACGAAATGGGTTTTTATGATTTTGCAGGTTCCACACTGGTACACTCCGTAGGAGGGTGGGCTGCTTTAGTAGCTATATGGTTACTTGGCGCAAGAATTGGAAAATTTAAAGATGGTAAAATTGGAGCTTTTCCAGGACACAGTATGCCTTTTGCTACTGCAGGAGTATTAATCCTATGGTTAGGATGGTTTGGATTTAACGGAGGTTCAGTTTTATCTGCAGATCCGGAGCTTACTTCTTTGACCCTGGTTACAACTTGCCTGGCTGCTGCAGCCGGTGGTGTCGCTTCCTTTATCTTCTCAACAATGCTTTACAAAAACTATGATATTACAATGTTCCTTAACGGAATCCTTGGTGGTCTGGTAGGAATTACTGCAGGAGCAGATCAAATGTCCCCCACAGATGCGGTTTTAATCGGCGCCATCGCCGGGGTTATTATTGTACTGGGAGTAGCATTAATAGACAAGATAAGATTGGATGATCCTGTGGGAGCAGTAGCTGTACATTTAATCTGCGGAATATGGGGAACACTAGCCGTGGGAATCTTCGGAAATCTCGCCAGCTTCGATCAGTTTATTACGCAGCTTATTGGAGTAGGATGCTATGCTGCCATTTGTATAGTTGGTGCCTTCATTATTTTTTATATCCTGAAAGTTACCATAGGAATAAGGGTTTCTAAAGTTGAAGAAACAGAAGGACTGGATATACATGAGCACGGCATGGATGCTTATGCCGACTTTGGACTAAGACAACACTAAATGTAATTATCAATATAGAGAAAAGAAAACGGAGCGTTTTGCAGAACGCTCCGCTAAAAATTACTCTACATATTTTTCGATTGCCTAAACATGATCAATCGAGCCTGGAAGCTAAATCAAATCAAAAAAAATTAAACAATCTTATTATGAAAGTAATTAAAACTTCAAATTTAACAAAATTTCTGCTTTTAGTAGCAGTGGTTTTCTCAAGTTCCTATACCTATGCACAGGAAGAATTAGATACGGAAATTGAAGAGGTAGAGGAAGAAACATCCAACTGGACTTTAAGTGGTAGTGTCGACGCTTACTTCAGGACAAATTTTAACGGCGTAAATAAAGTAGAGTACGATGCAGATGGGGATCCTATTGCTTTCCCTCAAGCTCCTGCATCTTCTTTTGCCAACACTCCAGGTTTTGCCCTAGGCATGGCAAATGTGATCCTGGGCTACGAAGGTAGTAAAGTGGGTTTTGTTGCAGATCTTGTTTTTGGCCCTCGTGGTGAGGAAGCGGTTTTTAATTCTGTTGGCTCAAGTAATATAGTAAACCAATTATACGTGTATTACAATGTAAACGACGCCTTAACCCTTACTTTAGGTAACTGGAATACCTTCCTTGGATACGAGGTAATCTCTCCCGCTGCAAACTTTAACTATTCTACTTCTTATATGTTCTCTTACGGACCTTTTTCCCACACAGGTTTAAGAGCCGATTTTAATTTTGATGATAACTGGACAGGGATGCTGGCTGTTATGAACCCAACAGATTTTACCGAATTTAATCCTTACGGAAAATATTCTTTTGGAGGACAGTTAGGTTATTCTAATACTTCTGGTAGTGCATTCTTAAACCTGCTGTATGGCGAACAGTCCCCGGTTTCTGATGAAGCAACTTTTCAAATTGATTTAACCACAGGTTGGGATTTAACAGACGCATTCTATCTTGGATTCAATACCACGTATGCAGATACCGACGGAACAGGATTTTACGGAGCAGCAATTTATCCGCAATTTCAGGCTTCCGACAGTTTTGCAATAGGTTTAAGAGCAGAATATTTTAAAGAGTTGGAAAATGACTTTGATGAAGCTATAGTTTATGGTTCTGGGGTAAGGGCTTTAGATTTCACCCTTACAGGAAGCTACACAGTAGGAAGCCTGATTGTTAAGCCCGAATTTAGATTAGATAGCCTGTCTGAAGATATGTTTGTTAATAGAAATCTTAATAATATAGATGATAATCTCTCATCATTCCTTATTGCAGCAATCTATGCCTTCTAATTTAAAAACTAATTGAAGGAAGATCCCTGATTCCAAGAGAATATATAGAAACAGAGATAATTTTTCTTTCCAAATTAAACTTTTTTACGAAATCACCCCTCCGGCAATCCTTATTAATAACCGTCCGCCGGAGTTGGTGATTTTTTTTATATTAAATGGCATAATTTCATCTTTCTGAAATTAACATCTTCCCGGAAAAAGTTCTAACAAAGTACTTTTTATACTTAGGATCGAAAATTGCCATTTTTCGTGCCTCATCTTTTCAAATAAAATTCACTTCTGAAGTAATTCTTTCGGAAATTCTCCCAAACATTAGTGAACTACTGAAATTCCTATTCTTTTAACTGCAAATTCCGCAGATTACATTTCAGAAATAGAAAAAACTATAAGATTTTATAAAAAACAGAAAAAAATTTTTCAGAATTATAAAAATAAGAAGCTAACATAATTTGATATAATTTAGAGCTTTATTTCATCTTATGCTTCATCAATTATATCGCTCCTACACGGGTTCTTTCACTGGTTTAAGAAAAGAGGTCTGGCTTCTGGCCTTGATAACATTAATTAACCGTGCAGGAACCATGGTAATTCCATTTCTATCACTTTACCTCACCAAAAGCCGCGGATTTTCCCTGGAAGATGTGGGCTGGATCCTGACCTTTTTTGGTTTGGGTTCTGTAACAGGATCCTGGTTGGGAGGAAAATTAACCGACGAAATTGGCCATTATAAGACCATGGCTGCAAGTCTAATCCTATCATCCCTTCTCTTTGTGCTGCTTCAGTTTCCCGAATCCTTCTGGGGAATATGCACCGGGATTTTCCTGGTAATGATGGTGGCAGATATGTTTCGACCGGCAGTTTTTGTGGCCATTAGCGCCTACAGCAAACCTGAAAACAGGACACGGTCTGTCACGCTTATCCGGCTGGCTATTAACCTCGGTTTTTCTGCAGGACCTGCAATTGGCGGATTAATAATTACCGGAATAGGTTATAGCGGACTTTTTTGGGTAGACGGAATCACGTGTCTTGCTGCAGGAATCCTGTTATTAAAATTACTTAATCCCAAACGGGCGCTGGAAAATGCAAAGGAGATAAACCTGAAGCCACAATCTGTACTAAAAGACAAACCCTATCTTATTTTTATTTCAGCTATGATCCTGTTTGGTTTTATTTTTCTACAGTATTTCTCGACTGTTCCTCTCTTCTATGCTGAAATCCATCAACTTTCAGAATTTGAAATTGGGGTGTTACTCGGTTTTAACGGATTGATAATTTTCCTTTTTGAAATGCCGCTCATAAAGTTTCTGGAAATAAAGAAAAACTCTGCAACCAATTACGTTATCATTGGTATCGTCTTGGCCGGAATAAGTTTTCTCGCCATAAATTTAAGCAACTGGCTGGGAGTTCTTGTTATAGGAATGTTTCTATTGACGATTGGGGAAATGATCGCTTTTCCTTTTTCTAATAGCTTTGCTTTGCAACGTGCAGATAAGGGTAAGCAAGGATCCTACATGGCGCTCTACAGCATCGCATTCTCTATAAGCCACATTTTTGGCCACAATTCCGGAATGCAGTTGATTGGGAAATTCGGCTATAGCTTTACCTGGAACGTGATGATAGGTCTTGCTCTAATTTCTTGCCTGTTGCTGGTCTGGCTGAAATTTAAACTTAAAAAGGAAACATTTTAATCCAACAACTCTGCCTGGTAATATTTAGATTCCCCCAGATACTGCTGGATAAGCTCGTTATATTCCGGACTCAGTTTTAAATCCAAAATTCCGGGAATATTATAGAGTGCCTCCATATCGTCAAAACCTAATTTCAGTAAATCTTCCAGGTAAAGCAGGGCCGTTTCATAATCGCCATCCTGTCCGGCAAGTTTTACTATATTTAAATACGGTTCAGGATTTTCCTTATCCAGGACAGTCCTAAGTAAACTTGCAAAAATCCTCACATCCAAATGAGCATTACTGCGCTGGATATCATCATACTTTACCTTGGAATAACTTTTCAGAAATCCTTCAAGTCTATGCGCCATTTTCTGCTCTACGCCACTTCCTTTTTCCTGTAGTTCTTTTAATTCATCCAGCTGATAAGCCCACCAACCAATATTTTCGAAGTTGGCAATGGCAAGATCATTTTCGAGAAAATAAATATAATCCTGCTGTTTAATTTCTTCCCTTGCCTTCACCCGCCTGGACTCTCTTCTTTGCTTCTTAAAAGCTCTGGTCCTGCGCAGATCCCTCTTCCTTTCTTTCAGGATATCATCAAAATTATAATCCTGATACTTCTCCTCCATTTGTTCCAGTTTCACATATGCAGGATAATATTCTCTTTTTCGTCTTAAACTTTCGGCATGCTCAAGTCCATTCTGGAAAAGCGACTCCACAACTGCAGCATCACGGTCACGACTTCCTCTTTCCATAGCATTTAACACAAAGCCGGCAACTGCGCTATTGATTACCTGGGTATCCGGCCATTTCTCAGGACTGTCAGAATAATAATTTAGCTCAGCGGGAAAACCCCGATCTTCAAAAAAATCAACATAACTTTCCATCTGGAATTTCTGATAATCCAGCTCACTAACTATAGCACTAAACATAAACGTGTTTTTCTCAACAACAAAGTCAGGATTTAATACCGCATTTCCTATTGCGAGAACACCATCAATATCACTATATATTAGTGGAAGAGCCGAAGCTACCTGAGCTCCTTCATTAAGTCCCGCAGCAAAAATTTCATCTGTTTCTATCGGGATAGTTTTAACCACACTACCAATCATCCTTAACGCCTGCGTCACATTTTCCTGAAGTGAGTCCTGTTCCATATTCACATTAGAAGACGCAATTACATAAGAATGCTCTTCAGCAACTCCCCGAAAAAGTTGCGCCGCCAGCCTGCCCCTGCCTTCAGGATCAAAGACAAAAATAATGGGATTGGCTTTTTCAGCTTCAAAAGATTGAGGGACATATAGCGCATAAGATCCCCCAAGACTATCCTGAACAGGAATAGAATCTGTCACCCTTCCTTTAATCAGGCGCAGTTCCTGCGCTCCTGCGAAAGAGAAAACAAAAATTAATAGTAGGAATACACAGTAATTTTGCTTTTTCATAATCAAGTGATCGTTAGTAAATATAAAAAAAAGCCTTTACCCTCAGGTAAAAGCTTTTATTAATGCTAGCATATTTCCTAATCCTAATTATTCTTAATCCGTTGCAATCTAACCTGCTGTTGATCTGACGAAAAAAAGAATCTGGCCAAAACTGTAATTAACAGGATATCGGCAAATATTAGGAACATTACCCTTATGGCGGCTATACCATCAAAAGTCATTCCTGAAAATCCAATTAGTCCTGTTATTATAGTTAACGCTAGAAATATTATTAGTCTCTTGTCCATAGTTTAATTTTTTTATAAAGGTAAGTCTTAAATGAGTAATTAATCTGAAAGAAATTATAATTACCACTAAATTAACGCGAAACCTCTGTTTATAGTGAAGTTCTTAATATTTTAATTCAATGCTCATTTCTCAATTCCTAACATTCGTCGTAAAGGCGAAACCAAAATTACTATCTTCGTGTTAAAGAATTGAGAAAAAAATTTGAGCAAAAAAAATTTACATAAAGGACATTCGGAAGAATTTTTTGGAGATTACAGAGATTTTTGGTGGAATAAACCGTTCCTGGATCTAACTGCAGAAAGATTAAACCTCAAAAGTGTTAACTCAATGCTGGATGTTGGCTGCGGAAAAGGACACTGGACCAGAACATTGGCGCCCTACCTGAGCCAAAATGCGGAAATCACTGCCGTAGACAATGATAAAAAGTGGTATGTTGAAAATTTAGAACTCGAACATTATTTCTCCGGAAGAGCGCAAAATTTCAGCCTGATGATGGCAGATGCTCAAAAATTGCCATTTCCAGATAACAGCTTTGATTTTGTCACCTGTCAGACGGTACTTATACATCTTCCGGAGCCACAAAAGGCTATAAAAGAAATGAAACGGGTTTTAAAGGACAATGGCATCCTCTTATGCGTCGAACCTAATAATATTATCCAGAGCCTTACTAAAACTTCCCTTTCTAAACATGATTCTATAGAAGAAACGCTGGACCAGATTAAATACCGCCTGATTATTGAGAAAGGGAAACGCAAAATGGGACAGGGCGATAACTCCCTGGGTGATCTTCTGCCTGGCATGTTCGCTATGGAAGATTTAAAAAATATTGAGGTAAGGCTATCAGATAAAGCAATTGCCATGTATCCCCCTTATGATAATGAAGAGCAGGTAGCAACATTAAAGCAATGGCTGGAGGGAGGCTCGTGGAAATCAAATACTCAAAAAGATATCGATTTTTTTAGTGCCGCAGGGGAACAATACATGCCGTTCTACTTTGAATATCAGGAAAAATATAATTCAAGGGACAGTCATATAATGGGGGCTTTACAGCGTGAACAATACCATGCGGCAGGAGGTTCACTCATGTACCTTGTGAGCGCCAGGAAGTAATCTTCTTAAACAAGAGGGCTGGCATTTTCAACAGCTCCTTCATTTCGGCTTCTTAATAGGAGCATCTTCAATTACATTAGACAATACGATGTGGGTTTTTGTCTCCCCATAGGTGATCATTTTATCTATAAATTTCTCCAGATGTGCCTGATCATGAAGCACTACTTCCATAATAATATTTTCGTTTCCGGTAATCCTGTAGCAGTTAAGAACCTCCTCAAATTCCTTTACCTTTTCCAGGAAAGCTTTAAGTCTTCCCATAAAAGCCCTTAAGGTAATAATTGCCTTTAGTTGATGGCCTGCCTGGTTATAGGCGATTTCAGTTCTATATCCTTTTATTAAACCCTGATCTTCCATTTTCCTGATTCTTTCTGCCACAGCGGGAGAAGTTATTCCGACCTTTCTTCCTATTTCTGCATTAGACTGACGAGCGTTGAGCTGAAGGCATTTTATGATCTCCCAATTGAGCTTATCGATTTTCATTTTTAAAAATTTAGAGACTTAAAAATATAAAAATTAAAGCATATTCAGCTCTTTACTTTAAAATCGATGTACAGAATAAGATTCTTGTAGTTAAATTTGAATAAAAGATTTTAAAAATCCTGCTATAAAAATGTCATTACACAATTCCAGCAAGACCACTGAAACAGCTATTTACAAAAAAGCTGTGGAGATTTTCCGTCTTTCGAAAAGTATCTCCCACTACCTTGTGCACGATTTGGGTAACCTGCAGAGAAATGGAAAGGAAAATCCGCATATATATTTTACAGGAGACCTTGTACAGCAATCGGTTTCACTCGCCCCTGAAATTTTAAAGGCTGAAAGCAAAACTTTTTCTGAAGAAAGACACCAGCATGTGGCTTCTCTTACCCGTTTGGTAAATCTCTTACATAAAAACTGTGACCGGCTGGAGCTTTCCAATAGTAACGGAAGAGAATTTCTTAAACTATTAAGAATTGAATTAAAGAAGTTCCGGAAACTTCAGCGTACGTGGATGTTAAGAATGTGATTTATAAAGCCCCTTCAAAAGGGCAAATATCGCCTTATAGAAAGCTAAAAGGTTATTTACACCTGTTCAAAAAAAGCTAAATGAATGCCCTGAATAAGCATATTCGTTCCAATTATGGCGATTATTAGCCCCATAATCTTTTCGACTACTACTATCTTATTCTGACCTATGAATCTAACCAGGTAATCACTGGAAATAAAAGCAAGATGGTTAAGAAACATGATTAATCCGAACATCAGCACAATTACAAGCATGTCCAGGTAACTTGCTGTGGTGGTATAGTTCATCGCAGTGACTATAGTTCCAGGACCGGCCAAAATAGGAATAGCTAATGGCGAAATAGAAATACCTTCATTAAAATCGATTTCTGTCTGGTTATCTATACTCGATTGCTGTGCTCTAATCATTTCAAAACCCACAAAGAAAACCAGGATACCCCCGGTTATTTTAAAAGCAGGAATCGTCAATCCAAAAAGATCGAAAATATATTTCCCCAGTACAATAAATCCGGTTACTATTACAAAGGCAGTAAAGGTGGCTTTTTTAGAAATAAATTTCTTCCTTGCACCATCGGCCTGCTTGGTGAGACTTAAAAAAATAGGAATATTGCCCACAGGATTATTAATCGCAAAAAATGCGGTAAAGGCTCCAATGGCATATAACCAGATATTTTCCATAGTTGTTTTTCCTTTTCAATAGGATCTAAAGTGATCAAATTTTAAAGCCCGCAAAAGTACTTTGAATGTTTGAATTTCAAAGCAATAACCAACTAAAATTTATAAAAGTTTCGAAATTGAAAACACTATTTAATGAGCCAAATTTTGATTAAATCGGGCTCCCCCATTTTTATAGGGGAGACTTCATTTATAATTACATATTCCTTCTATACTGCCCCCCTACTTCAAATAAGGCAGTGGTAATTTGGCCAAGAGAACAGACTTTAGTGGCTTCCATTAAAATTTCAAAAAGATTTTCATTGTTAACCGCGGCGTCCTTCAATTTATCCAGCACATCATCTGCCTTGTTTCCTTTTGCTTTATGCAAGGTGGTAAGAGTTTTTATTTGATGTTGTTTTTCTTCTTCTGTAGCCCTTATGACTTCCCCTAGAGTCACGGTAGGTGATCCTGTAGAACTAAGGAAAGTATTTACACCGATAATCGGGAAATCTCCGTTGTGCTTCAAAGTTTCATAGTACAGACTTTCCTCCTGAATCTTTCCGCGTTGGTACATGGTTTCCATCGCTCCCAGAACTCCTCCCCTTTCGGTAATCCTGTCGAATTCCAGAAGCACTGCTTCTTCAACAAGATCTGTGAGCTCTTCGATAATAAACGAACCCTGAATTGGATTCTCATTCTTGGTTAAACCAAGCTCTTTATTGATAATAAGCTGAATTGCCATTGCCCTTCTTACTGAAGCTTCTGTAGGCGTTGTAATTGCTTCGTCATAAGCATTTGTGTGCAGGGAGTTGCAGTTGTCGTAAATAGCATAGAGCGCCTGCAACGTCGTCCTGATATCATTAAAGTCAATTTCCTGTGCATGAAGCGAACGCCCGGAAGTTTGGATATGGTATTTTAGCATCTGCGCACGCGGATTAGCTCCGTATTTATACTTTAAAGCTTTCGACCAGATTTTCCTGGCTACACGACCAATAACTGCATATTCGGGATCTACTCCGTTGGAGAAAAAGAAGGAAAGATTAGGACCAAATTTGTTAATGTCCATTCCCCGGCTCAGGTAGTATTCTACATACGTGAATCCGTTAGCAAGGGTAAAAGCTAGTTGCGTAATAGGATTTGCACCCGCTTCAGCAATATGATAACCTGAAATAGAAACCGAATAAAAATTCCAGACTTTTTCTTCAATAAAGTACTGCTGAACATCGCCCATTAATCTTAAAGCGAATTCCGTAGAGAAAATACAGGTATTTTGCGCCTGGTCCTCCTTCAGGATATCTGCCTGCACAGTTCCTCTTACAGAACTCAGCGTTTTCTGACGAATGTCTTCGTAAACTTCAGCATCTAAAATCTGGTTTCCGGTTAAGCCCAGCAGCATCAATCCGAGGCCGTTATTTCCTTCCGGCAAATCACCTTTATAAGATGGGCGATCAATTCCGTTGTCGTCATAAAGCTCCTTCAGTTTCGCTTCAACTTTATCTTCAAGATTATTTTCTTTTATGTATTTTTCGCATTGCTGATCGATTGCTGCATTCATAAAAAAGCCGAGCAGCATTGGTGCAGGGCCATTGATCGTCATACTTACTGAAGTCATCGGATCTGCAAGATCAAAACCTGAATACAGTTTTTTTGCATCATCAAGACAGCAGATTGAAACTCCGGCGTTACCAATTTTTCCATAAATATCAGGGCGGTGATCGGGATCATTTCCGTACAGTGTTACAGAATCGAATGCCGTGGAAAGCCGTTTTGCCGGCAAACCTAAACTCACATAATGAAACCTCCTGTTAGTACGCTCCGGCCCACCTTCTCCGGCAAACATTCGCGTAGGATCTTCCCCCTGTCTCTTAAACGGATACAGCCCGGCGGTATAAGGAAATTCACCCGGAACATTTTCCTGAAGGCACCATTTTAAAATATCGCCCCATGCTTTATATTTTGGAAGTGCAACCTTGGGGATCTGCGTATGGGAAAGCGATTCTGAATGTGTGTCGATTTTAATTTCTTTATCCCGCACTTTGAAGGAATAGACCGGCTGCTTGTATTTATTCACTTTTTCGTCCCAGCCGAGGATAATTTCCCAATTATAAGGATCAAGATCCATCTTTACACGATCAAATTCCTTTTTTAGCAAACCTGTAAATTCTTTATTTTCTTCTGAAGTTGCTTCTTCCAAAGCCTCTTCATCCACACCAAATTTGGTGAGATCAAGCTTTACATTAGTGACAGATTCAATAGTTTTATATATTCCGTAGAGCTTTTGAGCTACTTCTGATTGAGATTTGGCTTTTTCGTCATAACTCCGGTTGTTTTCGGCAATTTCTGACAGGTAACGTGTTCTTTTCGGCGGAATTACAAAGATTTTCTCGCTCATCTCCCGTGAGATCTCAAAAGTAGAATTTAATTCTGAATTCGTTTTCTCATCTATCTTGTCCATGATATGCTTATAAAGCGTATTCATGCCGGGGTCGTTGAACTGGGAAGCAATAGTGCCGAAAACTGGCAATTTCTCAGCATCCTCATGCCATAAAGCATGATTTCTCTGGTATTGCTTTTTCACATCACGCAGAGCATCCTGAGCTCCACGTTTATCGAATTTATTGATAGAAACCAGATCAGCAAAATCCAGCATGTCGATTTTCTCAAGCTGGGTTGCCGCTCCAAATTCTGGGGTCATCACATACAAGGAAACATCTGAATGGTCCAGAATTTCTGTATCTGACTGTCCAATTCCTGAAGTTTCCAGGATAATAAGATCGTACTCAGCAACTTTAAGAACTTCTACAGCTTCAGCAACATGTTTAGACAACGCAAGATTGGATTGCCTGGTGGCGAGGGAACGCATATAAACCCGCGGACTATTAATGGAATTCATTCGAATTCGATCTCCAAGCAATGCGCCGCCGGTTTTTTTCTTGGAAGGATCTACAGAAACGATACCGATATTTTTTTCAGGAAAATCGGCTAGAAAACGTCTTACCAACTCATCAACAAGACTGGATTTTCCAGAACCCCCAGTACCGGTAATACCAAGAACAGGAATATTCTTTCCTGATTTTTCTACTTCAGAAAAACTCTTTTCAAACTCCTCATGATTATTTTCAGCTAAAGATATAAGTCTGGCTATGGTGTTTACATCCTTCTCCTTCAGTGCTGCTCCTACACCATCTTTCTTCTGAAGCGGAGGTGTAGGCTCATCTACACGCTTCACCATATCGTTGATCATTCCCTGCAGTCCCATTTCCCGGCCATCATCTGGAGCGTAAATACGGTTAATTCCGTAGTCCATCAATTCTTTGATTTCTTCCGGAAGAATAACTCCGCCACCACCACCAAAAATCTTGATATGGCCAGCGCCTTTTTCCTTTAGAAGATCGTGCATGTATTTAAAATACTCGTTATGCCCGCCCTGATAGGAAGTCATTGCAATAGCATGCGCGTCTTCCTGAATTGCACAATTCACTACCTCTTCCACACTGCGATCATGACCCAAATGGATCACCTCCACACCGGTGGACTGGATGATCCTGCGCATAATATTAATTGCAGCATCGTGACCGTCAAAAAGTGAAGCGGCGGTCACCATTCGTATCTTATTCTCGGGAGTATATGGTTTCTGTTGTTCCATTATCAATAATATCAATTTTTTGATGCTGCAATTTACGAAAATTGTAATTTTCACGACACCTCTTTATTAATTCAATAATACTAAATTCAGTAGAAGTCAAAACCCCTTAAAATGCCTAATTTTAGCCTGAAAACAGCATTTTATGAGCAAAATTACGCTTCTTATACACTGTCCCGATGCCTCGGGGATTATCGCCAGTGTCACTTCTTTTATTTATGATCATAAAGGTAATATAATCTACATTGACCAATATGTAGATGTTGAAAACAAGATCTTTTTTATGCGACTGGAGAGCGAATTTGCTGAAAAAACGGAAATTGGAGTGATAAAAGAGCAGTTTAGGAATAAAATAGGAGAACGTTACCAGATGACGTGGCAGATGTATACTGCAGGCGCACCCCTAAAAATGGCAATTTTCGTCTCTAAGTATGATCATTGTCTTTACGACATTCTTGGAAGATATAAATCTGGCGAGCTTGATGTCACTATCCCAATGATTATAAGCAATCATGAAGATTTAAAGCCCATAGCAGAAAGTTTTGATATTCCTTTTTACCCTGTTCCGGTACTTAAGGGTAAAAAAGAAGAAGCTGAAGCACGCCATCTGGAATTACTTCAGAAGGAAAAGATCGACTTAATAGTCCTGGCGCGTTATATGCAAATTATTCCACCTAATTTAATCAGAGCTTTTCCAAACAGGATCATAAATATACACCACTCCTTTTTACCAGCTTTTGCCGGAGCAAAGCCGTACCATATGGCCTATAAACGCGGAGTAAAAATTATAGGTGCCACAAGTCATTATGTTACCGAAGAACTGGATGCAGGACCAATTATAGAACAGGATATTTCCCGGATTTCCCACAGCCACTCCATTAAAGACCTGATTTTAAAAGGAAGGGACCTGGAGAAAATAGTTCTGGCCCGCGGAATTAAGCTGCACATTTCCCGGAAAACACTTGTTTATAACAACAAGACCATCATTTTTATCTGATCTTTCAGTAAAACTGGATTAATAAATTGAAGCTAATTACCTGCTGAAGACCTTTCAGCCTGCAAAGCTTTTATTTTATCCTATCTTTGAAAAAAAGAACATCATGAAAAAGTACTATTCTTTGTGCCTACTATTTATTTTTACATCCTGTGCAGAATTGCAGGATATTGCAAGCCAGTTACCGCAAGGAGGATACGGAGTAAGTAATAACGATATAGCGGCAGGTCTAAGGCAGGCTCTGGATATGGGAATAGACAAACAAGTTACCAAGCTTACCCAGGAGGACGGTTTTTTTAAAAATGAACTTGTTAGGATAACCTTACCCCCGGAATTACAAAAAGTAGATAAAACCTTACGGGATGTAGGGCTGAGTTCCCTGGCGGATGAAGGCCTTAGAGTTCTCAACAGGGCCGCAGAAGATGCAGTAAAAGAGGCTACACCTATATTTGTAAATGCGGTACAGGAAATCACTTTTACAGACGCCCGGAATATTTTGTTAGGTGCTGATAATGCTGCCACTCAATATCTAAATAGCAAAACAGAAACTGCATTATATTCAAAATTTAATCCTGTTATAGAAAATTCTCTGGATAAAGTAGGAGCCAACCAGGTATGGAGTAACCTTATCCAGAGATATAATAGTCTCCCACTCACTACCAATGTAAATCCCGACCTTCCGGATTATGTAACACAGGAGGCGTTAAAAGGCGTGTATACGATGATTGCAGTAGAAGAAAAACAAATACGTGAAAAAGCAGCTTCCCGAACCACAGCCTTACTACAAAAAGTTTTTGCTTTACAGGATTAGCTGCAGATGCTTAATTTTTTTTGCGAAAATTAACAAAACTTCAATTATCCCGCTGCTTTTTACCACAAGGTTAACTAGAGATTAATAAAACTTAAGCCACCCGCTACTTACCTTTGTAAAGTGAATAAGGAAAATTATGTTTAGAATTTTTACAAAAAAGAAGCGGGAGGAGCGGCTTTGTGAAAAATATAAGGAACTTATGTATAAAGCATACAAGTCCGCACTCTATGACAAAGAAAAAAGCGATAAACTTAATTCCAGGGCAAAGAAAATCCTGTGGGAATTACGAAGATTAAATTACAGGGAAACAGACGCCTGGTCCTGAAGATTTAAAAAATAATCCATCGCTTGTATAAGTCGGCTGCCATACCAGCTGAAGAATTCTCCGTCTACTAATTCTATTTCTGCATCTATATCTTTAAAAATCTCCTTGTGCTTTTCTTTAAAAGGATAAGGTTCTGAAGATAAAAGAATAAGATCCAATTCCAGATTTTGCAACTCCTCAAGAGTGGTTTCGGGATATCTACCGGAAAAAACATTATCAAAGCGGTTTAACTCCAACAATTCATTAATAAATGTTTCTTTTCCAGCCACCATTAATGGATCTTTCCAGATAAAGTAACCAACTTTTTTTATTCTCTTACCTTTAGTTTTAGCCTCAAGCTTTTTCTTTTTTTCACGTACTTCTGCAATCATGGATTCAACCCGGGCTTCTTTTTGAAAAATCTTTCCATACTGGCGCATTAATTTAAAAGCATCCTCGAGGCAATAAATATCTGAAACATGTACGGGAGCTATCTTTTCCAGCTCTAACATCATTTCTCTAGTGTTTTCTTCTTTATTACAGAGAATAAGATCTGGCTGCAGCGCTTTAACTTTTTCTATATGAACGGATTTTGTTCCTCCTACGATTTTCTTTCTTGTCCGCAAACCTTCAGGATAGACACAAAATTTTGTTATACCGGCAATATTGTCTTCCAGCCCAAGATCGAAAAGCAGTTCCGTCTGACTTGGTACTAAAGAAATGATTCGTTTTGGATTTTCTGAAATTGTAATCTTACGTTGGAGCTGATCTCTAAATTCCATAGCAGATTACAGTTGCCTTAGCTCCTCTGCCATTTGTTGCTGAAGAACTTCTGCCTTGGCACCGGCAACTTTAGCAAAATTAGGAGAATCTGCAGCGTATATTATTTTTCGTGCAGAATTAACCAGAAGACCTACATCTTTATTCATTCCGTATTTACAAACCTCCTCCAGCTTTCCGCCCTGTGCGCCAACTCCCGGCACCAGCAAAAAACTATCAGGCACAATTTTTCTGATCTCCTGCAAATACTCAGCTTTAGTTGCACCAACTACGTACATCAGATTTTCCGAATTTTTCCAGGTTCTGGAAGTTTTTATTACCTCCTTGTACAATTCAAGATCGTTAATTTTTTTAGTCTGAAAATCGAAAGCACCTTCATTTGAAGTTAACGCCAGTAAAATGGTATGCCTGTTCTGAAATTCGAGAAAAGGCTCTACCGAATCTTTACCCATATACGGCGCCACTGTAACCGAATCAAACCCCATATCGAGGAGGAAAGTTTTAGCATACATCCTGGAAGTATTGCCAATATCACCGCGCTTGGCATCGGCTATGGTGTAAATCTCAGGATAATTGTCGTGCAGATAATCTACGGTTTTCTGCAGGGCTTTCCAGCCTTCTATTCCGCAGGCTTCATAAAAAGCTGTGTTTGGTTTATATGCCACAGCAAATTTGTGGGTGGCATCAATAATTGCTTTATTAAAGGCAAATATAGGATCTTCCTCAGAAAGCAGATAAGATGGAATCTTCTCCAGGTCTACATCTAAGCCGATACATAAAAAGGATTTTTTCTTATGGATTTGATTTATCAGCTCTTGAATTGACATAGTTATCAGTTATCAGTTATCAGTTATCAGTTATCAGTTATCAGTTATCAGTTATCAGTTCGATTGCTCGCCAAAGGCTCGCAATTTTTTTCCATATTAAAGCTTTCTTTTTTCTCAACTTTTCACTTTTCACCCTTCACGGATTAAAAAATATCTGAATTCTCTTTAAGCTTCTCAGTATTCTCTACCAGCTGAAGTTCATCAAGTATCTTCTGAATATCACCATTGATTATGTTGGAAAGATCGTATAAAGTTAAATTGATCCTGTGATCTGTAACCCTTCCCTGGGAGTAATTGTAAGTCCGAATTTTTGCACTACGGTCACCACTGGAAACCATCGAATTTCTCTTGGCTGCATCTGCTTCCATCTTCTTCGCCAGCTCCATTTCATAAAGTCGTGAACGCAAAACCCTAAATGCTTTCTCCTTGTTTTTATGCTGGGATTTTTGATCCTGGCACTGTGCCACAAGTCCGGTTGGTTCGTGGGTTAACCTTACAGCAGAATAAGTTGTGTTTACAGACTGACCGCCGGGACCTGAAGAACAGAAATAATCTACGCGGACTTCCTTTGGATCAATCTCCACGTCGAATTCTTCAGCTTCAGGCAATACCATAACTGTTGCTGCAGAAGTATGCACCCTCCCCTGCGTTTCCGTTTGGGGAACACGCTGTACACGGTGGACTCCAGCTTCAAATTTTAAAGTTCCGTAGACATCCTCTCCGGAAACTTCAAAAATCATTTCTTTAAAACCACCACTGGTGCCCTCGCTAAAATCCACAATATTGTGCTTCCAGCCTTTACTTTCTACGTATTTGGTATACATCCTGTAAAGATCACCTGCAAAAATACTGGCTTCGTCACCTCCTGTACCGGCACGGATTTCCATGACCACATTCTTGGCATCTTCAGGATCTTTTGGAACAAGCATCATCCTGATTTTTTCTTCCAGTAGGGGAAGTTGTTCCTTAGCCTCTTCCATCTGAAGCTTCGCCATTTCGGTCATCTCAGGATCACTCCCGTCTGCAATAATTTCTTCAGATTCCTGGATATTTTGCGTTAGTTCCATGTAAACTTCACGCACATCCATTAATGCTCTTAGATCCTTATATTCCTTGTTTAATTCTATATATCGCTTCTGATCGGCAATTACATCCGGCTGAATGATCAAATCATTTACTTCATCAAATCGCTGCTTTACTATGTTAAGCTTCTCAATCATATAACCCCTCTGATTTATGGATGCCCAAATTTACAATAAATTCATTTAATTATTAGGTGGAAATCAACAGGTCATTGGAAACCTGCTCCAAACCTGATAGTTAACCTTGAGATAAAATCGGATTAAACCTGAAAAAGATCAAGAAACCTCGCTATTGCGAAAATCTTATTATGAAGTTAGTAACTGAAGGCTCCAAATTCACTTTGTATCGTCAATTTCTTAGAACCGGAAGCCTCGACTTTCCCGATGATCTTAGCGTCAACATTAAAAGATCTGGAAATATTGATAATCTCTTCTACATTTTCCTCATCTACATACAGCTCCATACGGTGTCCCATGTTAAACACCTGGTACATTTCTTTCCAGTCGGTTTTGCTTTCCTGCTGAATAAGTTTGAAGAGTGGTGGCACCTCAAACATATTATCTTTTATAATATGTAAATTATCTATAAAATGAAGGATCTTTGTTTGTGCTCCTCCACTGCAATGAACCATTCCATAAATTTCTTTATTGCTGAACTTTTGAAGGATTTTCTTAATAATTGGTGCATATGTTCTGGTAGGAGAAAGCACCAGTCTGCCTGCATCAAGAGGAGCGCCTTCAATTTCATCTGTCAGCGATTTTGTTCCTGAATATACCAGATCATCAGGAATGCTGCTATCAAAACTTTCCGGATATTTTTCTGAAAGCACTTTGGAAAAGACGTCGTGCCTGGCAGATGTGAGACCATTACTCCCCATTCCGCCGTTATATTCCTTCTCATAAGTTGCCTGCCCCGAAGAAGACAAACCAACAATTACATTTCCGGGTTTTATATTTGCATTGTCAATTACATCACTGCGTTTCATCCTGGCAGTGACTGTAGAATCCACAATTATCGTTCTTACAAGGTCTCCGACATCGGCCGTTTCTCCACCTGTAGAATGAATTTCCACTTCAAATTTCTTTAATTCAGAAATTAATTCTTCTGTTCCATTAATAATAGCGGAAATCACTTCACCAGGTATAAAGTTTTTATTTCTACCGATGGTTGAAGAGAGCAAAATTTTATCTGTAGCACCAACACATAAAAGATCATCAATATTCATTATTAGCGCATCCTGAGCAATTCCTTTCCAAACCCCCAGATCACCGGTTTCCTTCCAGTACATATAAGCAAGGGAAGATTTTGTTCCGGCACCGTCGGCATGCATTAACAGACAAAATTCCTCCTCTCCAGTAAGATAATCGGGTACAATTTTGCAAAATGCTTTTGGAAATAAACCTTTGTCCACATTTTTGATCGCATTATGAACATCTTCTTTACCTGCGGAAACTCCACGGCTGGCATACCTTTTACTAACTTCCTGGCTCATGAGTAAAACTGAATTTAAGTCTCAAAGATAAGGAGTTTAGCCTTCCCAGTGAAAGATTTATAAAAGCAAAAGCGATAGTCATTAAAGACTACCGCTTCCACTTAAAGAATTGGTTGGTTAATTCTTATTCCCAGTCCGGCATCTTCGCATTTTGGAAGAGCAGGTTCCTGTTTTCATTCTCATTACTATCATCACCTATACTTTGGGTATAGATATCTAAAGGTGAAAGACCATCATTAGAAGTATTTACGAATATGACTTCAGCTTCATTGGGAGAAAACCGTGGATCAAGATCGTTCGTCCCTTCAGGCTTGTTATAACTAATATCCTTAATCTCACCACTGGAAAAATTGTAAATAAACATACGACTATCCAGCTGACGATTATTTTCGTTCTCATATTCAGAAATATCCCTGGTAAAGAGCAACGCACTATTATCAACAGCAATATCTATACTCCCTAAAGCACCATCAACACCAGAAATAACAGATTGTTTAAGCTGACCTTCAGGAGAAATTGTAAAAATAGAGCCATTGTAGCCATTAGGATCATTTGTAAGCAGAGCAATTGTGCTGTCATCCTCACTCACATCCACATCTGTAATAAATTTGCCATTAGGAGTCCGGTAAATTCTTTGTATTCCTCCCCCTGTTGCACTTACCTGATAAAGATCCCCGAAATTAGGAAAAACTAATGAAACACCATCGTTAGCCCACGAGAAACCAACCTTCTCCATATCGTATCCATTTACAGAAATATTAGAGGTAACCTGAAATTGGTTAGATCCATCGGAATTCATAGTGAAAAGCTGCGTACGCCCTCCAACAGTTCTCAAAAAAGCTATTTTATTTGATGAATTATTCCGCCTTGGCCTGAAACTATTAACATCAGAAGCGGTCAGTTGTATCTCACTTCCTTCTCCATTGGAGGAAAAGATAACATTGTTACCATTTATCTGCTTTACATATAAATATCTTCCGCCAGACACCTGTGCCGTCTGGAAAGCAAAAACAGGACTTAAAACAGGATCATTTACACTATCTGAAACTTTTACCTGCCAGAAATATTTATAGCCCTGATTAAGATCAGTAACAGTATATGTGGTATCTGTTATATTGGAAAAAGTTCTAACCTGATCATTTGCACCATTTCTTAATTCAAGTTCATACACGAGTTCGTCCCCATCGCGATCTCCTGAACTCCAGACAAACTCCACCGGAATAGCAACATCTGTAGCATTATCTGCCGGGGATAATAGTCTCGGCACCTCTGGCTGGCGATTATTTGCAGATTCCGGTTCCAGTTCAAAAATAACACTTACTTCAGTATTTGGCCGAACTGTAGCTCCCTCAAATTGAGTTAGCAACCCCTCCTTTCTCGCTTCTACAGAATAGTCTCCCTCTGCAATATCTTCTAAAATAAAAATTCCGTTCTCATCTGTAAAAACTGTGGAGGATGCAGGGTTTGTTGAAATCCTTACATTTTGTATTGGTTCGTTAGTGCCTTCTGTTACCACTGTACCCGCAATAGTTCCGCTTCCCAGCGCGTCTATAGTGTCTTCACTACAAGCACTAAACAGAAGCAGTGAAATTACGGCTAGTATATGTTTTATATTTTTCATAGGTTAAGTTTTAATTATTTTGTGATTGGCTGGAGCTTCCTAAATAAAAATTTACACCAATTCCAAAGTTGAAAAACTGATCATTCCTTTTTCCATTAATCAAATAATCTACTTCATCATCGAATGCCAGGTTATGCTGAGCGAAAATCTTCAGCCCCAGCTTATCGTTTAATAAATATTCAGCACCTATTCCATATTGGAACTTCAAATGAATATTATCCTGATCTTCCGGTGCTTCCTCCACTCCCATTATGACTCCCGAACCTCCATAGAGATACGGAGAAATTTTGTCATTTGGGAGGAGAAGATAACCTCCATTAAGATCAAGTCCTACTAGCTTTCTGGAAAATGCGTTCTCGTTTTTTAATTCAAATCCACTTGCACTTACATTTAGGAAAAGGGATTTCGATATTCCAGTAGTGTAATCAAAAGTTAAATGAGCACCCGCTTCCTGCCCTGAATAATCTCCCCGCATAATAGTAGCACCCATGTCTAAGCCAAAGGAGTTATTATAATTTCTTTGGATAAATTTCCTGTTATAAAGTCCAGTTAAGTCTGAATCTTCTTTTTCAGCTTCGTAATCTGAAATTAACTGGGCCGACACCTCTTCTCCTTCCTGTGCACTCCACAAATCATCTTTTAAGCCTTCAACAATAAGCCCTTCTACAGCCTTTTCTATAGCTTCTTTTACCGCCACCTGTACAGGTTCGTTTCTTGTAAAACCCGTTTCTACCTCAAGTAGTCGTTGAAAACTTACATATTTATAAAGGCTTACATCCAATGCCTGGGAAAGAATGGTCTTGGATATATATATATTTTTAAGGATTTTCCCACTGGAAGTAGAAATTGCTCTCAAGTATATTGTGATTCTATCCTGTCTATATTGAGTACTACTTCCCACCCCAAAATAACGTGCTCCCATACCACCAGTGATAATGTTGGTATCATAAGAAACAATTCCTCCCTCAAGTAAGATTCCCGCATAAAGTAAAGGCGGCACCTGCGGCTGATTTTGATCTCCGCCTGCCTGATATTCCTGTCGTGTAGATCTTATAATATTACGTTCATTTAAAAGATTACCAATATTCTCACGTTCTATAGGAGTGAACCAACGCGAATCTTCGAGAGCTTTAATTAATATGGAGGTAGCACCCTGAGTGACTGCAGTACTAAAGGTACTTCCCACATCTGAAGGTTTATATTGCCCCGTTAAATCTCTAAAGTTGTAAACACCAACTACCACAGGCTCCTGTGGAAGAGGTAAAGTTCTTAGCCTTTCGGTTACTTTGGAGGTTTCGCCAATTCTGGCTTCTGTAACATCCACCGGTTGATTAAAATAAGTACCACAGGATAGAGTAACTGATGTGAGTAGGATTACTCCAGCAATTCTAAAAAAGTTCATAAGGTGTAGGTTATTTAATTTGGGATCACAATTTGGGTTTGCTCACCAGTATTTGTATCGAGTATATTTATAACGAGTCCTTCGTTAGATGGATAAATGTCTACCGCGAGACTACCAAAAGAGTAAGTCCCGGGTGATAAGCCTTCTTCTCCAAACTGACTCGTAAAGGCACTTCTTGAGACCTGCCCTAATAGTTGGGAATTTAGACTTTGAGTAAACCTCTCCATTTCCGATAGCTGCTCTCTTCCTGAAGTGGCATCGGGATCTTTAAATGAATTTTGTGCCTGGGCTGATGCCAGCAGCCATTGTGAATTATAGGGATTACCCCCAAAAGCCGGGTTCTTAGGAGTATAGACTAGTTGTTGAGCGTCCATGGAAGAACTTCCCAGAATAATAAAAAATAGTATAAGTAGAGATTTCATAGGTTAATTTTGGGTTAGTATTGGGTTACGCTTTCATTTCTATTTTTTAAATACTCAAAATAGCGGTTGACTTGTGCTAAAGCCTGATCTGCCTGATCTTTTAAATAGTCTAATTTAGGCCTGGCAAAAAACTGATAGATAACTCTGTCATCTATCTTCACCATAATTCTTGTGGTCCTTCCAAAACTGATCATTTCATCAATTTCAATAATCTTATTTCCTTTAGCCGGACTGAGATTGTATTTCTGATAAAAAAAATCGTAGAAATCTTTACCAGGTTTAGTTTTGGTTTTTTCCGTTACCATTCCCGTTAATTCAATTCCTTCATTGGGTTTTTCATAAGACATTTTTTCTTCTACCTTTTCCTGTTCTGTAGCGTCATAAACTTTTCTATCTGTTCCTATAACTTTATCATCTTCATCATAAATAAGTAGCAGAATAATTGTCCTGTTATCAGGATCAACAGAAACAGAAGCATGAGAAAGATTTTTTGTTTCAAATGGCTCTAAAGTAAAACGTCCCGACTGGGAATTTTTTGAAGAATTGTTATTGCCATCATTAGAAGTAATGACAGATAATTCATATCGAAGGCTGAAATTACCTTCTGTTTTATTAGTTGCTGTACCCACGATTTCAAGAATATCGTTTTTACTATCATTCGTATTTATGACAGCTTCTACTTCTGAATTAAAATTTTGACCAGAAAGTAAACCACAAAATAGAAATACCGGTAAAGCCAACCAGAAATGATATGCATTACTAGAAAAAAACATTATCCTCATTTAAAATTTCTAACAATTACAGTTTGATCTTCACCAGTCATACTAAATTTAAGATTGTTTCCTATGGAATTTGATCCGTACCTTTGGAAGTCATTATTATTTCCAGTTTGTGTCAGGTCCAATCCCATCTTCTCATAAGGAGCATAAGAATCGTCAGAAACTTTATTAGAATTACCTAATTGACTTATAATGGCATGATAAGTTTCTGAATTTATATCAAGTAAAAGATCATTATTCTGACCATTTTGTATGAAGCTTACATTTGAACTTTCAGCACTTATTCGGGTAACCAAATTATTATCACCCCCAATTTGTTCAATAAAAACCTGACTACTTCCAGTAGTTTTAACGGATTCTATTTTCTGAAATTCCAACATTTTCTGCATCATTTCTAAATCCCTTTCTGTTTGGGAAAATGAAAACTGAGAAAAGAAAATAACAACAATTACGATCCAATTACTAAAATTTTTCATATTATAGAAATTTAAAATAAGGGACAGTCAATGCAGACTGCCCCCTATTTTTTTAAAGAGTTGAATTAGTTAGACTGCTGAACAAAAGTTGTTTGGTTATATCCAGATTGATTTACAACACTAAGCATATCATCACCTGATTGTATTACTGCAGCCTCGTGAGAACTACCGAACTGATCAACATATGAATGATTATCATCTCCACTTTGAGTTACCCATGCAGCATTCTCGCCAAATAATCCACCATATTGGATAACACTTGAATAGTTGTCATCTCCAGACTGATCTACAGAAGCATCGTTTGCAGAACCTATTCCAGATTGGTCTACCTCTGAATTGTTATCAATTCCACTCTGAGTTACCCAAGCCTGGTTGTAACCAGCCCCAAGAAAGCCTGCATCTTGAGTTACACTGGACTCGTTGTGGTCTCCTGATTGTACTACTGAAGCATCATTATATGAGTTATCTTGGTCTACATAAGAATCATTGTCTTTACCTGATTGAGTTACCCAAGCCTGGTTTCTCGTTCCGTCCTGATCAATATCAGAATCATTCCAGCGAGCAGACTGCACTACATAAGCCTCATTCTGGTATCCATCTTGAACCACGTAAGACTCGTTATCATATCCACTTTGATCTACATTAGCATGATTGTCTCCTCCTGGGGTGGTAAAAAACCAGAAACCGGAATCTTCACCAGACTGTTTGATGTAAGAGTAATGATCTTCGCCGCTTTGCTTAGTATACGCTGTTTGATCTTCACCTGACTGATTTACATCAGCAGTAGAATTATCGCCCATTTGGTCTACTTGCGAATAATGATCTTCTCCAGCCTGAATTACTGTTGCAGCATGGTTGCTACCAGACTGATCAACATAACTGTCACTGTCTTGAGCAAAAACTACTGCTCCACACATTAGCGCTGCTGCGCTTAAAACTACTTTTTTCATAATTTGAAATATTAAATTGGTTATTAAATTGATTACAATTTCAATAAATTATTGTGGGGTAATTTTAAACGAACAGAATTTAGGGTTTCTGATCTATCATCCTTTAGGGTGTGGATGGTGATAAAGAAGGGTGGGTTTCTAATCACAAGGCTAAACTAAGCAAAAGCTTTCGTGTCAAAAATTGTTTTCGATGTAAAACAAAATTAATTGTTAAAACACTAAGGCTTTCGTAATACCATTAGCAAAATATGAAGATTCCTAATCGTACTTTAGCTCAAATTACATTTTTTTGAACGTAGAATCTTACAAACTCTATATTTTACAAATGTAAGATTCTATTTTTCAGAGGTTTCACAGAATAAAAAATTACACAGGGCGATAAATTTCTTATCAAAATTCGGAAGCGGGAAACGCCATTAAGAGGCAGATTGAGAGGAAAACAGGATTTGAATATCCTTTTTATAAGAAGGATTGTAATATTTATCACTGAAGCTTCTTGTTAAATATAAAAAGCCACGTAGCAGAAATGCGCCGTGGCTTTTTAATTAATTTATGTTTACTGACCTGACCTATCTTGTAAACAACAACTCTCTGTATTTGGTTAATGGCCACAATTCGTCGTCCACCAGTAGTTCCAGTTTATCGCAATGATACCTGATTTCATCAAAGTATGGTCGTACATCATCACAATAAGAAAATGCTTTTTCCTCGGCATCTTCCATTTTGTTAGCTACTTTACGAGCTTCTATCATTTCTCCCACCTTACTGTTAATTACAGCAATATGTGTAGAAATACTCTCAATTATACCCAACTGTTCAGTTGCATGCTTTTTAAAGTCTCCGGAATAGATTTCCTTTAATCCGCGAACGTTCTTGATAAGAATATTTTGGTAACGGATTGCTGTTGGAATAATATGGTTCCTGGCAATATCTCCCAGTATCCTTCCTTCAATCTGAATGCGCATTGCATACTCTTCAAGTTCGATCTCGTGACGGGCTTCGATCTCCACCCTGTTCATTACCTTAAGATCTTCATAAAGCTTGATGGTCTTTTCGGAAACCTGAACTTTAAGCGCTTGGGGAGTCTTCTTATTGTTACTTAAACCACGCTTAGCTGCTTCTTTTTCCCATGCTTCTCCGTAACCATCTCCTTCAAAACGGATCTTCTTAGATTGCTTGATGTATTCTCTAAGAACGTTGAAGATGGCGTCATCCTTCTTCATTTTGTCCTTCTTAATCAACTTATCCACTTCGGTTTTAAAGTCTATTAACTGCTTGGCCATAATACTGTTTAGCACAGTCATTGGATTCGCACAGTTAGCCAAAGATCCTACAGCTCTAAATTCAAATTTATTCCCTGTAAAAGCAAAAGGCGAAGTTCTGTTCCTGTCTGTATTATCAAGCAAAATTTCAGGAATTTTACCTACAACATTTAATTTAAGTTCAGTTTTTTCCTGAGGGGATAATTTCCCGTCAGTTACTTTTTCCAGTTCATCCAGTACCGCCGTAAGCTGTGAACCAATAAATGCAGAAATTATTGCAGGAGGGGCTTCGTTAGCACCTAATCTATGGTCATTAGACGCACTTGCAATTGCCGCTCTTAGCAATTCTTCGTTATCGTGTACCGCCTTAATAGTATTTATGAAGAAAGTAAGGAACTGAAGGTTCTTCATTGGAGTACTTCCCGGCGCCAAAAGGTTGGTTCCTGTATCTGTACTTAAAGACCAGTTATTATGTTTACCACTTCCGTTAATTCCGGCAAAAGGCTTTTCATGCATTACAACTTTAAAGTTGTGACGCTCCCCAACTTTGCCCATTACGTCCATAATAAGGGAGTTATGATCTACGGCGAGGTTTGCTTCTTCAAATATAGGGGCAAGTTCGAACTGGTTTGGAGCTACTTCGTTGTGACGTGTTTTAACCGGTATTCCAAGCTTCATACATTCGATTTCCAGATCCATCATGAAAGCTAAAATCCTGGAAGGAATGGAACCAAAATAATGATCATCAAGCTGCTGACCTTTAGCCGGAGCATGTCCAAGCAAGGTTCGTCCTGCTAACTGAAGGTCTGGCCTTGTAGAAGCCAAAGCAGAATCTATAAGGAAATACTCCTGTTCCCACCCAAGGGTAGCATTTACTTTAGTTACATTCTTATCGAAATATTTTGCTACTGAAGTCGCTGCGTTATCCACAGCCTGTAATGCTCTTAATAAAGGAGTTTTATAATCTAAAGCTTCACCTGTATAGGAAACAAATACCGTTGGAATACAAAGTGTAGTACCCCAGATAAAAGCGGGGGAAGTTGGATCCCATGCCGTATATCCTCGGGCCTCAAAAGTATTTCGAATACCTCCGTTTGGAAAACTTGAAGCATCAGGCTCTTGCTGCACTAAAGCACCACCACCAAATTTTTCTATTGAAGATCCATCGCCGGTAGTTTCGAAGAAAGCATCATGTTTCTCGGCAGTAGTTCCTGTTAAAGGCTGAAACCAGTGGGTGTAGTGCGTAGCACCCTTACTTATTGCCCACTCCTTCATTCCTGAAGCAATATGATCTGCTACAGAACGATCGATCTTCGACCCGTCCTTGATTGCATCAGTCACACTCTTACTAGCTTCTTTAGTAAGATATTGCTTCATAATATTCAAATTGAAGACATTGCTTCCAAAAAGGGCAGACCTTCTACCAGGTTCTTCAATTTTAACCGCAGTACGATTAAATGTTTGTTTTAAAGCTTCAAATCTTAAGGTTGACATATTATTTTGGTTTGAAAATTTCTAAATTCAATCGCCAAATTTATTGATTTTTATTCAAACCCCCCTAAAATTTTATCTTCAATTAATAAAAATTAAGTATTCCTCAGTAAGACCCCTAATTTTTAACCTAAAAATGCAAGACTCACAAAAATACAATAGCTTACAAACAATATAACACCTTTATATCTCCCAAGCTGAAATTGTTTAGGTAAAAACGCAAGCGGTATCAGGATAAAAGCCACTCCTATCATCCAAAAAATATCATTTGAAATTATTGCCTCAGATTTAAGATTAATAGGTTCAATCAAGGCTGTTATTCCTAAAACCGAAGCTATGTTGAAGATGTTTGACCCTATTAAATTCCCAAGGGATAGTGCTTTTTCTTTTCGTAAGGCAGCTATTACCGAAGCTGCTAGTTCTGGTATACTTGTTCCAACAGAAATCATTGTGACAGATATTACCCGTTCGCTTATACCAAGTGTGGTCGCGAGGTCCACGGCACCTTCTACTAAAAGTTCTGAACCTCCCCAAAGTGAAACGCCGCCAATAATTAACCAGAGAATCATCTTAAAATTGGAAACGACTTTTAAAGATTCATCCACTTCTTCAATTTCTATAGCTGCTGCTTTTTTACGGGATCGGGTTATAAGTGCTATAAGATAAATAACGAGTGCGATAAGGAGGCAAAGCCCTTCCAGCCTGGAAATATTCTCCCCGCTGCTTAAAAAAAAGTAGAGTGCAATGGAAAAAATCATCATAACAGGCCAATTAAACCTATAGAAATCACGGTCTATAGCAAGAGGAGTAATTATCGCTGTTATTCCCAGGACCAGGCCAATATTTGCAATATTTGAACCTATAACATTTCCGAGGGAAATATCTGAAAAGCCATCCAGAGCAGCTTGCAGGCTCACCAGTAATTCGGGCGCTGAAGTTGCAAAAGAAACCACCGTTAAACCAATAACCATTTTGGAAAGGTTCAGCTTAAAAGATAATGCGACAGAAGATCGCACCAGGAACTCCCCTCCTACCACTAAGAGAACCAGACCTATCAGGATAAAAACTATACTCATGGATTTTTTTTCTTGCGAAGATAAGAGAATCTTTTAAGGTTTGTAAATAACTGTTTAAGTACAGTAAGAAACAAAAATAATTATTCCCTATCTTATAAATACAGCACCAAGTGAGACAGGGAATCATGACTAAAAAATGCTTCAAAACTTTTCTAAAAAAGAATAACTACTTTTGTAGTTATTAAACTATTTTTTTCGTTACATTTGAAAAATCAGATGAAATTAAGGATCAATAATTACAAGTAATGGAAAAACTAACCAATAAGGAAGAAGAGATTATGCAGATTTTATGGAAGCTTGAAAAAGCTTTTGTAAAGGAAATTATTCCTGAAATTAAGGATCAAAGGCCTCACTACAATACAATTTCTACCATAGTCAGAAACCTGGAGGAAAAAGGATATGTTGCGCATAATGCCTATGGCAATACCCACCAATACTACCCTGTACTTTCCAAAGAAGCTTATCTCAATCAATTTATGAACCTTGCCACAAAGAAATTTTTCGACAACTCCTATAAAAGCGTGGTTTCATTTTTTGCCAAAGAAGAAAAGATCAGCGCAGAAGAATTGCGGGAGATACTGGAGATCATTGAAAAAAAGGAGAAATAATGGAAGATATCCTCATATACATTTTAAAAAGCTCAGGATTACTGGCAATTTTCTTTCTTTCCTATCAAATACTTTTAAGAAAAGAAACCTCCTTCAGACTTAATAGAAAATTTCTAATTGCCGGAATATTTACTTCTTTTATACTTCCGGCCATATACTTTACGCGAAAAGTGGTGATTGAGGCACCTGTAAATAATGCTGCATTTTCTCCGGAAATGTTTCAGAATACACCAGTTGTACAGCAAGCTGAGATAAACTGGTGGAACTTAGCCGGAATAATCTATTTGGCTGGTGCTGGCATAATGCTTTTTCAGTTTATGTTCAGGTTATCTTCAATTCTGAAGTTGATAAAAACCCATCATTTTGAAAAAGCTGAAGGCTTTAAATTTATCAAAATCAATCGTGATATCGGGCCATTTTCGTTTTTCAGATACATTATTTATAATTCTTCATTATATTCTGAGAAGGATTTGAAGCTCATTTTACAGCATGAAAAAGTACATGCCACGCAATTACATTCAATAGACGTTATCCTGTCTCACCTTACGACCGCAATTCTCTGGTTTAATCCTTTTAGCTGGTGGTATAAAATAATCACAGAACAAAACCTGGAATTTCTTGCAGACCAGGAAACGGTTGCTTTTGCAGGATCCAGAAAAGCTTACCAGCATGCTCTGGTGAAAGTTTCGGTTCCGGAATTTCAACCAGCTTTAACCAATCATTTTTATCAATCATTCATCAAAAAACGAATCGTTATGCTCAACAAAAAACAAAACAACAAACCGAAATTGTGGAAAATCAGCCTTGTACTTCCACTACTAATTGCTTTTATGTTTTTCTTCAATGTAAAAACAGAGGCACAGATTGTACAAAAAGAAGAGAAACGCACAAAAATTTTGGATAGATCTGAAATTAAGGAAAATGGAGAAGAACCGCTTTATGTCCTCAATGGTGTACCCTCAAAAAAGGCAATTATCGATACTATAAATCCTAAAAGTATTGAAAAGATAGACGTTTTAAAAGGCGCGAAGGCTACTGCTCTTTATGGTTCCTCAGGAAGAGACGGGGTCATTTTAATTAGCACAAAAGCAAAATCGGGATCAGCCATCAATCCCCTGGAAAATAATTCTGGAAACGCAGAAGAAGCAAGTAAAGTTTCCGGTACTGTAAATCACAGTACAAAACTAATAATCGTTAACGGCGAGATAAAAGAAGAGGATTTCGACCTGGATTCTATAGATCCCGAAACTATTGAACGTGTGGAAGTTGTAAAAGGAGAAAATGCAATTTCCGGATACGGAGAAAAAGCTGAAAACGGGGTTATAAATGTGGTCCTTAAAGATTCTGAGAAAAATTTTTCTTCCGAAGCAACAAATATAAGCGTGCGTAAGCAGCAAAATAACAACATTTATGGAACAGGTGAGAAAACCGGGGATATAAATGCTTCTGAAAATGGAGAACAGGAAAAACCTTTAGTTACCATTAACGGAAAAGTGATGCCGGAGAGTTACGACTACAACGACCTGAAACCTTCTGAAGTTGGCTCCATAAATGTTTTAAAAGGAGCAACGGCAACCGAAAAATATGGTAATAAAGGAAAAGACGGGGTAATAGAAATTTTTCTAAAAGGTTATGCGGGTGAAACTCCGCATCCGGGAGAAAGTAATCTCTGGTATATTAGCGCAAAATATAATAAAGAAGCTCTTAACAAAACAAAAACTGCGCTCAAGCAAAAGAAAGATATCAACGTTAATTTCTCCGGAATTAAAAGAAATAGCGACGGACTTATTACCAGCATTACTATTACTGCAGAAACCGCAAATGGCAAGAAAGCAAGCGCCAGCTTCAACCAGTCAGAGGGAATTCCTGTCGTGGTAGTTGGGCTTCAAGAGAATGGATCGATCATTATCTCTTCCAATAAAAAGGACTGGAAGAATAATCCTTCTGAATAAAGCAAGAGACAATCTTCGGAATAACATTATGGTTTTTAAAACTAATCCTGAAATCTACTTCATCCATAAGCAGGTTTCAGGATCTTTTTTTGAAGTGGATTGTAATCATTGTGGGCTTAACGCAAACTGCCTTTTATTTAATATCTTTGGGAAAAGTATCCTATACCATGAAGAAAGCTTTTTTCAAAGTACTCGCAAAAGCGAACAAGAAGATCTTCCCCAGCTACTCCCGGCAACAGCTGGACCTTCAGAAAGCCAGCAATGTTCAAAAGGCAATTATCGGTTGGAAACTTTGGGTTACAAAAAATTCTCTGGATTAATTCTTTGGTAAGTTCCGCATTTCTTTCTTGGCTCCTCATGATTAAAATTCATGAAATCTCCTTTACTTTTTCTTTAGATGAATAGCAGCCTGTAGAAACATTTCCATCATCACATTGGCAAATCAGTAAATTTTCACACTTCGTCAAGCTCAGTGTGGCTCTGTAACCTAATATTGAATAAGCGACTCTACGGGAAAACCAGAAATTTTATTTCTTCCGTTTAAGAAACCCAGTTCTATTAGAAAATTGCACTGCACTACCTTACCTCCCAGCCTTTCAACAAGATTACATGCCGCACGAGCCGTTCCTCCGGTAGCCAAAACGTCATCGTGAACGAGCACATTTTGACCTTTTGAAATGGCATCTTGATGGATTTCCAATATGTCAATCCCATATTCCAGATCGTAATTTTCCTCTAAAGTTTCTGCAGGTAGTTTGCCCTTTTTTCTTACCGGAACAAAACCCGCATTTAGTTTTTGAGCAAGCAAAGCCGCAAAAAAGAATCCGCGGGATTCAATTCCAACCACGACATCAATATGCTGATTGTCGAGCTTTTGAATAAACAAATCTACCGCAAATTCCATGGCTTTTGGATCCTGAAGTAACGGAGTAATATCTTTATACGAAATCCCTTCCTTTGGGAAATTCTGAACTTCTCTTATATATTCTCTTAAATTAATCATGGCTGCAAGATAAAAAACTGAAGCCTTATTTGCATTTTTACTTGCTCATTTTCTCAGCTCTTTCCGCAAGTTTATTTACCTGAGTGGGATACGGCTTCTCCTTTAGAGTTTTTGCCAGGTGCACCATATTATGAGCCATTAAAAGAAGCATATTATTTGTGAATTCGTGTTTATCACCTTCGGCTTCTATATAGGAAGGCCCCGGACCAGCTTCGCCTACATAGTAGGAGAATGCATTTACAGGAATACTAAATCCATGTTCAGAAAGATCAAAAAGCATACTGGAAATTGCCTTTTTTGCACCATCTTCATTTCCGTCTATCATCACCCCGGCCACTTTATTGTAGGTAGGATATTGGCCATTTTCATCATTACCCTCAGACATAATACCGTCAAAACGTTCTGCAACCATTTTGGCAACAGAACCACGATCCCCACGCCAGATTGGTGTTGCCAGGATAAGCATATCTGCTTTTTTCACTTTTTCAAGAATTGAGGGCCAGGCATCATCTTCTCCTTCATCAGAGGTCACTCCAAAATGTACATTATGGTCTACAACCCTTAAAATTTCTGAGGTTACACCAAGTTCTGTAAAAATCTTTTCAGCATTTTTAATAAATGCCTCAGTATTTGAAGTTTCAGGTGATTTTTTAAGGGTGCAATTAAGAAATAAAGCTTTAAGTGCCATAATTATAAGTTTTAAAATTATTATTGAGTTGAATTTATTGGATTTTGAGTATAAAAGCCGTTAATGAGAGGTTAAAGGAACCGCTAAAGTCATTTATCCAGCATATTTTCTCAGATTTTTAAGAGATGTGGAAGTTTAAGAATTTAGACTGAAGCCATTTTATTTCTGAAGAATTTTCTGAATGAAAGGAATATATCGGGCATAAAAAAGAGGCTGTCCAAAAATGGCAAATATCCACCTACTGAAAAATTCAGCATACAGATGACATTTTTTGACAGCCCCTGATGTTTACTTCAGAAGAAAATTAATCTTCCTTCTGTTGTTTTTTCTTGTCTTCTTCAAATTTATCGTGTCGTTTCGCATCTTCTTTTCTCTGTTCGTCGCGGTTGGCATTTTTCCATTCCGGATTCTTATTAGTATCCTTTTCGTCCTGAAATTCCCTTCTATCTGAATCTTTATTACTCATAATTATGATTTTTAATCTGTTATTATTCGTTTCTCCTAAATATAATCATTTGGAAAAGGCTCAAATAACTGATTAAAGGTATTTTAACAGGCTTTTATAAACTATCATAAAAAATGGAAAAGAAGCTTGAATTGATAAGCACCTAAAAATAAATCGCTAACCTACTTGTAATAATTTATATAAAAATACGACCTATCCTCATTACTTAAGAATGCCAGCCTTGAGCTTCAGCTTGACCCTACTCATGCTGAGGCTAAACAACAGCTGGCATTCGATTTTCTTCAGTTTTTAAAATCCTGGACCTCCTGAAGTAATTTTAGTAACACAATTTTTTAAAAAAGGATTTTACCTCCTCTTCAAATAACTCTACAGGAATACGGTGACCCAGCCTGGGCACGAGCCGAAGGTAAAAATCTGTTACAGGATTAAATTCGCCTACCAGAAAATTTAAGGTATCCTGCGGACTAACAACCTCATCCCGCTGACCAATAATTATTTGTTTCAGGTTATTGTAGGATTCCTTCTCCTTTGGAATATTTTGAGGAACAGATCTTCTTATAAGTGCCGGGTTAAATAACAACGCAGGTCGAAAAATGGCATTTGCAACATGGTATCCTGCAAAACCGCCCATACTGCTCCCAATCACCACATTAATTTCTACTTCAGAATACATTTGAAGGATGCTATCTATGGCATTGGGATTTTGGTAATAATCCAGATCGGGAGCCAGTACCGTTCCAAATTTTTCCAGGATTTCCCTTTTTTCTGAACTTAATTTGCTGTCAAGCCCGTGCAGGTAAAGTATATTTATATAATTTAAATGTTTTTCTTCAGAAGTTAAAGGATATTCATTTTAACTTCAACTTTTTTTCATCCTACTGCAAAGAAAAATTATAGTGGCGTCAAAATGAGTCGTCCCGAGTATAATTTTTTGAATTCTAGCAAATTCACTTCCGAAGAAATTTAAAGAAAAGTGATCTTCTGAAGCCGGCAGTAAAAAATGGCAATTATTGGCCTGGAATAAAAAAAACGCTACCTGAAGGTCTATGTTTCCCGATTTAGGATATTTTAAAGAAGATATTTAATTTGCTGCGGCTGAATAATGATTATTTTTACAAAATATCTAGCCTACTTATTTTCATGAATAGTAAATTAAAATACGGACTCCTCTTAGGTTTCCCTTCCTTAGCATATTTTGTCTACCGGAATTACCCAAAATTAAATATTCTCACTGGTTTTGCCGCTAAAAATGTTTGTTCCTGCACATTTGAAGCTGGACGGGACCTGCGATCTATAGAAGCCGGGGACAATAATTTCCTTCCGGTATTTTATGCAAAAAATGAAATTGATTTTGAATCAAAATCTGTTTCCTCAACGATATTCGGTTTAAAAAAGCGTACTGCAGTGTATCGGGAAGGCATTGGCAGTGTTCTGTTACCAGAAAATGAGACTGAAACTCTTCCGGAACTTCCTGTTCCCGCGAGAGAAATTTTACCGGCAGATGTTCCTTATCCTTTCGGAAAAAGACAACCCGAAAATGCCAATTTTCGTACAATTAATCAGGAAGCTTTACAACGTGCTGTCGGGAACGCTTTTGATCCTGAAGAGAAAGACCTTCAGAAAACCAGGGCGGTATTAGTTCTTCACAAAAATAAACTCCTTGCAGAAAAATATGCGTCGGGATTTTCTTCGACTACTAAATTCCTGGGCTGGTCCATGACCAAAAGCATTACAAGTGCAATTTTGGGCATATTGGAAAAAAAAGATGAAATTTCAATTTCCCAGGATCATCTTTTTAAGGAATGGGAAGGTGATGAGCGTTCCAGAATAACGCTGAACAATTTGCTGCAAATGAACAGCGGATTGGAATGGGAGGAAGATTATACCAGAATTTCTGACGTCACCAAAATGTTGTTTATGGAAGGTGATATGTCCAGGATACAAATAGATAAACCCCTGAAGGGTAAACCCAACCATAGCTGGAATTATTCCTCGGGAACAACAAATTTATTGTCCCGGTTTATTCGTAATCAGTTTGAAACTCACCAGGAATATATGAACTTCTGGTATACAGAACTTATTGATAAAATCGGGATGCATTCTATGATCATAGAGCCAGATTTAGATGGAAATTACATTGGTTCATCCTATGGTTGGGCTACTGCCAGGGATTGGGCAAAATTTGGATTGCTTTACCTCAACAATGGAAAATGGAATGGTGAACAAATCTTAAATGAATCCTGGGTCAAATATTCTGCACAACCAACAAACGGATCTAATGGAGAATATGGCGCTCATTTCTGGTTAAATGCTGAAAGCAAATTTCCCGATGTGCCAAAGGATATGTTTTCCTGTAATGGTTTCCAGGGACAGTATATCTTTATTATACCTTCCAAAGACCTTGTGGTTGTAAGGTTTGGTTTAACGGAAACCCCGGATTTTGATGCCAACAGTTTTCTGAAAGGAATTATAGATGCTCTTTAGTTACAGTTAACTTCAGCTTTATACTCGATAAAAACTTAAATTATTAAAAATTTGGAATAGTATAAAAATAAAAACAGGATATGCCCCCAACATATCCTGTTTTTTATTTTCAGAAGAAGGTTTACCCCTAAAACTTCTTCTTCTAACATGTAGGAAAAGTAGAAAATAAAAACTGATCCCCATATACCTAAAAAGTGGTATTTTTGACACTTTTTTAATAAGAATGGAAATAATGAAAAGTGGAAGACATTAAATGATATTTAGAGTGGGCGCAAAAACTCCTATAAAAAAGATCAAGAATAACAGGACTTACAGAAAAACAAAATATATTTTTTACAGACAGACGATCTTCGATCCTATAGATCATGTCTGGTCTTTTGTTGGTAGTTTCACAGGCATTGGGATAATAGGTTTTATAAATAGCCTGAATTTTTCAACTTCAGATAATTTATTTCTAATAGGTTCTTTTGGTGCCACTGCAGTACTGTTATATGGCGCCACAAACAGCCCACTAGCGCAACCTCGAAACCTAATCGGCGGACACCTGCTAAGTTCTATAATAGGAATATTAGCAATTAAGCTAATCCCTTTTCCGGATTTATTATGGTTAACCTGTGCGCTTGCAGTTTCACTTTCTATCGTGGTTATGCAAATCACTAAAACTATGCATCCGCCGGGCGGAGCCACGGCTCTAATCGCAGTAATTGGAGGGGAAAAAATACAGAACCTGGGGCTGATGTATGTTATAAATCCTGTTTTAAGCGGAGTTTTTATTTTGCTCGTTACCGCACTTATTTTTAATAATCTGTCCAAAAACCGAAGTTATCCCTATAAAAAATCCTCTTAATTAGGTGGTATTGAGTTCTTACTTAAGGTAGGCTATGGATTAAGATCTGAAGGTCAAATGACTTTTGAAAATAAAGGCTTAATACCCTGTCTGGTCCGGAATAAACCTATCAAGTTCCTGTTGCCAAAGCGGAGTTTGAATAATGCGAAGCAACGCCTGGTTCACCGGCTCCCGCAATTCGCTACCTGCAGGAAAAGCAAAAGCATAATATTTGGGATCGATCTTTACCGGCTGAACCTGTAACGAAATATCTGAATCATTATTTATTTCATACCTCATTGCCGGTACATTATGCAACACAGCTTCAATTTCATTCGAATTTGCAGCTTCCAAAGCTTTATTCAAGTCTGAAAAAGCCTGAAAAGAAACTCTTTCTGTTGAGAGATATTCCGCACCTGAAGAATTTTCCACAGCGGCAATTTTCATATCCCGAAGATCATTGGGCACTGTCACTTTATCTTTACCCGCACCTCCCATGACAGTGGAAACTATTGATGCAGTAAGTACTGCCGTCACGCCCATAGCCACCAGCATCCACACTAAGGCAATAGCACGACCAAGAAAAGTTCTTGGCGCTTTATCCCCATATCCAATGGTCGTCATGGTTACCCCTGCCCACCAAAATCCGGAACCGATTCCTTTAGCTATGGACCGCTCTCCTCCAAATTGCTCTTCGTTTGTATTTCGCTCTACAAAATAAATAATGGCTCCTACAATCAGCAACAGGATAGATAGTGATCCTGTAATATACCAAAATCGTTCACTAAAGAAAGCTTTACCAATATCAGACAGATTGGTCCTTTGTGGCGAAGCCAGCCCCAGATCTGCGGTGTGATAAATGTGACTAAAATCCAATTGGGCTTCAGCTTCTGCAGTTAATTCTCCTGTAAGAAAAATATTTATTCCTGCCTGCAGTTCGGCAACAGGAGATTCTTGAGCAACTTCAATAAACCGGTAATTTAATTCCATGTCCTCGGCTATACCACGCCATAATCTTATACTTATGCCATCCCAGGTTCCATCCTGTCCCTTAATCACGTAAGGTGGTTGGGGATATACGCCTACCAGCAGTTCCCGATCCAGGGTTTGCTCCAGACTGTCCTGCTGGGCGCATACGGCAAAGGGAAAGCTAAGCAGTATTAAAATATAAAAAATATTGAAAAGCTTTTTTCTACACATTTAAAAAAGTTTGGATTTTTCTTTACCAGAAAAACCCGATTACTATTAAAGGTAATAAAAGTTTTGGCTTTGCGTACAAGGTTTGGAAGAATGGAAGATTAAAAATCTTCTACTGCGTATAGTAAGATAAATAATGTGACACCACTTCTACCAAAGTCACATCTTTTCAACAAAATCTGAAAATACTTTTTTATGCAGTTCAAGATCGAGATCAGGAGACACTGAAACCCGGGCAATATAATCTTTGTCGCTTTCTTTAGTAGTTCCCTGTGTTGATGTTGCAGGTATGGTCCAGTAACAGCCTTTTAACTGACCATAGCTTACACAATATTTACTCTCGTTAGGGATCTGATTGATCATCATATCAATCAGTTTATGATTTAATGCTCGTTTATAGGCTTCTCTTTCTTCATTAGTATGGCCTTTGGTTGGTAGATCTAAGGAGAAAACCGATGGAGTAAATCCTTCTTTTGCCAATTCTTCTGAAACAAAATTTATATTGGCCGCTGGTAATGTCTTCCGGATAAAGTTTACAAACTCCCGTGTATTTTTATATGCATCTTTAATCCTTTGATTCATTGATGGCAACTGCTCTGCTAAAATTTCAACCTGAAGATCTGTAGCCTCATTATCACAGAGTACGAGATGCTTTTCAATTTTACTCAATAAAGCTTCAGCCTTTTCATTGGTTACACAGTAACCCGCAGTACATTTCCCACCACTTGGAAATTTTGATCCACTAACGTAAGAAACAGTCCTAACCGAAGAGAGAATCCCATCATTAGCTAAAAATTGAACATTAGGACAAAAAGTTTGATCTAATATAAAAACCGGATCGATAGCAACCTCACCCGATGCTGTTTTACGGGATGCATTTAAAACTTTTTGTAGTTTTTGCAGATCAGGGACTTCAACTCTTGGATTTGTAGGAATTTCTGCGATAATATATGGAACAGCATCTTCATAAGCTATTTTCTCCAGCACTGTATGAGTGCTTTTCACCATATCATTATCCCCATCTACAGGTAAATCAACTACCTCAACATTTTCAATGCAGGCAGCTACACGTCTTGCCTGGTCGTTTGTTCCACCATAGCAATTTGGAGGAACGATAAACTTAATAGCCTTTCCCTTATGATATTGGAGGGCATTGTCTATTAACCCCATGATAATAGCATATTGCATAGACAGTCCCGAAGAAGCAAGTAATGCTTCTGTACTTGTTCCGGTAATTTCTTTAATAGAATTTACTACATTTTGCTTGTTAGTTCCATCATTACTTTTGTTCTGATCAAAAGAAGTTGTTTCTGTTAGCTGTTGTAAAGCAGAAAAACAATTGGCCGGCGTCATCGCAATAGTTTCCCTTCTGCGCACATGCTGTATCTCGGGAATATAATTTCTGTTTTTTTCGCCATTAATCAATAATATACTGCCAAACCGAGGATGAGTAGTGATAAAAAAATCAATATTGGAATTAAGATCAGCATTACCAATTGCATCCTTCTGTGAAAAAAAAATGGTACTGCCGTTATACTCTGAAATCTCCTTTAAACTTTCAACTTTCTTTAATTCCAGCTTATATCCGTAAACACGCTTTAGTACTTCAGGATCAAAAAAATCTGGTAAATCATTAGTGTATATAATTCGAGTTTTCTTATTATCAAATAAATTTTTTCTCAGAACGGCCAAAACAGGCATCGTTCTGGAGGAAAAACTTATTACATCTTCCGATTTAAGATTATTTATGTTAGCAATTGCCCATTCCAGTATTGAAGAGAGCGGATGACCTAAACGGATATAATCGAAGGCTGTGGATAATGCACCTAGCGCTGCCGTTTTAGAATTATTCTCTTTAAATAAAATTTCAAACTGCTCTAAAAATTGTGTCTTAGCCAGTTTTTCATTATAAATATCCAGCCGATGTGTGGTTAGTTTCAACCAATCAATCGGCATATTTTCTAAGACATTTTTAATAAAATTTAGCACTTTATCCTCTTTCATAATTTTCATCTTTCGATAGATTGTGAATATAGGTTGCAGATAGCTATTTTAAAAATGTTGTAAGACATTTGTCTTAATTTTAGGAAATGGAGTTGATATCTAATAACAGGACGCGCACTATGGGAAGTAAAAAACCATAAAAAATCCGCATACACTTTTTTAGTGTTGCGGATTAATTTTTACCAATAATTTACGAGAGGAAGAATTTTTAAACTCTTCCTCTCGAAATAACAATTAAACAGCTAAATAATTCTCTATCTATTTCAGAAAACTAAACCACCACTAATGAGAAAAAATAAAAAAAGTTTTTAGCGTATATTTTAACTTTAATCGTGAAGACCCAAAATTTTCCTTAGCTCTTCATCATCAGTTTGAGCACCGGCAAAGTCATCAAATTTCTTTTCTGTTGCCTGAATGATGAGATCTTGTATAAAAGGAGCTCCCTCTTTTGCTCCCTGCTCTGGGGATTTTATACAACATTCCCATTCCATAACAGCCCATACATCACAACCATACTGGGTAAGTTTCGAAAATATGGTTTTAAAATCCACCTGACCATCTCCCGGGTGACGATATCTGCCTGCCCGGTTTATCCAGTCTTCGTAACCTCCAAAGGTTCCTTTTTTGCCAGTAGGATTAAATTCAGCATCCTTAACGTGGAACATTTTTATATAGTCATGGTAATGATCAATATATTCAATATAATCAAGCTGTTGTAAAACAAAATGGCTGGGATCATATAGCAGGTTCACCCGCTTGTGATTCCCGGTTGCTTCCAGAAAACGTTCAAAAGTAACACCATCGTGCAGATCCTCTCCAGGATGTACTTCGTAACAAACATCTACCCCCTGCTCATCAAAAGTGTTTAAGATAGGCATCCATTGTTTTGCAAGTTCTTTAAAACCCATTTCCACCAGACCTGCGGGACGTTGTGGCCATGGATGCGAGGTATGCCATAGAAGTGAACCGCTGAAGGTACCATGAACATCCAGTCCTAAATTTCTACTGGCTTTTGCTGCACTTTTTAGCTGCTCTACTGCCCATTTTGTTCTTTTCTTTGGATTATTTCTATATTCTTCCGGAGCAAAACTATCGAACATACTATCATAAGCCGGATGTACAGCTACCAACTGCCCCTGAAGATGAGAAGCAAGTTCTGTAATCTCCAGCCCATATGACTCAACCTTTCCTTTTAATTCATCACAGTATGTTTTACTTTCACCAGCTTTTTTGACATCTATTAGTGCAGTTTCCCATGTAGGAATTTGTATACCCTTATATCCTAAATCTGCAGCCCATTCACAGAGACCATCCAGGGAATTAAAAGGAGGTTTACTATCCATAAATTGAGCTAGAAAAACTGCTGGTCCTTTTATAGTTTTCATTCTGATATATTTTTAATTCTTAATTATCGAGTTTTACCCAAACGTTGCCATTCTTATGTGATTCTATAGTTTTCTCAATAAAATTCACTCCTCTTACACCTTCTCTCAAATCTGGATATTCTCCCGTATGGAAGTTTTCATTTCTTACGGCTCTGGCTACACCTTTATAAATATTTCCCATAGAATCAAATATTCCCTCTGGATGTCCTGGAGGAAGTTTAGTGCCATCCAGGGAAATTTTACTGTTATAGGGATGTCCGGGCTTTAAAAGCTCCACCGGCTGACCTTCTTTCATAAAATATAAATAGTTTGGATTTTCCTGCTCCCATTTAAATCCTCCTTTTTCACCGTATATCTTAACGGTGAGGTTATTTTCTTCTCCTGTGGCAACCTGGCTGGACCGGATAATGCCTTTAGCATAATCAGAAAATCTCACCAGTACGGTGCCGTCTATATCCATTTTATTATCTTCATAGAGATAATTAAGATCAGAAAGAATCTCACTTACCCTCATATCTGTAAGGTATTCGATCATGTTAAATGCGTGAGTCCCTATATCTCCTATGCAGCTGCTTATTCCAGCTTTTTCCGGATCCAGTCTCCACACAGATGAACGTTTTTCCTTGTCATGAATAATTTCATTTATCCAACCCTGGTAATATTGAACATCAACTTTATGAATTTCACCAATCTCACCCGCAGCAATCATTTCCTTCATTTGCCGCACCATAGGGTAGCCAGTATAAGTATAAGTTACCGCAAAAACTTTTTGCGATTTCTTCCTTAAATTCTCAAGAGTTTTAGCTTCCTCATAAGTGGTTGTTAGCGGTTTTTCACAAATTACATGGAAATCATTTTCCAGCAACTGCTTGGCCATAGGAAAGTGCAGAAAGTTAGGTGTTAGTACAGAAATCACCTGCATTCTTTCATTTTCCGGAAGAGATTTTTCCTTCTCTATGAGTGAATCCAGATCTTCATAAATCCTGTTGGTTGATAATCCTATTCCTTCAGCAAAGGCAATACTTTCTTTTAATTCAGGATTAAAAACTCCCCCCACAAGTTCAAACTGGTCAAACATTGAAGAAGCTATCCGGTGAAGAACACCAATGAGTGAGTCTCCTCCTCCTCCAAGGATGCCTAATTTAATTTTTGAATTCATTCTAATAAATAATTTATTGGTTACAATTAAAATTCACTACTAAAAACATTAAAGTTCTTAAAAATTTTAGTTCATTACCAGAACCTAATCCTCGCTTATTCCTTTGCCTTTTTTGGGGTCCCTTTGCCAAAAATAAAGAATGGTAAATAAGACAATTAATATGACAGGAAACATTACCATTTTTTCTAATGTATCCTGTCCCGCAGCCAGCTCTAATGCAGTTCCAGAAAGCCCCTCAGCTGCATTCTCTTCCATTGAATTATCAATCCAACTTCCAATAATTGGCTGAAAAATAGCAGTAGAGAACATTCCTACTCCTCCAATAACAGACATTCCCAAGGCACTACTCAGAGGAACCCTTTGCGCTACAGCACCTACCATAACCGGCCAGAAATAGCATATACCTATTGCAAATATTACCGCTGCAATATAGGCCATTGGACCGGTAACAGTACTAAACATATAAATCCCAATGGTTGCCAGAACTGCAGAAATCAGGAGCACCCCTGTTTGCCCTAATTTTCCCACAACGGGGCCTGCAAAATATCTTCCCACAGCCATAAGACCGGTGGTAAGCGCCAGGATTATCATAGGCTCTGCTCCGCTGCTATTCAAAATAATTGTAACCCACTGATTGGGGCCGAATTCTGTAATCGCTGTAAGTGCCATACATACAAACAGGAATATGTAAAGCGGGCTTAGCATTGCTTTAAAGTTCTCCTTAAGAGATGAAGCTCCTTCCACCTGGGGCTCCGGAAAAGTTTTCCCAAAGAACAGGAAGGCATAAATAACAGTTGGAGCCATAATAAGCCACATTTGAGTTTCCCATGAAAAATCGAGATCTGTCATGAATTTGGATATAAGGGATCCAAGAAAAATCCCTCCAGGAAACCACATATGAAACCTGTTGAGCATTTTATTCATTCTAACACCAGAATACATATCGGCAATCATAGGGTTACAAGCCGCTTCTGTACATCCATTACCAAAACCTATGAAGAGCGTAGAGATAAGCAGGCCGGTATATCCCCCCGCGTAAATTGTTAGAATTATTCCTAAAGTATGAGCTACAAAAGCTACTGTCATTATATTTCTTGGACCAAAAGTATGATAGACCAACCCGCCTATAATCATTGAAATAGGCATTCCCAGGAACCACATAGAATTAATGAATCCAAGTTGTTCTGCAGAAAGGCCGAATTCTTCTCCCAATTGTGGAAGGATTCCCGCTCTAATAGAGAAGGAAAAGGCGGTGGTTATAAGAGCAAAACAACTTCCATAAAATAAGGCATTTTTATTAAGGGATGCAGTCATGGGTTTTAATTTTATTAGTTAGATTATTAATAATTACAGATTAATGTGAAAAAAATATTAAAATAGCTACAGCAATATAAATAAATAATTAATCAGGAACATACATTACGATATCAATATTAAAATGATAATCATTATTTAAGATGTTTAATGATTAAATCGTACACATCTACGGAATCAATAGCTGTTTTTTCTAAAAGTTTCGGCTGTTGAGTAATAAAAACCGGCCAGTCCTCCTTCTCTTTACTAATTCTACCATGAGAACCTTTAACTAAGGTTGCATCCAGTGGGATCACATCCATAAGATATCTGAACCCCAGTTTTTTCTTCAGGAGGGTCAATCCAATTTTTCCCTTCAGAAACTTAATTTTTGGATCAGCAAAGGTTTCAACGGGATCGTAACCCGGTTTTCGGTGAATATCCACTGTCCGTGCATAATCGGGAGCTTTTTTATCGTCCAGCCAGAAGTAATAAGTAAACCAGGATTTCTTGTCCGCCATAACCACTAAATCCCCTGCCCTTTCATGGTTGAGGTGATGATCTTTTTTCCCCTCCTCATCCAGCACTAGTTCAATACCCGGAATCCCTTCGAGAAGCTGCTTTACCGCAGGAATCTCCTGAGGATCATTAATATATATATGTGCTAGCTGATGGTCTGCGACCGCAAAAGCTCTACTGGCCCAGGTATCAAGGGTTTCAAGTCCTAATTCATCTTTTACTGAGACATATCCATTCTTCCGTAATACCCTGTTTATATGAACCGGATTATTAACATCTGTAATTCCGTATTCCGAAACGATCATTACTTCTGCTCCCTTACTTTCGTAATATGTGATAAGATCTTCGCAAATCTTGTCTATCTCCTGCAAATCCTTCCCCATTTTAGAAAAATCTATTCCTACCCTTTGCAGGTTGTAATCCAGGTGTGGCAGGTAGACAAGGGTGAGTGTAGGATCGTGCCATTTATCCACAAGCATAGAAGCATCAGCTATCCACCGGGTAGATTCTATATTTGCGTTTGGTCCCCAAAAAGAAAATAACGGAAATTGTCCCAACTCATTCTGCAACTTCTGGCGGAGATCCATAGGTTGGCTGTGGATATCCGGAAGTTTAAGGCCCGTGGCAGGATACAATGGACGCGGAGTGACGGCAAAATCTACTGTAGAGTTCATATTAAACCACCAGAACATATTCGCACAGGTGAAACTGGAATCCTCTTTTTTTAACTCCTCCCATATTTTGGGAGCCTGTACTAATTTATTGGACTGTCGCCAGAACTTAATTTCATATTCATCACGAAAGCACCAGCCATTACCAACAACTCCGTGCTCGGCCGGCCATTTACCCGTAAAATAAGTTGCCTGAGAAGAACAGGTTACAGCAGGAAGCAGAGGTCTAATATTTACTTTTTTTCCTCCTTCAGACCATTTCTTCAGGAAAGGAGTATGTTCCCCAATAAGACGGGAAGATAGAGCTACTACATTTAGGACTACCGTTTTCTTCATTTTAAGTTTTTCTGTACCCATTGCAATTCCCGCACAATAGAATCTACTATTTCCAACTGGATATCATCCGGAAGTACTTCCCAGGTATACGTTTCGACTTCCAGGTGATGAGTGATTTTTTTCTTCTTTATATATTCAAAAACTTCAAGAATATCCTCCTGAGTAGATTCAAGCTGACCGTAATTAGAGAGGAAGACAGGTACATGAAAATGGGTACGCCATTCACCTGCACCAGGACTATTTAAATTATCCAAGGCTTTTGGTAAATCGGGATAATGAGTAAATTTTCCTTCGGAACTTTTTTCCACTACCTGGTGGAGATAAGTAGATTCTACAAATGGAGTCAGCGCATTCTTAACCCATTTCCTTTGTTCCATGCTTTCCGGCAGGTTAGCCTTAAGAGCGGCACTTATCTGGATCTTTCCAATCCTGATTCCTTCCGCCTCCAGCAGTGAAAAAACCTTTTCCGGTTTTTCATAAACAATAGCAAAGTGACATACATCATAACAAAGGCGAATATGGTTTTTCAGGCAGGTCTCTGCCTCTGTATCAGAAATATGTAACTGTTCCTTCAGGTATACCGTTCCCTGTGGAATTAGCCATTTATTATACCAATCAATTACTTCACGCGTATTCTCGAGCAGCCCATCTGGCTCCGGTTCGATATCCAGGTGCAGGACCTGACCTTTATCCTGCTGAATCTTATAGAGTTTTTCTGCAATTTTAGCTATATGAAGTGTCGCCTTTTGCAGCACTTCATTTTTATTTGTTTGTACAGGTTCCCAATACTTGTAAGAAAGAGGAGAGGTTGAAATACCTCCGTCCATTCCTTCCGGAAGAAGTCCGGACAATATATCGAAAAGCCGAAGGGTATAATCAACCCGTGCATTGGTAGTCCAATCAGGATGATGTACCTGATCTTTTACTGACTGATGATGGAATCCTCCAAAAGGAAATCCGTTAAAAGTAAAGATATAACAATCATTATCAGCTAACCAGCTTTTAAAATCCGAAAGATTATCACCTTCCAAAATTGATTTACTGGCTTCATCAGATAACCGAAGTCCGATTCCGAAAGCAGTATCAGGAGAAACTTCAGCTTTAATTTGCGGGATATATTTCTTTAAATTACTAAAAGTTTCGTCCCAGCTTTCCCCAGGATGAATGTTGGTACAATAGGTAAGATGATATCCGTTTGTATGCATTGAATTATATTTATTCAGTATAATTTCTGTTGGAGCACCATGTTTTTAAAGATGATGAAAATTCCACTTCGTTGTAATTACTCTTTCTGAAACTCTTCAAGCTTCTCTGCTGCCTTAAATATTAATTGGGTGTCCATTTCATGAACTTCAACTCCCTGACCAATATCGCTTAACAGCATTATGGTTAATTCCCCTCCTAAATGTTCCCGAAACTCTTCCAGTCCGTTTACAAGATTGTCTCCTGAAAGCTCCGGAATATGTATCGGAAATTTTAATTTTTTAAACAGAGAAATGATACGATTTAGATCTTCAACAGAAATTAAACCTTTCAGATAAGAATAGGTAGCATCCAGACAAATACCAATGCCTACAGCTTCTCCATGTCTTAACTCATAATTTGTAAGCTGCTCAAGTTTATGTGCCGCCCAGTGACCAAAATCCAAAGGACGTGATGAACCCATTTCAAAAGGATCGCCCCCTGCAATATGATCCAGATGCATTTTGGCACATCGGTAAATTAATTCTTCCATAGGAGGCATTTTCCTTGCTGTGAGATCTACGGCATTTGCTTCCAGCCACTCAAAAAAAGAAGCATCCTTTATAAGGGCAACTTTAACAGCTTCAGATATACCCGAACGCCAGTCTCTGTCGTCCAGCGTATTCAGAAAGGTACTATCATTAATGACTGCAAAAGGAGGAGCAAATGTTCCCAGGAAATTCTTCTTTTTATAAGCATTCACACTGTTTTTCACTCCTATGCCTGAATCATTTTGAGCAAGAACAGTGGTTGGTATACGAATATGCCGAATACCTCTATGAGCAATAGCCGTAGCAAAACCCGCCATATCAAGGATCGCACCTCCACCAATAGCTACAATAAAAGAATGCCGGTCTATTCCATACGTATTACTAGCATCCAGGATTTGCTCTACGTAACGCTTGTTATTTTTCACGCCTTCCCCTCCCGGAACTATCATAGGATCTGCACAAAGAATAAAATGCTGTGAGTGAGCTTCAGCATATTTTTTAATATCACCACATAGAGAAGGATGTACTGTTGCTACTCCCTCATCTATAACAAAAAACACCTTTGCTACACGTGAATCCTTTACAGTATGTGCAAAAAGCGCATTATTTAAACTGAAAATTTCTTCTGTGAAATGAACAGTATATTTAAATGGAACAGAAAACTTCTGTTTTATAGATTTCATCTAATCATTTTTAAAAGTTGCTCCTGAAGTTAATCAGGTTACAGAGAATTTCTTTGCTATTAGCAGGGAAACCGGTAATAGCAATAGAACGACCAGGCCGTAAATCCAGCCTGCAAAAACTGTTGCCAGGGAAGCATTAAGTACAATTAAAGAAAGAACACCTGCCTTTACTGCTTTTCCAATCAACTTGGGTTCCTGCTTCCTTAATGCTTTAATCAATGGACGGAAGATAAGAAATGAGAACAGTACTACAAAAGGCATTACCTGCCACCAAACAACTTCTGAAAGGAAAGCAAGGACGATAATTGCCAAAATAATGATACCATACATAACAGCTCCTCCTACAATGGCTTTTTTATTTCCACCATGTACTTCCCCCCTGCTTATCATAGTTATAGCTGCAATATAAATAACAGGAAGTAGGGCAATGAACCATAGATCCTGAATTGCAGCAGGGATAGCACTCATTCCCAGCAACAAATTTCCCCCTCTGCATAAGCCCATATTCACAGGGCCAAAAATAAGCTGATGTTTCCCCCAGGCATTATATAGAACAGCAAGTATAGCCACCGCCAGGGCAATTATCGCACTAAGGACAGATACCTGCCAGGCAGCAACAAACCCAATTATAAACAATATTACTGCCAGGATGCTGCCACTTAGAACTGAAGCTCTTCCACTGGGAATAGGTCTTTCCGGTCGTTCCTTTCTATCAAGCTCTGCATCAAAAACATCATTGAATACAATCCCTCCTCCATATAATCCTATCGTAGCTACAATAAGCCATAGTATAGAATTTGATAGAGAGGGAGTATACCCTATTTCCGACGAAAAGAGTTGTAGAGCAGCTCCGGAGACAGCAAAACCAGCTAAAATATCTGCAATTGCAGTGACAATGTTTGCAGGCCGCATCAACTGTATGTGAGCAAGAATAATATTCATCCTGATGTCCAACGTACTTTTCTAATTTTCAATTATATCTGAAGATGAGTCACCTTCTACTTTTGGAGACTGTCCTCCTCTTAATACAGTATTCCCCGATAGCTTTTTTCGCTGATCTATTGGCTCGGCGTTTAACCAGTCGCTTTCTTTCATTTGTCCGCTCTGTCCATAAGCAGTAAGTGCATTTTGATAACAAGCGAGGTGGATAAGTTCATCTTCGATCCCCTTTTCTTTCATCAATTTTGCAGTTTTCGGAACAGCCAGCGGATCACTAATACCCCAATCGGCCGCGCTGTCAACAATTATTCTCTCTGCACCGTATTGCCGAATGATTTCAACCATTCTCTCGCTACCCATTTTTGTATGCGGATAAATAGTAAAAGCAGCCCAATATCCTCTATCCAGTACTTCCCGTACCGTCTCTTCATTATTATGGTCTACCACAACCATAGAAGGATCAAGACCATGCTCTTCGCTCACGTCCATACTTTTTATTGTTCCCCTTTTTTTGTCACGGTGAGGAGTGTGGATCATTACAGGTAAATCCACTTCTTTGGCAAGATCCAGTTGCAGGCGGTAATATTTATCTTCTGCTTTTGTCTGATCATCATAACCAATCTCTCCCACAGCAACAACTCCCTCTTTGCCTACATATAAAGGCAGTAATTCCATTACTTCTTCTGCCAAAGCTTCGTTATTAGCTTCTTTAGAGTTTAAGCCAATGGTACAATAATGTTTAATCCCGAACTGGCTCGCCCTGAATCGTTCCCATCCTACGAGGCTGTTAAAATAATCCTGAAAGCTCCCAACTTTTGTGCGGGGTTGACCTAACCAGAAAGCCGGTTCAATTATGGCTCGTATACCCGCCCGTTGCATGGCTTCGTAATCATCTGTTGTACGTGAACTCACATGAATATGAGGATCTATAAACATAATATATTTTTTATAGTTATTAGATAAAACTAATTTTAGCTGATTTATTGAATTAAAACAGTCAATCTAATTTAGAAATACGAGTCATGGGCCGTTCTTACTTTTGAAGTTCCTCTTCAAATCTCTTCCCTATTACCGTCCAATTTAATTTACCGCTTTCTATATCGTTCTTTATTTTGGGGTACTGATCAAGCAACTGCTTTGCCGCCGGAAACTCGCTATTTTCACAAGCCAATAAACCGGCATCTTTTTCAAGAGCATTATTACCATTAATAACTTTCTTAATATCTGCAAAATAGGATTCATTCAGAAACGGACCAACAAAACGCCACAATTCCGGTAAAACCTTCCTGTTTGCTGCCCAACGTTCATGGGCAAAATCTATAAGCATCCCTGCCAATTCAGGATTTGCACGATCTTCTGCTCTATAAATTTTATACAATGGTCGCTGCATAAATACAGCTTTTAAAATCATTTGATTCCATGCCTGCTGATCCAGATAATCAGCTGGATAGGGGTTGTTCAGAGCAATGGCATCAAAAACATCGGTAATATTGGTTCTTATGCCCTCTGCAGCCCGTGCCGACATTTCCTCTGGATAAGGAAGAAGTGGCAATGCACAATATAATGTCACCTGCTCATCCATATCAGCAGTTTCGTGAAGCCTCTGAATAGTTGCTTCATACTCTTCTTTGTCCTTATGCGGGAGCATTAACAACAAAGAGATTCTAACGCACTGCAGCAAGTTGAAATATTGTGGTTGGAATCCATTCCGGATTCTGTCTGCCTCAGTTAATTGTTCTTCAGAAAGAATAAGAGGATCTTTTCTGACAAAACGGGATGCTGAACTGAAGGCAATATAAAAGGAAGACACCTGGAAATTATTCCGAAGCTTTTCTTCCTTTTGATCTAGCCATTCCAGTTCTTTCTCGCTGGCCTGTCCTTCAATTATCTTTTTGAGGAGATGGCTTGTCTGCGATAAATCTACCTGAAAAGTCATATGAACCTCTTGATCTGTTTATTTTATATTTATAAAGATATTAATTAGTGTCTGGATAAGGCTAATTAATATATTAATTTCTCTTCACGAAAGGTCTGTGCTACAAGTTCAAATTTATATAAAACGCCACCCGTTCTAGTTAGCAACAAAATAATTTATCGCTAAAGCTGCACTGATAATTAGCAGACCAAAAAACTCTCTAGTCTTTTCAATATAAGGTTTAGTTGCCCGCATACTCTGCACAATACTTTCCTGTTTATGTTTTGTAACCCAGTCCAGGACTCCATCTTTGGAGAAAAATAATACAACTGCATATACCAGATAAAAACCAATGGCCACAAGATACACCAACGGAAAATATATTTCGAATACTGCCAATCCACAAGCTATGGAGGCTATCATGTAGATAGTAACCCAAAGCCATGCATCTTTATCATTTATATTTACATATGCAAAACCCGCAAAAGCGAGACAAAAAAGAATATTTAAAATAAGTAATAACATATAAACCGGGTAACTAGAAGTTATTGCATGTAATCAATACTAAAATCCAGAACTTAACCATAATAGTAAAAAACTATTCGCCATGCGTAAAAAGTTCTTCTTGTGACTTTTCTACATTCATTTCATCTTCCTTTAAAGTCGCTAAATAACTCACCAAATCTCTTATCTCTCTCTTAGTGAGGAAATTCCTCATATCAGGCATACTCGACGGAGAATTTTTTCTATTAACAATATCTTGTTTCGTGACTACAGTATCAGGTTTATTCCCCATTTTTATGGCAAGACTCATATCATTTTCTGCCTCCAGTACACCGGTGATATTTTTCCCATTTTTAAGATCTACTGATACTATTCCATATCCTGGAGCAAGCTCTTTACTGGGATTTATTAACGCCTCCAATATCTGCTGCCGGGATAGCCTTCCTGCCACACCATTTATGCGTGGCCCTGCGTTTCCACCAAAATCATCAAAGGAATGGCATTTCATACATTGAGCTGTTTGATGTTGAAAGAAAAGTCTTTCTCCCTCCTGCTCATCTCCTCCAAACAAACTGCCTTCAAAAGATGAAAGCATTGATTCAGATTCCATATCTATTCTTATGCTCTCATAACGGCTTTCTAATATTTCAGAATGAGTACGTTCGATTGCATCAGCTAATTCCAGATGAATTTCAGGTGCAAGCTCCCCCTGCTCCATCTGATCCAGTAGATCTCCAAAGATATCCCCGGAGTACTCTACAGGTAAACTTCCAAGGGTAAGAACTGCAGCCTGCTTTTCTTCCGAACTCCTTTTTTTTATAATCTCAGCAAGTAAACTGGCTGTTAACTCTTCAGATACTTCCTGTGTAGCCAATAACTCCAGCCCTTTTATTCTTACTGATTTTTCGCTATCGGAAATAGCCTGCTGGATAGCTTTGTCTAAATTTTCCTCCTGCATCATAGCCAAAGCAGTTAAGGCAGCAACTCGCACGTCCGGCTCTCCATCTTTTTGTAATAAATCAAAGAGATGAGAGGAGCCTTTTTTGATATTCAGCTTTGCAATTGCCTGAACTGCACTTATGCGTAAAGATTTATCACTATGGCCAAGTAACTTAATTAATGGTTCCGCAGCTTCTTTTTTGATCAACGAAGGATTGCGTTCTGTCACACCTCTATACCGGCCATCCACCCTATCCAGAACAGATGGTTTAGCCCAGGTACTTAAGGCCTGGACAGCTTCTGCTTTCATAGCCACCGGAGCATTTGTTTTCTGGGAGTAATTAATAAGATTGTACATGGCTTCTTCAGTTCCAACCCGTAAATTGGCATTAATGGCACGTCTTATTAACGGCTCATTGGAAAATTTCGTTCTCTGAAGTACATTTCCCAGTGCCGGCAACGCTTCTTCAATAGAATAATCATCATTAATAGCCCTGGCCACTTCTGTCACAATAAACTCATCCTCATCATCAAGAAAATTTGCAATCCCGGGATGACTAAGTCTTCGCAATGCAAGTACAGCTCCCATCCTTACAGCAGGTGATATGTGATACGACAAAGCGACAACAGGATCGGCTTTTCCTATTCGGGCTAGCGCCAGACTTGCGGCGTGACGTATATAAGCATCTTCATCATTATTCGTTTGAAGTAATTCAATTATAGGCTGGATGGCGGGTTCGTAAGAAATTCTTCCCAATGCTTCCGCAGCAAAAAAACGGGCTCTACTATAGGTATCCTTTAAGAGCGGTAATAATTGATCCCCTGCTTCTTCATAACGTATATCTCCAAGCCATTTTGCTGCCTGCGCCCTAATCTCAGGATCTTCATCCTTCAACAACGGCAATAACAGTCTGGCATATTTTTTATCCTCCCGGGCCAGCTGGCTTATACCCCATATGCCATGAACCCTGGCTAGTTGATTTCCTTTCTGAGTGATACTCTCTTTAAATTCCTCAATCCCGCTCGAACCTCGTTTAGCCAATTCAAACTGCGCTTTTTGTCTTACCCTCATGTCTGGATTCTTTAAAAAGTCGCCCAATTCGGTTTCCTTAACAGAACTAAAATCTGCCGCCAGCAATTCTTTTGTTAGCTGACGTTTTGGACTTGACGCATCCTTTTCGTTATCAAGTTTCCAGATTCTACCATGATTTTTAGTATCCCAACCTTCCAGCCAGTCAGCTACATAAAGAGCACCATCAGGACCAAAATCCATCCCTGTTGGCAGTATACCCTTTACAACCATTTCACTTTCCCCGAGCTCGAAAGAAGCTCCTTTAGGATTCAGCTTAAAAGCATGTATACCAGATTGGGCTGGATTACCAACAAATTCTGCTACAAAAAAGGTATTTTTCCACTTTTCGCCCAGGGCTGTTCCAGGGTTATATGTCATGCCGGATGGGCCACTTATGTAATTAGCTATGGCAGGAGTAATATATGCTGCCTGCCCTTCAAACCGTGGTTTAAAAAGTTCTTCATCCATCCATACTTTGTAAGTATTATTATCTGGATCCCTGTATTTCCCGAACTGCCAGTTTATCCTCCATCCCGTGTCAGATCCATTCACGATATATACCAGCCGTTCTTTTTCTCCGGGATGATCTCCATCATTATCTACACTTATTAAATTTCCATATTCATCAAAAACAAATTCATGTGTATTTCTCACTCCCATTGCAAATACTTCAAAATCACTTCCGTCTGGATTTGCTCTAACAATTACTCCCCGGTTAGGATATTTCCACTTTTTACCGTCAGGTCCTTTTCCATTAAATCCAATATCCCCTATTCCCCAATAAATTTTACCGTCTGGCCCCATTTCGAGACCAGACATTCCATGTCCTCCAAAACCTATATGTACGCCATAACCATGAGAGATCGAAGTTTTCTCATCTGCTACCCCATCTCCATTTGAATCTTTTATTCTCCAAAGATCTGGTGCTACTCCCACGAACAAATCATCACCATTTATTAATACAGCACCTGCAACGTCAGTAACCTCATCATTAAAATCTTCTACAACCAGTTGAGACAAATCAGCCACGCCATCTCCTGATACATCTTCGAGACGATAAACGTTCTCTTTCTCCACAGTCATATCTTTCCAATCGTGGGAACCATCGCCATTAAGATCTGGTAACCACTCATTTTTACTACTATTTTCAGGAGATAAAGTTGTGTGTAGAAACTCCCGCTTGTCTTCTATTGTTTGCATAGAAATGGATGCAGTTTCCCAATCCTGATGGGTTCTTATATCAAATTCAGAATTTTTTTGCCTATTAGTCCTTGTATAAAACAAGTGCCCCTTATCACTAATATCTATACCGATAGGATCGGCCACAAGAGAATCGACTCCCCATATCTTCAGGGTAAGACCATCAGCAATTTCAGGATTAATTATATCTTCAATATTTTTGGCTAACTTTGCTGCCTCGTCAGGATCCATTTCCTCTATTCTTATATCAACGGGATCTCCCCCACAGCTTAATAAAATAAGAGCGAAAAAAATATTTAAGCAAACCACCTTGTGGTTACTATGAATACAGAAACTGCTGGATTTATTCATTAATTTTTTTCACATATGAATATGAAAAAGACTCATATTCTAAAATTAGATATTATTTATTTTCAATCAATATTTTTCCTCAGATAAGAAAATATTGCAGAACATTAGTAGATGTTACTTCTGTACCGGGGAATAATCCACTACGAATACGTCTTCCACAATCTCCATCTCTCCAATCATTTCCCCGAATTTTTGATGCTCGGGATGTGGCAGATAGGAATCTCTTGCTTTAGCATCTTCAAAGGTGAACAAATAGACATGAGTAAATCCCTGGTTTTTATCTTCCGGACTGTTATTAATCCCATGCTCAAAGGATACAATACCTGGAATCTTGTTCTCCAATTCCTCCAAAGTATCTGTTACCTTACTTATCTGATCATCAGTAGCAGTAGGTTTAAACTTAAAAACAACTATATGTCTCATTTGTTTTTCTGTTGAGTTTTCACAACTTAAAATAGTGGATAGAAGGCAGACTATGAGTATAGCCTGCCCTATCCTTTTTATATTTTTCATATCTTCAGGGTTGCTGCCTTGAAAGAAATTTATTTATTGACCAGAAGCTTGAATTCCAGCCGGGGTGCCAGCCCCTTTTATTTTTCTGTTTCAGATATGGATAACGTAAATTCTGGCATACGCATTACTTTACCACCTTCTTTAGCTGATTCATGAGCCACAATCCCAACACAGGTAATATTTGCAGATTGCCGTGCATTAGGATAAGGATCTTTAGAATTAACTAAAGCATCAACAAACTCATGAACCAAATGAGGATGAGATCCTCCATGACCAGCTCCCTGTGTAAAGGATAAATGCTGCTGTTCATCAGAGTCATACACCCCTCTGGTGGTGAAGCGCTGAATAGGTTCTGGTAAAAGATGAGCATAATCAGGACATTGCACTTCCTCAGGAATTTCTGGTTCAGGACGTTTTGCTGTGTGTACCACAAGAGGATTGCCCTCAATTAACGGCCACTCAACTGATTTCTTCACTCCGTATACTTCAAAACTTTCGCGGTACTGCCTGGCCACATCAAAAAGAGAACGATATACCTGTGCACTAAGATCTGAATTTCGAAATTTGATATGAGTCGTCTCCACAGCATATGGAGAATTATAGTGTGAGTGAAGTTCTTCACTTATAGTTCCTGATCCAAAGCAGGAGACATACTCGGCCTCAGCTCTTGTTAATCCAAGAACGGGACCAACACAATGAGTAGCATAATGCATAGGAGGCAATCCGGGCCAGTAATTTGGCCAGCCTTCCATATCCTGCTGATGGCTTGCCTTTAAAAATTGTACTTTACCTAATTCTCCTTTTTCATACAATTCTTTCATATAAAGAAATTCACGAGCATAAACCACAGTCTCCATCATCATATAAGTGAGGCCTGTCTTTTCGGTTAGCCGGACAATTTCTTCGCATTCATCAAGTGTAGTTGCCATAGGAACCGTACAAGCAACGTGTTTTCCTGCTTTAAGCGCCTTAATGGATTGAGAACCATGATCTGGAATAGGAGTATTTATGTGTACAGCATCTATTTCAGGATCCTTTAATAATTCGTCATAATCGGTATATCTTTTGTCTATTCCAAAAGCGTCTCCAATTTCGTCTACCTTACTTCGTGTTCGCTGGCAAATAGCGTACATTTCAGCATTGGGGTGTTTCTTGTAGATAGGTATGAATTCTGCACCAAAGCCTAATCCGACAATAGCGATCTTTATTTTTTTCTGACTCATAAGTTGTAAATTAAGATTTCAATATTATTTAATAAATAGGAGAAGGTCTCGTTTCTGTAGCAGCGGCTAATTATCTTCAGTACTTTCTGACCATTTTTTTAGAAACTTATAACCTTCACGGGCAAAACTGTCCTGACTTGGAGCAAGAGGCTTCCAAATACATACAGCACCAGCCAATTCTTTCACTTCAGGCGTAAAACTCTCTATAGAAACTACTCCATGGTATCCAATGGCAGATAAACCGCGTTTGTAATCATCCCATCGTGTCTGTCCCGTACCCGGCGTGCCACGATAATTTTCAGAAACCTGCACATGTATTAATTTATCACCTGCCTGTCGTATTGCTTTTTCGATATCCGGTTCCTCAATGTTCATATGGAATCCATCTAATAGCACCTTTGCGGCCGGATGATTAATATCTTTTATTAAACGCATAACATCGCTTGCTGTGTTCACTAAATCTGATTCAAATCGATTGAGAGGCTCCAAAGCGATTTCCAAGCCCTGACTTTCTGCCATTTCACATACCTTGCGAAGATTAATGACAGCCCGATCCCATTCTTTCTTTTTTTGATCTACAGATACGAGCCTTGCTTTACCTACAGAAGAATACATAGGCCCCCCAAAGAATCCTGTATCCAGACCTGTACAAATTTTTAAGCAGGAGTTTACGTAATCAAAACTTTTTTGGTGATAAGAAGGATCATCATGAGTAAAATCACGTTCCGGTCCAAACGCCCCGCAAACCACCGCCTCGAGTTCATGCTCATCTAACTCTTTTTTTACTGCCTTCACATCTATTAATGCGGGATCTTCTACCGGGATCTCAACTACGTCATACCCCATTTCTTTAATCTTCGGAAAAAGCGCCGTTGACTCAGTTGTAAAAGGTGAATCCCACAACCAGGTACTTACTCCTAATTTGATGTTCATTTTATTTTTTTCAAGATTCATTCATTAGTTATTTAAAAAACAGATTTTGAAAGAATATTCTTTTAGGATGAAATTATTCAACAACCATAATACCATTCATAAGTCTCCAGTGTCCGGGAACTGTACATATATAAGGATACTCTCCCGGCTTATCCGGAACTGTAAATGTTAGAGTTACCTTACCTTCTGGATTTACTAATTTGGTCGCTGCAATCACCTCAGGCATTTTTGGAACATATTCCTGCTCTGCTCCATTGGGATCTCTGGCCAATACATCTGCAGCTGCTCCTACTTTTTCAAAGCTTCCAGGTATTGCAATTACAAGGTTATGCTGCATGAAATCAGGGTTTTCAAAAACAATAGAAACTTTCTGTCCAGCTTTTACTTTAAAAGATTCCTTTGAAAATTTCATTTCATGCTCCACAACTTTCATATTAATAGTTACCGCTTCTGAATCAAGATTGGTCTTAGGTGCAGGAGTGCTTTTTTTAACAGGTGTTTTATCAACAGGAGCTTCAACAGCAGCTTCAACGGTACTCTCAGAAGCTTTCTTTAACTCCAACACACCATCCCTGTCCAAGTCGCCTCTAAACCAAAACCTGTCAGGATACTCGCCAATCTTGTTTTCGTTATCCGATCTACCAACACGAACGTCTCCTGAAATTAAAGCTTTTGAGAACAGAGAAGGAGCTTTTGCTTCAGCTACTGTTTCTCCATCAACATCTACACTCATTGACCCTCCCTTAGAAAGTCTGGCGATCAGATTAAACTTCTCTTTAGGTACAACAGTTTTTGAAATTGCTTCGTATGTCTTTCCATCCTGTTTTACCAGCCAATGTAATTTACCATCGAGAATATAAAGACTGTAGCCGTTATTATTATCCCCCTGTTCTACTATTACGCCGCTCATGTCTTCATCATCGGAACGTTCCACAGAAGTTCTGATTATAATCTCTTTCTCCGTCACGTCAGGCGGAAATGCAATTGGCGAACGCCTGTCAAGCTTATAACTCTCCTGGCTCATACTTTTCATAAGCCTTTCCGACAAGCTTAAAAGAGAGTCTGCCTTTTGCAGATTAGCTCTCTCCGGGGCAGCAGCCCGAAAGTCTTGCTCATGGGCAAGAGCTGCAGCAAATAGAGCCTGTGGAAGATACTCATCCCTTGTATTTTTCTCATTCAAACTTGCTCCATATATCACCTCTCCCACTCTGCGGGAACTAGGCATTTTAGAAATAGCCAGGGCGGCAGCCAACCTGGTTTTCATGTCAGCATCATTAATGACATCTGCACCTATAATTGCTTTTAGAGAACGCTCATTAGCCGGCAGTACTTTAATAGCATTTTGTCTTACTCCGGCCGCAGGGTGAGACAATGCTTTTTCAACCACAAATAATGCCTGGCGATTAGAGCCATCCAAAGCTCCAAGGCCGTGGAGGGTCCATAAGGCATGAACTGCCGGGCTGTTTAAACCAATCTCATCAACATTTTTATCATTGATAAGAGCATAAAGATCTGGAATAACAGATTCGATCTTAGATTCCACAATTATTCTCTGAGCAGTAAGACGCCAGAACATATTATCATTTTTTAAAGCAGCTACAAGTCCCTCAGCATCATTTTTACTTAGTTGCATAGGAGCAACAGGTTTGGCATCCTTGTATACAACACGATATATACGGCCATGCCCACGATCTCGCAAAGGGTTTATATAAGCATTACCTTCTCCGTTTTCGAAACCACGAGGTGTAGGATTATGCTGAATGATAAAATTATACCAATCGGCTACCCATACTGCTCCATCCGGTCCAACTTCAGCGTGTACAGGTGAAAACCATTCATCTGCACTAGCCAGTAAATTAAATCCATTCTCTTCAGTATAACCGGCACCTTTTTCTTCAAGGATAACCTGATGTAGCACACGGCCAGTAGGTTCACCTACAAATGCAACACTATTCCAATACGATTTAGGATAGTTCCTTGCAGTATATAAATTATGTCCCGCAGCAGCAGTGTAACCACCATGATAATCTACCTGTCTTAAATAGGGTGTAACATGAGGCATATCGTAATGCGAGTCTACCCTATATACCGGACTACCCGCTCCTCCTGCTATTACTCTTTTCATAGACTCATTAGGCATTGCAAGATATGCACTATGTAAACCATTAGCAGTGGAAATAAAGACATCAAATTCTTCAGAAAAGCCCAATCCCCAGGTATTATTACTGGTCCTGGCTAAAAATTCAAGGTTTTCTCCGTCTGGATCAAATTTGTAAACCCCCTGACCAAAAGACATCTTCTTGCCGGAAACAGTCCCATCAAATCCGGAATAACCCAGGACGCCCCATACTTTATTATCCAAACCATACTTAAGATTAGATGGACCGGCATGTGTGTCTCTTTTTCCCCATCCGGTAATTATTTTCTCTCTAACATCGGCCTTATCATCTCCATCGGTATCTTTAAGGAATAGAAAATGAGGTGCCATAGAAACAATTAAACCTCCATTGGCAAAAGCCAAACTGGTGGGTATATTAAGTCCATCCGCAAAAACTGTCACTTTATCTGCCTTTCCATCACCATCCGTATCTTCCAGGATTTTAATTCTGTCATTACCTTCTCCTGAATCGGTCCTTACTTCATTAGGATAATCTACGGTTTCAATAACAAATAAACGTCCTTTCTCATCCCATGCCATAGCAATCGGATTAATGATATCAGGTTCAGCCGCAAAAAGCTGAAGCTCGAAATCAACAGGAACCTTTGTAAGTCGTTGTGACTCTGCGGGAGAAAGAGCCCGTTGAAATTTTGGTGCGGGATCTCTCCTTTCATAATTAGGAATATCAGCATCCTCAAACTCAGGAGTAGGTATATCTAATTTTGCTAATTCTTCCCTTGCTTTGTCATTTACAGCCCAAAGCACTCCATTTGCAAGTAGCTTATGAAATTCAGGTTGTGCCCAAGTATTTTCATCATGTCCATAGGCAGTATAAAAAACCTTTCCTTCACCCTGTTTTCTTGCCCACGTCCACGGCTCACGATGATCTCCCTCCACACGTTCCATTAAAACCGTCATATCCGGGTTTATTTTGTCATGAACGTAGGTTTCATCTTTTGTCTCAAATTCAGATATACCCTGCATTACAGGATGTTCTGGATTTACAATTGGTGCGGTAAATGCTCCATACTCATGTGACTTGAATTGCGCTCCCACTGCCTCCACATACCAGTCAGAATTCCTGAACATAAAAGAGGCACTGTGAATAGGAATTAACCCCTTACCTCCCTCAACGAAAGTTTTTATGGCCGCTTCCTGTTCAGTAGTAATGTTGTCATGATTTGCATAAATCATAAGACCATCATACTTTGAAAGATTTTCAATGGAGAGATCCTCAGGATCTTCAGTATAGGATAAATTGATACCCTCCTGAAACAAGGGCATGGCCACCATCCCCGCAAACTTTTCAGAATTGTGAAGCTCCCTGTCATGACCTAAAAAAAGGATTTCCACACGTCCCGGTTCTAATTTACCGTGATTATCTTTCTTTTGGGAATCTTTAATTCCTCCTGCGCAAGCAGCTAAAAGAAACAGAAGGGCTCCAAAGCAAATCTGCTTTAAAAAATTTTTCATACTCGTTAAATAAAGGAAAATTAGGGTTGTTAAATCGAACTAAAACGTTTTCGCACAACGATTGCATTCTTCACATATATATAGTTATAACCTAATCAAATATTTTTAGATTACCCCAAGGCTAGGATGTAATCTAAAAAATATTTAATAAAAATGAAATAAAATGAGTTATTCAACAATGAATTTGCCCTTCATTATTGCATAATGACCAGGAAAGCTACAAATAAAATCGTATGTCCCCGCTTCAGGAGCATTAAATTCAATAGTCGCAGATTCTCCTCCTCCAAGAATTTCTGTATATGCTATTACTTGCTCCCCATCTTCGGGAATATAATTGTTATCAGCTGCCTGCATTGCTTTTTGTCCAAAAGCATTTATATCTGTTCCCTCTTTCAGTAAAACAAAATTATGTCCCATAACTTTTTCATCCATTTCCCCTGTATGAGTTAAGGTAAGTTTCACAGTACTTCCTGCTTTAACTTTAATCTCATTTTTATCGAATTGCATTTGATCACCAGCCGAAAGAGAAACTTCAATCACTTTTTCCTCATCCGAAGCTTGCGACTTTACTGTCGTAGTACTCTCTGTGGAATTAGTATCACTAATGGTATATTGCTCCTTTTCTTCTTTTTTCTCTCCACAGGCTATAATTGCCAGTACTGCCAATAACAAGAGAGCCTTATTATAATTTTTCATTTCTAAAATTTAAATTAATTCAATTATTTCAAATAGGTAAACGTCCTGAACCTTTTTCACCAATATATTTCATAAAGTTCAAAATCGAATTTTAATACTAATACTATTCTATTTTTAAGTGTACGTAATACATTTCCAAATTAATTAAACTTTTCTCATAAAAGCAAATAATTGATTAGATATATAACAAACTGAGTCTACCTATTCCCATTTTATATTTTAAAGCACCAAATTTTTAAATACCGATAAAAACTAATTAAGCATTTAAATGCAGTACTCCTGAAAGTTTAGATAAATGAAAATTTCTCTCTTTTCATACCAATGTATTCTCCTTTCCTTCTTCCAGAGAAAAGCGATTAGTTGTAAAAATACCAGGCACGAGTGAAAAAACAGCACCCTCCATTTCGCTTCTTCCTCAGAAATGGCGGAATCACTCCACTCCGGATTCCACAGATTAAAAATTACCAAAGATCTGAAAAACCATGTAAATCTTGAGGTTCCGCGGTTCCAAGTGTTTCTTAAGAGTAGATTTCCCAGAATTAACTTCTTTTTCCTTATAAAGCTAAGTGCTGAGAATGAAAGTCCGCACAACCTACTGTCGTGCTCTTTTATAATTTCCTCCCAAAGCTTTGATTGAGCTAAGCTTTCCGGAAAACAAAAAATCCGCAAACACTTAGTGTTGCGGATTAATTCTGTGACCTTGCCAGGATTCAAACCTAACTTGCGCATCTTAGAACTAGAAAGGTTTCCGTTGAATCATATCTTCAAGGCAACCATTTAGGTATCTTTAATTTTGAACTAATTTGTGATATTTTGACTTCTATTCTTTAAAAATACATAATATTTCATCTTAAAGTATAATTTATAAGGTTAAAAATTAAGACACTTTTAAAAAAGGAGAACTAAAATGGATTATTAATGATTAATAGAAAAAAATTCATTTTTTTTCCTGTTATATTGGTAGTTTTTCGCCCACCATTTATAATTTTCAGCTAAGGCTTTTATACTATTACATATAAAATGTATTTCAGAATTTGAGGTTGTTGGATGAACCGATATCCGAATCCATCCAGGCTTTTCAAAACTATTTTCATTTTTTAAATTCTCACTTAATTCTTGAGATTTTGTTTGATCTATACCTAATAAATAATGTCCATAAGTACCAGCACAAGAACATCCTCCTCTTGATTGTATTCCAAAAAAATCATTTAACAATTTTACTCCCAAATTATAGTGCAGACCAGAAATTGTAAATGAAATAATAGGTAGTCTTTCTTTTTGATTTGCGGCTAAAATTTTAAGATTTGGAATACTCTCAAGCATCTTGAATAATATATTCACCTGATCTTTTTCACGTTCCATAATCTCTTTGACCCCCATTTCTTCTTTTAATTTCAAAGCATAAGCTATTTTTATGTTTTGGAGAATACCTGGTGTACCACCATCTTCTTTTTCCTCAATTTCGTAAATATACTCACGACCCCCCCATGGGTTCGTCCAACTAACAGTACCTCCACCTGAATTATCAGGTATTATATTTTCATATAGATCTTTATTAAAGAGTAGAACCCCGTTTGTTCCAGGCCCTCCTAAAAATTTATGAGGAGAGAAGAAAATAGCATCTAAACCGGCCTGTGGATCGTTTGGATGCATATCTATATTCACGTAAGGAGCAGAACAGGCAAAATCAACAAAGCAATATCCATTTTCTTGATGTAACAACTTTGCTATTTCATAATACGGAGTCTGGATTCCAGTGACATTTGAGCAAGCAGTTATAGCTGCAAACTTTCTTTTTCTTAACTTATATTTTGACAAATAGTATTTGAAATTTTCAACTGAAACCATTCCATTCTCATCGGGAGGTACTACGATCACATCACCTATTGTTTCTAACCAACTGGTGTGATTAGAATGATGCTCCATATGGGTAACAAATATTATAGGTTTAAGCTCTTCAGGAATATTTATATATTGCTTTAAACCTTCAGGAACCTTAAGTCCTAATATTCGCTGAAACTTGTTCACAACATCGGTCATACCATTACCAGAAGTAATCAAAATATCCTTATCACTAGAATTCACATGCTTTTTTATTATTGCTCGTGATTCTGAATATGAATTTGAAATGAGATTAGCTGTATAAGTAGATTCACTATGAGTATTAGCAAAAAATGGTGCTATTTCTGCAAGTAATTTTTCTTCTATAGGCTTATATAATTTACCACTGGCAGTCCAATCAGCATATATAATTTTTCTTTTTCCTTGTGGACTCTCAAAACACTGGCCTAAACCAATTATTCCATTTCTGATTTTTTGAAAATGAGTTTCTATTTGATTCATAATGTCCACTATTATTTGATTGAACTTCTTGTTATTTAATAAATTGAAAGTTGGTAAAGTCCCAAATTACCGGTAGAAAAAGGTATATTAAAATACTTAAAACAATTATTGAAAAAATATTCAACCAAATTCCTGTTTTCATCATATCAGAAATTTTAAGATGACCTGAACCAAAAACTATGGCATTAGGAGGGGTAGCTACAGGCAACATAAAAGCACAAGATGCTGCAGTAGTAGTAGCCACTAATAATAAAATTGGGTTAATTCCCAGGCCGATAGCTATTGGAGCAATTATAGGTAAAAGCATTGCCGTAGAAGCTGTATTCGAGGTTACTTCGGTTAAAAAATTTACGAGGGTAATTAAAATTATAATAAGAAAAAACAAAGACAATTCCTGGAATAAAGTGATTTGCAAACCAAACCATTCTGCTAAACCAGTTTCCTGAAAACCGCTTGCAAGGGCCATCCCTCCTCCAAACAATAACATTATTCCCCAAGGTATAGTCAGGGCATCATTCCAATTTATTATCCTTTTACCATTTCTTGCAGGTAAAGTAAACAGCAAAATACCTGAAGCCATAGCTATTATAGTATCATCAAGGGCGGGAATTATGTCTTGCCATAAGAAAGAACGTGTTATCCAAAAAAATGCAGTCAGAATAAATACTGAAAGAATGATTTTTTCCTCTTTTTTAATTGGACCAAGTTCCTCCAATAAATTAGCAATTTCTTCCTTCCCCCCGGGAAAATCTTTCCTTTGAAATTTGAACGAAACTTTGGTTATATAAAGCCAGCTAAAAAATAATAAGATTATTGAAATAGGAAGGCCAAATTGAAACCATTGCCAAAATGTGATTTCTATATTATATGCTTCATCCAAAAAGCCGGCAAAAATGAGGTTCGGAGGAGTCCCAATTAAGGTGGCTATACCACCAATTGAAGCTGAATAGGCAATACTTAGCATTAATGCTTTTCCGAAAATTTTATTTTCATTTTGAGCGGTATTAGGATTATCTTCCAATAATGTGATAATTGACAACCCCATGGGCATTAGCATTACTACAGTTGCGGTGTTTGAAATCCACATTGATAAAAATGCTGTAGCAATCATAAAGCCCAATATTATTCTATTAATATTAGTGCCAATTAAATTTATAATATTTAAAGCTATCCGTTTATGAAGGTTCCATTTTTGAATCGCCGTAGCAAGCAGAAAACCTCCCATAAATAAAAAAATATATTTATTCCCATAGGAGGCAGTAGTAGCTGATAATTCTAGCGAACCAGTAAGAGGAAATAATACGATGGGAAGAAGAGCAGTTACACTTATTGGAACAGCCTCTGTAACCCACCAAATTGCCATCCATAATGTAATCAAAAGCATTTTATATGCTTGCACAGGAATGCCATCGGGAGGATTTAGGACAAGGATAAAAAATATCAGAGGAGCTAAAAGAAGAAAGAATTTTTTTTTAGACATACCTATATACTTATAATTTTTTAAATACCTCCATAGCTTCATACTCTGTGAGCCCCAACTTGTGATATTTTTCAGCCATAGATCTGTTTCTGTTCTCAGAATCGAGATAAAATTTTCGTGTATCCGGACCTTGAAATAATATTCTTTCTTTTTGGGAAAGAAATTTAAAAATTACATTTCGCTTCTTTAAAACCTGATCGGGACTCAAAGGAACGGCCATATCTACATCAGAAATTTTCCAGTCCTGATTCGATTCATTATAAAGCCAAATCCAACATTGAGAGGGCGATTTTGTTTTATATAAATTCTTAGTAGAATTTATAAGATGATCCAGGTATCTTTTTTCTATACCATGTGGAATTTTAAAATCTCCTGCCGTAAAAATTTGATGTGGGTTTATTTTATCCAAATAAACATTAATAAATTCAACAGTTTCTTTTTCACTTAATTCATTATTTTTTTCGGGAATATTAATAAATTCTATATTCTTTTCCAGAATACCAAGATTTTTTACCGCTGTTAAAATTTCCTCTATTCTAATGAATTCTTTTATTTTTTTTACTGTTCCTGAAGGCATCTGCCCCTCCATAGTGGGACAATTTTTTTCGATAACACCCTCGGATATATCAGTCGGCATTATTTTTTTAAATACACCTGCGTACTTCAGGTATTCTTCAGTAGAAATTGAATCTTCTGTTAAACCAAATAATAAATTTACTTTATGACCTTGTTCAACTAGCCTATGCATAGTCCCACCTATATGAGCCACTGTGGTTTCAGGTGCAAGACTAAAAATAACTACATTTTTACTATCCGGTTTTGACCTTTCAGGTCTATGAGAATCTGGTGAATTAGGTTTACCACCCGGCCAACCAGTAATTGTATTTTGCAGTAAATTGAAAATCTCAATATTCAAATCATATGCTGGTCCCTTAAAATTTAATAAACCTGACATGCCTGACATGTTATAATCTTTATCCGTGAGTTTTAGTACCGGTTTATTTAAATGCTCACATAGCCAAATAACAGCTTCTTTTTTCAATTTATTATCCCAATTACAATCCCCTATTATCCAAGGCTCTCTTATTCTAGTTAATTCAGAAGAGGCTGCTTTATCTAATACCACTGTGGTGTTCTGATGATGTTGAAGGTAAGTTGCGGGAATGTTAGAGGAAATTTCCCCTTCAATAGCCTTCTTTACAATTTTAGCTTTATTTCTTCCCCAGGCCATTAAAACTATTCTCTTAGCCTGTAAAATTGTATTAATTCCCATAGTAATCGCCTTTCTTGGAACCTTCTCTAAAGAAGTAAAAGCGGAGATTGCATCAGACCTTGTTATATGATCAAGAGTTATAATCCTAGTTTGGGAATTTAAATGTGATCCAGGTTCATTAAAACCAATATGTCCAGACCTTCCTATCCCTAATAACTGAAAGTCAATTCCTCCAAGTTTCTGAATTCTGTTTTCATAATTGTTGCAGTAATCATGAAGCTCTTCATAGGAAATATTTCCATCTGGAATATGAATGTTTTCCTCTTTTACATCAATATACTTGAATAAATTTTCTGCCATAAAATGATGATAGCTCTGGGAATCATCTGGGTCAATTGGAAAATATTCATCCAGGTTAAAGAAAACTACGTTAGAAAAACTTAAATCCTCTTCACGATGCATTCGAATTAATTCTTCATAAATTTTCAGGGGAGATGAGCCAGTAGCCAAGCCTAGCACACAATTCTCCTCCTTTTGCTGCTTGGTACGAACTAAATTTGAGATTTCTCGGGCAATCTCTTTTGACCCTTCTTCTGAATTTTGAAAAATTACATTATGTAATTTTTCAAATCTTGTTTCTTCATAAATGCCTGGCTTTACGTAAGAAAGATTTATTTGGTCTATAGTTTCAAACATTATTCAAATTCTTTTTTCTGTTCATTTTCCTTCTCTAACCAATACAATAAGTAAGGAATATTATAAGCATGTGTCCAGCCAAACACCCTTAAGCCTTGATTAACTTCCCAGTTGGTAAATCCATCATTATTTTTAGGGAGGTTAGAAATCTCTAATAAAGCATCACTAAATTCTTTCTGTGTTTTAAAGTCACCTGGATCTGATTTTAATTTATTAACTTTCAATACTTCAGATCTTTTCTTAGCCTCTTCCAAATAAATTTTTTCGCCTGTAAATTCATAACCTAAAATCAAAGGATAAATAGAAGCTAAATAAGATTCCATTTGATGATTTAAAGGAGGGATTTTGCGAACCCATCTAGCGTGATCTACAAGAGCCTTTTTAATCTTCTCATCTTTAGTTAATTGATAGTATTTATACAGACCCTGTGCAACATAGGTTTGGCTATATCCGTATCGATCTAACAAAAGATTCCCTCCTTGTTCTTTTTGAAGTTCTAACATTATATCAACCCGTTCATCTAGTTCCTTTCTATATTTCATACTTTTAGTGGCGTCATATAACTCAACTAAATTCAGCACCGATAAATAGAGACGTCTTCCTCTTAAATCGTGTTCTCCCCATATTCTTTTTAAATAAGTATCTCCGGTCATTTTTGCAACTTCTAATGCCCTATGATCACCTGTCAAATAATAGGAAGCAATCCAGCCTTGAATCCATACGTGTGCGCTTAAAAGTGCATACCAATGTTCTTCGGCGTGCCTTCTTCCAATTCCTAAGTATGGTGTTGACTCTGGTTCATCTATATAATTCCAAAAATCTATAGCATCATTTATTTCACCTACATAAGTTCTTTTTCTAGGCCAGTGCACGTTATCCACGTCCATTGTATGTTTACTCATACTCTCCGCCATGTAATAGTATTTTGGATTACCCGTCCTCATAAAATTTGTCCATAATTGAAAATCCACTGTCGGCTCATTGTTGTTCCATTGATGCCATTCATCATTGAAATAATAATTCTTTGCATCACCATAATCAAATATACCCAGCCAAGGTTCCCATCTTTGGTTAAAGGCAATCCAGTTAAATTTATATTGCAAAGCATTCTCGAACTCAGGATGCTTTTTCGAAAAAGGAGCCATATTCCCATAAATTTTAGAATTTGCATACCATTCCGGTGGTACATGAGCTACCGGAGATTTTAAAGAATAATTCATTACTTTTTCAATTTCTTTATCCTCTTCTTTTTCATGGAAATAGTAAATAAATTCTGTAGTCTTAGTAATTCCCTGAGCAAAATTTCCTAGCATTCCACCATCCAATTCTGTATGTTTTCTTTCAAAACTTTTTGGTTCTATGTCAGAAGGCCATATATAACCATTCAGAGATTTTGTTGAAGGATCAATTTGCAGTTCTTTAGGATACTCATTTAAAAAATTTTTAATTCCTAAACTAATGCCTTGGGATGAATCGGAAATGCTTATCCAACCATTTGCCTTTTGACTTTGTCTTAAAGTATCTTCTCCTTTTATTAATTGGGCTTTAAAGCCATCAATTCTACGTGTCGGTGAAGAAGTGGTATCTTTATTATTTTGTTGAGGCCCCGTCTGTAGAATTCTGATTTTATCTGATGAATCCTCTTTCAGATTAATAAGTGAGGAAGAAGATTGAGATTCATACCATTTTCCATCAGTGGTAGAAGATATAATATTTACATTTTCCCCTAAGTGATACTTAAAAGTTAAGCCGCTCCCAGCAATTTGATCATTTGGTAGAGTCCAGCCTTCATCATCCATTGTTTGTTCAGGTAAAATAACCTCATTTTGTGTAGCTATATTAGCATGTTCACCTTCGACAACTTTATGTTTATCTGGAATACCAGTATATGTGAGAGTATGTAAAACTTTAATAAAAGCTTTTCCGGCATAAGTATGGATTCTAATCTCGAATGGGGAATTATTATTGCCATTTTTATAAATATAGGTCCCCTGAACTCTAAATATTGAATGCATCGGGCCAGAGCCTTTCTCCCTAAATACATTGTGGACTATAGCATTGGAAAGATCCAACCCCTGGTCATCTAAAATATCCAAAAAGGTTCCTCTATTATTTTTAGGAGAAGAAGCTAATAATTCATTTTCACTAAATATTTGATCATTATTTTTATCAATGAAAACTTCGTCTATAAATCCATTCCCCTTTTTCTTTAGAGTAAATTTTAATGGGCCAGTATTTACAGTTATCCCACCTGATGGTCTCATATTGTTAGTTGATACTATAGCATTTGAATAGCCTCGTGGGTGAATTCCTTCACCGAATTCCAAAGTATAATCTGATGTTTCTTTTGAGAAAAAGAAAATCCACATCCACTTTACACTTGAATCAACAGGTGCCCAAGTATTTACTTCGGTTGTCTGAATAGGAATTTCCTTTCCTTTGTGCAATAATCTAACCTGGTCTACAGATTCTAATGCTCCAACAGGAAACGGTATCCCTAATTTAATTGGAGCGCCCTCTACATTATTTTTAATCGTTATAGGTAATTGTTGAATTGCTGCATTAACTTTTATAAGAGCAATAAAAAAACAAACGATGAATAAAATCTTTTTCATAAAATTAAATTATATAGTTAAACACACAATGCTGCAGCTCCTAATATTGCTGTATCAGATTGCTGTGAAATGTTAATTTGAAAACCTTCTAACTGTTTGGGGTATGGAAAGGTTTTTAATGAAGACTCAACCATATCTTTGTAAAATGGGTAAGCTTTACTAATGGATCCTCCAATAATTATTGTCTCAGGGGCATATAGATATAAAATTATCTTAATTAACTCCCCGATATGGTATCCATAATCTTTAAAAACCTCCAGGGCATCTTGATCCCCAACAAGTGCAAGCTCATAATTTTTTTTCGCCGATCCCCCAACCCTGTTTTGGAAGAAAAAACTTCCAGTAAACTCCTCTAAAATACCCTCTTTATAGGGTAGCATACCAATTTCTCCTGCACCGCATAAAACACCATTATATAACTTTCCATTTATTACAATTCCCATTCCTACCCCAGTACCTAAGGAGAGGCCTATGAAATTCATAAAATTTTTCCCTATACCAAATAATTTCTCTCCCATTGCGAAACAGTTGGCATCATTATTAATAAATACCGGTAAATTATAATGTTGAGAAATGATTTCGGTTAGAGGAACTTCTTTCCAAGATGGAATATTTTGTATATCATACACTATACCCGCGGAGGGATCAACTATACCAGGAACCCCAACACCTATTTTCTGACTCTTATTAGTTATCACTTGATCTATACATAAAAACAGATCATTAAGAATTTTTTCTTCCGAGGATTCCCGGTTAACGGCTATAGAATGTTTTTTCAGAATTTTGCCATCAACCACATTCCCAGCTTTAATATTAGTACCTCCAATATCAACTCCTATGAATTCCATAATTATCAGTCCTTTTTAAAATTCAATGTTTTATTGTTAACAATTGGATTCGCCCAAAATCCAATTGATAGGATAAAACCAAGGGGAATCAATAAAAATAACAGGCCAATTTTTAAACTTGTAATTTCTCCTATCCAACCAACTGCAAAGGGGAAAATTGCTCCTCCTGCTATACCCGTACATAATATACCAGAGAGTGCACCATGATGCTCTTTGACTGAATTTAGTGCCAATGAAAATATAATTGACCACATTACTGAGATGAAAAAGCCAATTAAAGGAAAGGTTATAACTACTACAGAAGCCGAACCAATTAAAGTAAGTATAAGGCATAGTATCGTTATAGTAGTAGCAATTATTAAAACTCTGCGACTATCCATTACTTTTAAAAGTAATAATCCAAGTAAACAGCCCACCGTAAGCATCGCCCAAAAATAAGCTACAGTTTCTGCTCCCGTTGTTTGTGGATCCAATTCATGATACTGAAGAAGAAATTGAGATATCCAATTTCCAATTCCTTGTTCGATGCCAACATATGAGAAAATACCAAAGAAATACAGTAAAATCCATTTATTTTTTAACAATTGAAGATAACTGGAAAGTGTTCCTGCAGCTTCCTCCTTATTTTTTTTAAATTGTGGATATTTGGTAAGGATTACCACAATCAATAAAATAAAAGCAATTACTGCAAAAATAATATATAAGGCTATCCAGGGCATATTATTCGGAACATAAGCTTTAAGAATAGAAGCTATGGAAAAACCTTCATTTATAGAATCTTTTGCTAGGTACTTGTATAAAAACGGACTAGCAAAAGACGCGAGACCAAATACTAATTGTGCTAAAACTGAGTTAAATGCAAAGTTCTCCTCTCCCCCCGCAACCCTTAACATTGGATTGATAATGACTTGAAGGACGGCCATACAGCATCCCAAAGTAAAAAGTGTTAAGCTAAAAACTAAATATCCCGGAAAAAGAACAAATGTTAATGACGCCACAGACATAATAAAGAAACTGAAGGCTAATAATTTCTTATAGCTATATTTTTCAGACAAAAAGCCAGCTGGTATTGACATAACCCCATAGGCTATAAAAAAAGAAAATGGTAAAAGTCCTGTTAGTGTAAGACTCAAATCGAAACTTTCTTTAACATCTGAAATGATTGAATTCAGTATGTTTGTGATAAAAGAAATCACGAAAAAAATCAAAACAACCAAAAGAATTATATGATTATACCTTTTCGTATTATTCATTATTAAAATTTTTAATTAGTTATTTTTTCGATTTAACATTGGAAATAGTTGCGCCAATTCTTCTTTTTTAGGTTGATAGCCATATTCACATAATTCGAAGAATTCAGCATTCTTGACTCCGGAAATATCCAAGCTTGGATACCATGTTTTAATAGCATTTAATTCCGTCTGATTAAACTCCCTTCGACCATTGTATTTATTATTTAACCATTCCAATCTTTCTTCAGAGTTTTCAGGGATGGTTTCCGTTTTAACTCCATTAGTCCAAGGTCCCCATTCAAACATTTGGGATTCGTGTGCTGCCAAGGCTTGAATCTTTTTATTCATGACCTTATCTATAACAACTGCCACATCTCTAGAAAATGGATAAGGTTTTTGAAAATTATCATTCATGTAAAAGAAAACAGGATTTTTCTTAAGAGCAGGAGTATCGGGTGCGACATTGGGCACAATCACTAAGTAGGCTGCATCCTGCACGATTATACCAGCATTTCGGTGATCTGGATGATAATCATTAGGCCGTAGCCCTAACACTATATCAGCATTCCACTCCCTTATTTTTCTAATGACTTGGTTTCGCACTTCTAAACTGGGCAGAAGTTCTCCATCATGGTTATCCAAGACTTCATATTCAACGCCAAGAATTTTTCCAGCTTTATTAGCTTCCTTTCTTCTTCGGTTGCCAAGGACACCACCCCCCATATTTTGATGACCGGCATCACCATTAGTTAAGGTTAGAAATTTAACTTTATGCCCCATTTCTGAAAATAAAGCAGCTGTACCACCAAATTTAAAATCACAATCGTCGGGGTGTGCCCCAATAGCTATTATCCTTAAAGGTTTATTTTCTTTTTCCTGTGCTGTGGTGGTAAAACCGATAATCAGAAACAGAAATATTATTATTACATTTTTCATTTTTTAGTTTTTAACATTGGAAAAAGCTTAGTTATTTCCGCATCTGTTGGTTGTCTACCATATTCACAGATTTCAAAAAATTCTACATGATTAATTCTATTAATTGAACTGGATGGATACCATTTCCGAATTGCTTGTACTCCCTCCTCATCAAAAGCTTTTTTTTCAGGAAAGCGTCTTTTCAATTCATTTTCGAGGAATTTTTTTTTACCCTGGCTGTCCCGAGGAATTTCTTCTAAAGAAATCCCCCGAGTCCAAGGCAGCCATTCAAACATTTGTGTATTATGGGCAGACATTGCATCTATTTTTTTTTCAATTACATCATCGATTATTACAGCAATATCCTTTTTAAATGGGTTTGGTTTCTGAAAATGGTCTTCAACATAGATAAATAAAGGGTTTGTATCCAAGGGTGGAGTATCCGGTACAACATTAGGAACTATTACTAAGTAAGCTGCGTCCTGAACAAGGATTGCTGTGTTTCGGTGGTCGGGATGATAATCTACAGGTCTATGTGTAACTACAATATCCGCTTCCCATTCACGAATTTTCCTAATAATATCGTGCCTAATATGTAATTCAGGTGTAAGTTCCGCATCGTGATTACTAAGAACTTCATATTCCACTCCTAAAATTTCACCTGCTTTATTAGCCTCATTTCTTCTTATTCGCGCCAAGGCGCCACCACCTGTATTTTGATGACCTGCATCCCCACTGGTAATAGCCAGGAATTTAACCTTGTGTCCCATTTCAGCAAATAAAGCAGCTGTTCCTCCAAATCGAATGTCTGCATCATCAGGGTGAGCCCCAATTGCAATAATTCTTATTTCTTCATTATTATTTTGGCCATTTACAGATAAAATGCTCCAACATATTATTTGAAATAACAGTAATAACCTTTTCATTACAATTATTTCTGGTCTAGCATTGGAAAGAGTTGTTTTATTTCTTCATCGCTCGGTTGTTTTCCGTATTCACATACTTCGAATGATTCAGCATATTTTACATTTTCCCCATGTTCTTCTCCATACCATTTGATAAGGTTTTGACGTTCCTCGGGAGTAATATTTCCACCCCAGTTCTGACGCAGAAATTTAATTCTATCTTCTTTGTTCTTTGGCACCTCATCCAATTTTCCTCCAGTCCATGGTAACCATTCATACATCTGGGATTCGTGAGCATCCAGACCCGCTATCTTTTTCTCATAAGTATTGGTAATATCAACTGTGATATCTGGTTGGAATGGATAAGGTTTCTGAAAATGATCCTCTAGATACAAGAAAACAGGATTTTTCTCTAATGGTGGAGTGTCAGGAGTGACATTTGGAACAATTACTAAATATGCAGCATCTTGAACCAGAATACCGGTATAACGATGATCTGGATGATAATCCGCCGGTCTTGGTGACAATACGACGTCAGCATCCCAATCTCTAATTTGCCTAATTAACTGATGTCTTACGTTAAGTGTAGGTAAAAGTTCTCCATCATGATTATCCAAAACGGTGTACTCTTCAATTCCAAGTTTTTTTGCGGCCTCCTGGGCTTCCTTCCTTCTTATTTTTGCTAGATGTCCACCTCCCATATTTTGGTGACCGGCATCCCCATTAGTTACAGACACAAATTTAACCCTGTGACCCATTTCGGCAAATAAAGCAGCTGTACCTCCAAATTTATTATCAGCATCATCTGGGTGAGCCCCAATGACAATAATATTTAGTTTGTTTTCAACTCCTTCCTGTGCGTTTAAATTAAAGTTCAAGAGTAATAAAAGTGTGGAAAATATAGATATATGTATATATTTCATTTTTAATTTTTTAAGGTGTTTTAATTATTTTGAGTGAAATTTGGATTGATATCCAATTCTCTTTGGGGGATGTAAAATAAATCTCTGACATCAGATGGTTCTACCACCTCTTCTGCAGATTCAAAAACTTCTCGTTCCGCCCCAAAGCGTCTAAGATCAGGCCATCTATGATTTTCAAAAGCTAATTCCAATTGTCTTTCGTGAAGTAGCTTTTCCTCAAAGGTACCTGGGGAATTTCCGTCTATATCTTCTAAACCTGCCCTATTCCGAACTTCATTAATGAGATCATAAGCTTCAGGACTTTCTCCTATAGCTTCAGCCAACATCAGAAGAACATCGGCATATCTAAAAACAATAAAGTTTATGTCGGAATCATATTCTGTTTGAGGATCACTTTCATACTTCTTTACGTAGTTCGCTAAAACAGTTTCACCTTCGGCATTTATATAAGATGTGCCAATAGAAGGATCAAATCTTAAATCTTCCGGACTAAACGAATTAACCAATGCGTCGGTTGGACGATTTCTTCCAAAACCAGAACCGGTTTGTAAAAATGCGCTAGGAGAAAAATCGTTAGTAAAAGGACTTCCCTGACCAATACCACCACTAATGAATTGAACTTCAAAGATAGATTCGTCATTATTCTCATTTTCCACACCCCAGATATCTTCATAATTATCCAGTAATCGATAATTATAGTCATTTATTATTCTTCTCAGAACTACTTCAGCTTCAGAATTTTGATTAATAGTAAGGTGGACCTTAGCTAAAAGTGTTGCCGCGGCACCTTTTGTAGCTCTGCCCATGTCGCTAGCGGGATAGTCTACCGGTAAGAATTCTTCAGCGTCCTGTAAATCTTGAATTAATTGATTGTAAACAACTTCTGAATTAACTTGTTCAAGTTCATCTCCCACCTTGTAGGGGGTAAGTTGTAGAGGAATATTACCATAGGCTATAGCTAAGTGATAATACATAAGGGATCTCAGAAAAAGAGCCTCCCCTTTTATCCTCTCCTTTAAAGAAGAGTCCATTTCTACAGATTCAATTTTACTCAAAATAACATTTGAATTTGCAATTACATCGTATGAGCTCACCCAGGCGGCAGTTACTTGTTCATTCAGAGGGTTCTCTGTAAAAGTATTTATTTCTGCAAATTGACGAGCTAGTCCAGTAGCATCAGGTCCTTGATCAGTATTTTCTGATCTCATTTCAAACATTGTCCAATACGCTCTTCCATATACTCCATTATCCTGTAGACCCGCATAACTTGAGTTAACGGCGGCTATAAAATCATTGGCATTTTTATAAAATTCCGCTTCATTCCTGTTTGATATGGGTGCTAATTCTGTGAAATCATCACTACAGGAAAAAAAGGTTATTCCTAAAAAAAGATATATTATAGATTTTTTCATTTTCAAAATTTTAAAAGTTTAAATTCAATCCAATAGTAAAGGACGTGGTTAATGGATATGCTCCATAATCCTCACCAGGTGTCAAACTACTCGTACTGTTTGTACTAACTTCTGGATTGTATCCTAGATAATCGGTTTCGGTAAAAAGATTGGTCCCAGTTAGGTATAAACGAAACCTGTCAAATGAAGCACCAAATATTGATGCTTTAGGTAAAGTATAGCCAAGGGTAATATTCCTTAACCTTACAAAGGAACCATCTTCGACTTGGAAAGAAGAAGGTCTGTTATTGTTACCATGACTCCCGGAAACTCTATCTGCCCGCGGGACCATTCCATTGCCCGGTTCAGAAGGTGACTTCCAGCGTTCATTGAATATTGCATAAGAGTTAAAATTGGCTTCCCCATTTTTAAGATGCCTAGAGGTTAGGTTAAGAATTTCATTACCTTCAACACCCTGAATAAGGAAACTCAAATCCACTCCTTTATACTTAAATTTATTGGTTATCCCCCAGGTGAAGTCAGGGAAATAACTACCAGTTACAGTTCTATCCTCAGGGGTTATTTGTCCATCCCCGTTGACGTCTTTAAATTTAAAATCTCCAGGAGCCGGATCTGGAGCTTGAGTATCAACCGGGGAATTAGCAATTTCCTCTTCACTTTGATAAACACCATCAACCACATAACCATAATAACTTCCTATTGGATCACCTACTCTGGTGATATGTCTAATACCTGCACTTCCAGCAGAATAAATCGGTTCATTGTTAGCATTAAGAGAAATAACCTCATTTTTGTTAGTGCTAAAATTCAAATTGGTATCCCAAGTAAATTCTCCCACTAAATTTCTACTAAGCAGAGCTACTTCAAAACCTTCGTTGTGAACCTCTCCAATATTCTGCAGGGTAGTTTCAAAACCAGAAACTGAAGGAATGGTTACGTTTAATAATAGATCAGTATTTTTAGTTTTATAGTAATCAGCTAAAAGAAAAATTCGGTTGTCAATTAGCCCTAATTCAATACCTAGATTAGTTTGTTCTGCCTTCTCCCATGTTAAATCAGGATTGGAGAGTGTAGATTGAACAAGACCGTTAACTTGATTTCCACCTAAGTTATAGTTTGAGGGTTGCAATAAACCTATTGCCCCATAATTAGGAATTTCAAAATTTCCTGTCTGGCCCCAGCTAAAGCGAACTTTTAATTCGGATAACGCATCAATAGATTGTAAGAATTCTTCTTCGTTTACTCTCCAGCCTACTGAGAAAGAAGGAAAGTAACCAGTTTGATTATTAGTTCCAAATCGAGAGGACTTATCGGATCGAATTGTACCGGTAAACAAATATCTATCCATAAAACTATAATTAACTCTTAACAGGGCAGAAAGTAAAGACCATTGCTCCCGTACAGAACTTCCGGCAAAAACCTGCCCTCCACTAATTGTTTTAACCAAATCATCAGGAAAATTATCAGCTTGGACCTGTTTCACATCGATATTATCTTTTTGAATCGAGTAACCTGCAACGGCATTTATATAATGTTCATTAATTTCCTTTTCATAATTAAGAGTATTTTCCCATAGCCAGTTAATTTCTGTGGAAGAGGAAGCCTGAGCATAAGATTCTCCCTCTGTAGCATCTCTGTATAATAATGAATTTGCTCTATAGAAGTCACGATTAAAAATATTTAAGTACGCACCTCCGAAAGTTTTAAAGGTTAAATCCGGTAGAACTTCATATGATAAGCCTAATGAGGCTCTTGTTTGAAATTGTAATAATCGATCATCTACTGCAGGAATAATTGCTAATGGATTACTTGCCGTAGTTGTTCCAGCTCCTAAATGAGACTGGTTATTAGTTTGATTAATTGTTCCATCCTCATTATACGGTTTAACTGTTGGCGAATGTACCAAAGCAGAATAGACAATCCCCGGTGGTCTTGCGAAATATGGCGCAGAGGCTGGTTGCCTTTGATTTTCAGTAATTGTTGGTGCCAATCGAAAATCTAAATTTAGCTTATCTGTAAGTTGAGAATCTACATTTAACATCAAATTATATCGGTCAAAACTAGATTCCGGAATAATTCCCTCTTGGGTAAAATATTCTCCCGAGGCATAAAAGCTAGTTTTATTCTTTAAAGGAGAAGCATAAGAAAGATTATAACTTTGGATAGAACCTGTTCTAAAAATTAAATCCTGCCAATCAGTATCAGTTCCATCCCAATTCAGGAATGATTCGGGCAACTCGTAATTACCATTACCTCTTTCTCCAGGCCCAATTGGGTCATTAATTGAAGCACCGGCAATATCTTGTAAATAAGCATTGTTTCTTGAATCAGTTGTATAATCAATCAATTCTTCGGAATTCATTAAATCTATCTTATTAGCAACCGTTTGGGAGCTATAATAGGTGTTAAAAGAAAAAGTTCCTTCATCTGTGGGAGTTCCATTTTTAGTAGTAATTAAAACAACACCGTTACCTCCACGAGATCCATAAATTGCCGCAGCAGAGGCATCCTTTAAAATTTCCATTGAAACGATATCATTCGGATTTATAGTGGCTAACGGATTAACCGGTGGCGCTTGAAAGGCTCCTCCTCTTCTTGCCAAATCACCTTGTACACTTACAGAAGTTAAGTTTTTAGATATTGGAATGCCATCAACAACAAATAACGGCTCATTTCCAGCGGAAATCGAACCCGATCCTCTTACCCTTATGTTTGGGCTTGAACCAGGTTCACCAGAAACTTCCTGGACTTGTACCCCAGCAACTTGTCCTACTATTGCATTTTCCACGCTCACAGCTGGAATATCAGCAATCTGTTCCTGACTAATAGAGGAGACAGAACCAGTTACTTTCCTTTTAGAAAGAGTACCATAACCAACTACTACCACCTCATCTAGGGCCGCAGCATCAGGCTGGAGTGTAATAGTTACTTCAGTTCTTCCTGCGACATCTATCTCCTGTGCAATAAAACCCATAAAAGTGACTACTAAAGTATTTATACCTTCCGGCATAGTTATTTCGAAATTCCCATCAAAATCACTTACAACCCCAGTATTGGTGTTTTTAGCTTGTACTGTTGCACCGGGGAGTGGCATTCCTTTTTCATCAACTATAGTTCCAGTTATAGTAGTTTGTTGAATTTCGGAGACTGGATCAATAACTTTTCGGCCAACATTGTAATTAGGATTTTCCTTAATAACAATTTGATTACTTATGATTTTATATTCAAATTGATTTGGATTAAGTAGTGATACTAATGTGGAATCAATACATTGATTTTCACTGTGCAAAGACACTTTAGAATTTAAATCAATTTCTGATGTTTCATAAAAAAAATTATACCCACTAGCTTCTGTGATTTCCTCAAATACTGTTCCCAGGGTAACATCCGTTAATGAAACTGAAATCTTTGGACTAGACTGACAATTTTCTGCATTAGCATTGTAAAAAATCAGAAAAAATACGTAAAGGCAGAATCGACTCTTCCCAAAAAAATTAGATCTGTAGTAATGATTTCTCATATGATATAAAATTTAATTAGTAAATGAATAATTATTGTGTGGTTAGTGGTTCAATGGTTACTTTATTATTAGTGATATTGAAATTGAATGGTGTATGGCTTTGAATAGTCTTTAATACTTCCTCAACACCTACTTTTTTAAACACGCCACTAAATCTGTAATTTTCCAAATCTGGGTATTTATTTATCACTTCAACATTATAACGTCGTTGAAGAACTCTTAAGATGCTCTTCATATCCTCATCCTCAAAAACTAATGAGCCTTGGGTCCAAGCAATATATTTTTTAGTATCTACCTCTTCAACTTCAATTTTATTCTCGGAAAGGAAACGAGTTGCTTTTTGAGAAGGTGCAAGAATTTGATAGCTATTTTCTCCCTTCAAATTGGTTTTTAACCCAACCCCCACTGAACCTTCAATTAAAACAACATCGGTAGACTTATCATCTGGATAAGCTGAATAATTAAACTCAGTTCCTAGAACTTTAGAGAATAACCCCTTACTTTCTACTATAAAAGGAGCATCTTCATTTGGGGCTACTTTAAAAAAAGCTTCACCTTCTAAATTTACTTTTCTTTCTTTCTTGTTAAAGACTAATGGATAACGTAGCGAACTACCTGAGTTTAGATGAATTCTTGTCCCATCGGCAAGTGTTAATTTAAATTTGTGTCCATAAGGGACAGTTAGGGCATGAAAAGCATTTGCTTTCGTACTTGAATTATCTTTTAATATTAATTGTCCATCTTCTATTTCACCAATAACATCTCCGCTTAGGTTGGTGATTTTTCTTGATTCACCTACAATAAATTTTACAATATCTCCATTTTGTTTTTCTATAGTTATATAATTATGCTCAGAAACATTTGCATAATCAGCTTGAGAATCAAAAGGTTTAATTTGATGGTAAAAGTAGCCTAAACCAATAATAAAAAGTATAAGGGCTGCATATTTTAGCAGAGGGGAAATAAGATTTTTCGAAGTTTTTTTATCGGCAATTCTTGTCTTAATAATTTTAAAATCTTTCTGAAGATTAACTGGCGTTAAGGTGAGATTAATATCATGATTATAACGAATATAGTTTTTAAAAATGATTTGGTTTTTCGGTTTCTCTAAAAGCTTATATAGTTGGCTAAGTTCCTCACTATTTATAGTGTCGTCCAAATATTTAAGAATTAATTTATCAATCATATCCTAATCTTCTTAATATTTCTTAATACTATTACGATTGGTAAATTATAAACCCTTAAAAATTTTGATATTTTTTATTCAAGAAAACGTTTTCGGAATATGTATTACGTATTGTAAATACATTTAAATAAACTATAAATCAAATAACTTTATATTCTATTACGTTTATAGGATAAATCTAATTTTCATATTTTGATGTATTTTTAGTTAATATTATAAATTGTTTATCAACTAAGGTTTTTTTTTTGTTAATTGAAATTTCAAAAAATTTGAAAGGAAATATTTAAATGACAGATGTAAAATTGTTCTTAAAAATAAAGGATAATAATTCTCTTGCGTTCCAACAATTTTATAATAAATATTATCAAAGACTACTTTCTTATATTATAACATTTACTAAAGATCGTGATCAAGCAAAAGATATTGTTCAAGAAGCATTCGTTATTCTTTGGACAAATCGAGAAAGTATTGACACTTCAAAATCTCCCAAAAGCTATATTTTCTTCGTAGCTAGAAATATTTTTATCGATCATTACCGAAAAGAAAAAAGAGACCTCCAATTTTTAATTGAATTAAAAGAAACGGCTTTATCTGAACAAATTGAGAACGATTCCGAAGAAATTAAACAAAGAATTGAGAAGATGAAGAGAATGATTGAAAACCTACCTGAAAAGTGTAAGATCATCTTAAAATTGAGTAAAATTGAAGGCTTAAATTATCAAGAAATTGCAAACCACCTAAATATTTCACCGAAAACAGTAGAATCTCAGATGAGAATTGCTTTTAATAAAATCAGAGAGCAGTTTAGTGAAGAAGATTTGATTTTCTTTTTTTCCTTTTATAGATCCGTACATTTTAATTGAAATTTTATGAGGAACTTAAAAATAACCACAGCTCAATTCGAGGTGAAAAGCGGAAATAAAGAATATAATATTTCTATGATTGAAACCTTATGCAAAGAAGCAGCAAAAGAAAAGTCACAAGTCATTGTTTTCCCCGAATGTTCTATCACGGGTTATAGCTTTCTTAGAAAACTAGATAAAAAAAGTTTGGAAGATATTGCTGAGAATTTACCGGATGGAGAATCTATTAAAAGTTTAATTGAAATATCAAAAAAGACCAATATAATAATTCTTTCAGGCCTAATTGAGAAGGATAAAAATGGGAAAATTTTCAATACATATGTATGTATTGGTCAGAATGGTCTCATTACAAAATATAGAAAATTACATCCATTTATAAATTCTCACTTAAGTAGGGGGTCAGAGTATTGTGTTTTTGATTTGTTTGGATGGAAATGTGGAATATTAGTATGTTATGATAATAATATTATAGAAAATGTTCGTGCAACAAAATTATTAGGAGCAGATTTAATATTTATGCCGCATGTTACAATGTGCACTCCATCGACTAGACCCGGAGCAGGTTTTGTTGAGCCAAAACTATGGGATAATCGCTTAGAAGATCCCACCTCCTTAAGACTTGAATTTAATGGTATGAAAGGAAGAGAGTGGTTAATGAAATGGCTTCCGGCTAGAGCTTATGACAATGGTATTTATGTGGTTTTTTCTAATTTAATAGGAATGGATGATGACCAATTAAAGAATGGGTGCTCAATGATCTTGGATCCATTTGGAGATATTCTTTGCGAATGCACTATGTTAGGAGATGGAACAGCCACTGCTGCTCTACTCTATAATAAGATTGAAAAATCAGGAGGCCATAGGTATTTAAATGCAAGAAGACCTGACCTTTATGGTGAAATAATCACTCAAGATCATCAGAGTGATCAAAAAGTTACCTGGTTAACAGAAAAAAATTAATAACCTCAGTAAAACTTTACCGTTTTACTTTAATGCAAAATACAAACATTTAGTAGAAAGTCCGGGCTGCATTGTGATAACCAATGGTAATTAAATTGTTTCCTTGAGTTTTTGTAAAAAACTTCCTATAACAATAAGCTGGATCTTAGAAACAAAATTACACATAACTATAATCTAAAATTTTTTAGACCACTAATAGTCTGATTAAAATAGGTTTCAGGATTCATCTAAGAAATCTTCCTATTTTTGGGTAACAAAAAGATCTAATCACTAACACAATTTTGTTCAGATAAAATCAAATGCGTAGTGGGCTCTCCAAATTTAGTCAATTCATCTATAAACTGTTGTAAATGTAACTGATTTCTAAGAGCCACTCTTAAATGGAAATTATGAGGACCTGTAATTCGGTGCGCCTTAAGAATTTCAGGATATTTGTTTAATTCTTTAATTGCAAATTGTAATTTTCCGGTAAAAACTTTTAACAATATAAATACTTCCAGACTATTGCCTAGTAAAGCTTGGTTTACCTCTAAACTATAAGATTTAATTACTCCCATATCTTCTAACTTATTAATTCTTTCTCGAACAGAAGATGCAGATAGGGATACTTTTTTGCTTAGATCTGCATACGAAGTTTTTGAGTTAACTTTTAATAGTTCGATCAACTTTAGATCTGCCTTATCAATCATAAATAATTTGATTTTAGACGCAATTACCGGTTTTTATTTGGAAAATACGCTATATACCTAATTTATCCACTGGGTAAAAGCTATTAATGTAACTAATTTTGGGCCTTCAAAATTAATCTACTGTTTTTATGGATTATAACTTATTAATTCTTCTTGGAACTGCTATTTTTTGTGGTTTTTTTGTGCAAACGGTGGTTGGCTTTGCTGGTTCGTTAATAGCCCTACCTATATTATTAATCGGCCTTAGATTACCTGATGCTATTGCGTATATATCTATTTTTTATCTTTTCTCAAGTATTTCCCTAGTTTATAAAGAGTGGAAATATATAGATAAAAATGTCATTAAAAAATTGAGTATTACCTCAATAATAGGTATAATTATTGGAATTACTGTTCTTACTTTTAGCCAACCCATTCTTTTAAAAAAAGCACTCGGCGTTTTTATTCTATTATATGTAGCTTATGTTGGTGTTGGAAAAATAGATATTAAATTGGGCTCCAAAGGCACCGTGTTGTTTGGTGTTTTGGGTGGTTTTTTTGCAGGAGTCTTTTCAACTGGAGGTCCTTTATATGTGATCGCTGTAAAAAATACAGTTGAAGATGTAAAGATTTTCAGAGCAACAATGATTGGAGTTTTAGCTCTTGTTACAACGGTAAGATTACCCACTCTGGCTGTTGGAGGTTTGCTAAATGGTGGCCATTTGAAAATGAGTCTTATCATTTTTCCAGTATTTATCCTGGCGCAGTTTTTAGGCGGATATTTTTTTCGGAAGATCGATGAATTATTTTTTAAGAAAGTTCTTCTAGGCTTACTTTGCTTCTCAGGAATTGCCTTATTTTTTTAACACAACAGCACTACAATATAATTAACTCATTTCAGGATCGAAAATTTTAAATTGCTAAAAAACCTTCATAAGAATTTAGTTAGCTGAAATCCTTATAAAAGTTATTATAAGAAAAGAGCAAAATAAATTTCTATGCATTGCATTTAATTCGAAAATTAGTCAGCCAAAAATAATAAAGAGGTATTAGAATTTAATTGTTATTTCTATATTACTTCAATAGTAGCCTACCCACTCAGCCCATTCCCCTTCCGTAACTCCAGGCAAAAGAGCTTCGTTTAACAGCAACCGGACACAAGTGAAAAACCGTCACCTTCCATTCCCCCATTTGAAGTATTCCCGGCCTTAACTGCCACTACCTTTTTCTGTAATGCAGAATATCAAAATATAGAAGCACAAAACAGGATAATAATTAATTAAAAGTAAAGAGGGAATCAGGATCATCCTCGAAAATAGCGACCTCTTTCATTATTTAACTTTAAACAAATTAATATTAGAAAGCAAAGTTAATTAAATAGCCGTAAGTATATCGGAAGTATTAAAACACAATTATTTCATCCCGGGATGCTACTTTTAGTTCTCATTACAATTTGAATACTATCAAATAAAATAAAAACCCAAAACCTAAAAAACCGCGCTAATCATAAGATTTGCGCGGTTTTGATAAGATTTGTTAATCTTAAGAGTGACCTCGCCAGGATTCAAACCTAACTTGCGCATCCTAGAACTAGAAAGGTTTTCGTTGAATCATATCTTCAAGGTAACCCTTTAGGTAACTTTAATTTTGAATTATTTTGTGGTAATTTGACTTCAATTTTCTAAAAATACAAAATTATTGGCTTTGGCGATAAAAAATGAAATTATAATTAAAGGCTGCAACACCCTACCTTCAAAAAGTGAAATGCATTAGTTATCTCCATTAGCATAAC